>JAZKHK010000207.1:0-4769 GCA_040385425.1 Pseudomonadota bacterium | reverse complement strand
AGCGCCGGCGCCGTCAGGCCGCCGCCCTGCTTGTTGATGCCCTTGTTGTTGGACAACTCGCCGCCGAGCCGGACGGTGGTGTGCACCTCTTCGCCCTTGACGGCATCGACCGTGATCACGATCAGGCCGTCGTTGAGCAGGAGCACATCCCCGGCTTTGACCTCGCGCGGCAGCGCCTTGTAGTCCAGCCCCACGGCCTCAATGTCGCCCAGCTCGGTGCGGGCGGCGTCCAGCACAAATTTCTGGCCGGGCACCAGCATGATTTTGCCGTCGGCAAACTTGCCGACCCGGATTTTGGGGCCTTGCAGATCGGCCATGATGGCGACCTCGCGGCCCACGCGCTGGGCCACTTCACGCACCAGACGCGCCCGGTCGATATGGTCTTGCGCCTTGCCGTGGCTGAAGTTCAAGCGCACCACGTTGACGCCGGCACGGATCATCTGCTCCAGCAGCATGGGATCACTGGAGGCGGGGCCAAGGGTGGCGACGATTTTGGTGGCGCGACGGGTCATGAGGCTGATTCCTTGTAATTAATCTCCAATTCTCACACGGAAGTACTGGCCGCCCTTCTCTTCCAGGGCGGGCCGGATGCACCGCACCAAACGGCCCCTGGCGTCATGGCCACCTTGCCGGATGCCGCGCCCGGCCCGTCGAAACGGCTGGCAGTGGATAAGCAGCCCGGCCACCTGAAAAATACCTGAAATATGAATCAAAAAGGCCTCTAGCCCCCGTGTTGCCTGCACAATAAGCTCCTTATTTAATAGCAAAACAGCCGGCTTGAAATCTCGCAAAAACAAAGCGCGCGGCTTGAACGCGCTGGCCGGCGTTCGCTGGCGCACTGACCGGTTTGCGTCCTGCGGCTATTTTTAGTATCTTGTGCCTGACTGAATCCAATTCGTCACGGCGATTGCCACCAGGCCATCCAGGAATTTCAACATGAACAAATGCGTCGGCATCATCGGCACCGGCTGGGTCGGCACCAGCGTGGCGATCTCCACCTTGCATTCGGGCGCGGCCGATGAGTTGTGGCTGCACGACCTGCGCGGTGCCGTCGCCGAAGGCGAGGCCATGGACCTGGCGCATGGCGCCGCCTTCTACCCCTCGTGCCAGGTGCGCGTAGCCTCGATCGAGGAGATGCGTGAAGCGCAGGTGGTGGTGGTGACCGCCGGACGCGGCGGCAAGCCCAATGAGTCGCGGCTGGATCTGCTGCGCGACAACGCCCGGGTGGTGGCCGACATTGGCCGCACCCTCGCCGGTTTTGCCGGCATCGTGGTGCTGGTAACCAACCCGGTGGACGTGCTGACACAGGTCATGACCGAAGCCAGCGGCCTGCCGCCCGAGCGCGTGCTGGGCACCGGCACCATGCTCGACACCGCCCGTCTGCGCCAGATGCTGAGCCAGAAGCTGCAACTGGCCACCGCCTCGATTCATGCGCAGGTGATCGGTGAACATGGCGATTCGGAAGTGGTGCTGTGGTCGGGCGCCCGCGTGGGCGGCATGCCGCTGCGCGACTGGCCGGGCTGGTCGCCTGAGTTGGAGCCGCCCATGGCGCGCGACGTGCGCCGCGCCGCTTATGAGGTGATCCAGCGCAAGGGCGCCACCAACCATGCCATCGGCCTGGTGACCGCCAGCCTGCTGCGCTGCATGCTGCGCGGCGAGCGCCGGGTGCTCACGGTCTCGCGCATGCAGGAAGGCGCGCTGGGCCTGCAGGGTGTGGCGCTGTCCCTGCCCACCGTGGTCGGGGCGCAAGGCGCCGTCCAGGTCATGACCCCGTCCATGAACGACGCCGAACGCGAGGGGCTGGCCCATTCGGCGGACGTGCTGCGCCAAGCCATGGCCTCGTTGAAATCGCATTGATTCTTTTATCAGTCCCCTCTTGGAGCGTTGCCCATGTCCGTCATTTACGACATCACCCACACCACCCATTACCACTACGCCCAGCCGGTCACGATCGACGAGCATCGAGTGATGTTTCGCCCGCGCGACAGCCACGACATGCGGGTGCTGGCGACCGATCTGAAAGTGACGCCGCCGGCGCTGGAGGTCCGTTTGATTCAGGACGCCTACTCCAACTCGGTGGCCCTGGTCCTGCCGCAAAGCCCGGCCACTCAACTCAAGCTGGTGCGCACCTTCACCGTGGAACACTCCGGCACGCCGGCGCTGGACTTTCCTTTGGACCCCCAAGCGCAAACCTATCCGTTTGACTACGACCCCGAGGAGCGCCTGATTCTGGCCCCCTATCTGGTGCCGCATTACGATGACCCGGACGATCAGCTACTGGCCTGGGCGCAGCAGTTCGTCCCCGTCCAACAGGCGATCAGCCCACGCGACCTGTTGCTGGCGATGCGGCAATTCATTCATGACACGATGCAATACCGGTCTCGCTCCCGGGAGGGCGTCCATGATCCGCTGGAAACCCTGCGCCTGCAAAGCGGCTCGTGCCGCGACTTCGCCACGCTGATGATCGAGGCGGCCCGCCGGCTGGGTTATGCCGCCCGATTTGTCTCGGGCTACCTGTATATCCCCCGGCTTGATACCGATGCCCAGATCGACGCCCGCCCCGCCAACACGCACGCCTGGGTCGAGGCCTATCTGCCCGGCGCAGGCTGGATTCCGCTGGACCCCACCAACCAGATGGCGGCGGGCGGCAACCACCTGATCCGTGTCAACGTCGCACGGCACGCCAGCCAGGCCCCCCCGGTCAGCGGCAGCTGGCACGGCTCCGCCAGCGACTACCTCGGCATGACGGTGGATGTCCAGGTGCGCCAACGCCATTGAAAGCGGCCATGACCGACGCTTCATTGCCCCCGCTGATCCAGGCTTTGCTGGCGCCGCAGCGTTATCCGCATGCGGTGGCGCAGGTGGAGCTGGTCCAGACCCATATCTCCTGGGTGCTGCTGGCGGGCGAGTTCGCCTACAAGATCAAGAAACCGGTGAAGCTGCCGTTTCTGGACTTCAGCACGCTGGCGCAACGCGAGCGCTGCTGCCAGGATGAGTTGCGCCTGAACCGCCGCTTTGCGCCCGACCTCTACCTGGACGTGGTTGGTCTTTTCAATACGCCGCACGACCCGCAATGGCACGGCGATGGCCCGCCGATCGAGTACGTCGTCAAGATGCGCCGCTTTGATGAGCGCGGGCGGCTGGACCGGCTCTGTGCCCGCGGCGAGCTGCGGCCCACCCACCTGTCCGATCTGGCCGACACGCTGGTCGCTTTTCACGCACGCGCCACCCCGGCGCCGCCCGGGTCGCACTGGGGCACGGCCAGCGCCGTCATCGCGCCGGCGCGGGACAATTTCACGGATCTGCTGCGCCTGTTGCCCGACGCCGATCTGGCCGCCCGGCTGAAGGATTTGCAAACCTGGACCGAGGCGCAATTCCAGCAACTGGCACCGTTGATGGACGCGCGCCAGCAGGCCGGGCGGGTGCGCGAATGCCACGGCGACCTGCATCTGGCCAATCTGGTGCTGATCGACCAGCAGGTGCGGATGTTCGACTGCATCGAGTTCAACGACGAGCTGCGCTGGATTGACGTCGCCAGCGAAATCGCCTTCACCTACATCGATCTGCTCGCGCACCAACAAGCCGGTCTCGCCAACTGGTTTGTCAATGAGGTGCTGAGCCGCAGCGGCGATCACGAGGCGGTTCAGGTGCTGCGGTTTTATGCGGTGTACCGGGCCCTGGTGCGCGCCAAGGTAGCGGCCATCCGCGCGGGCCAGACGCCGCCAGAGGACGCGAGCCACAGCGAGGCGCGCGCCTATGTCGCCCTGGCCGAACGCCTGGCGGCGCCGACGCCCTTGCGGCTGGTGATCACGCACGGGTTGTCGGGCTGCGGCAAGACCCTCGCCTCCAGTGCGCTGCTGCAAAGCGACGCGACGGCATCCACCTTGCGCCTGCGCTCGGATGTGGAGCGCAAGCGCCTGTTCGGACTGGCGCCGGCTGCGCGCAGCGGCTCGGACCCGAACGCCGGCATTTACACGACGGACGCCGGCGCCCGCACCTATGCGCGCCTGAAAGAACTGGCTGAAAGCTGGCTGCAGGCGGGCTGGTCGGTGGTGGTGGATGCCGCTTTTTTGAAGCGTGCCGAGCGCGACGCCTTTCGCACGCTGGCCCGAGACGCCGGTGCCGCCTTTGCCATCCTGGCGCCGCAGGCCACGCCCGCGCAATTACGCACCCGCATCCTGGCGCGCAACGCCCTGGGGCACGATGCATCCGAGGCCACGCTGGAGGTGCTGGCGCAGCAAATGCAGGCGATGGAAGCGCTGGCCGCGGATGAAATCAGCGATCTGACCTGAAAAACAACCGGAATTTAGATCAAATCAGCCGCTAGCCCCCGTGTTATCTACCTGAGCAGCTATTTATTCAATAGCAATCAAGCCAGGTAGCGTCGAATTTCCAGCAAGAGGTTTTCCAATTGGCACCACAGTTCCGCCAACAGCGGCGTCAAGGTGGCCGCCGTTTCTGTCTTGCTCTGCGCTTCGACGTGCTTGAGCTGATCCACCAAGGCGTCGGAACAAAAAATGGGCACATAGCCTTTGAGGGTGTGCAACAGGCGGCTGACAAGCGCGAGGTCGCCAGCCGCCAGCGCTTGCCTCATTTCAATCATGCTGGCCGCGAGACTGGTCTCCACGCTGGCCAGAATTTTTCGCAAGGCCACGTCCGAGCCCAGCGTGCCCAAGCCACGCTCAGGATCAAGATGGGACGTCGTGGCCTGCGGCGTCATGCCGACGGCTGTTGCTCGGCGGCGCGGCGGGTCAATATCTCGAACGCCG
>JAZKHK010000206.1:0-6073 GCA_040385425.1 Pseudomonadota bacterium | reverse complement strand
CAGCGATTTGTCAACCCGCACAATACGTCATTGAGGGAACTGTGATTAAAGTAGATGACGGTGATACCGTCATCATGCAAGTCGTCGGCAGTGGGAAAAAAACCATCAGGCTAGCGTCAATAGATTCGCCCGAGGCCGCTCATACGCAACAGGAGCGGGGCCGAGTTGGACAGCCGTACTCTGCAAAATCAACGGCATACCTGACATCGCTCGTCCTGCAGAAAACCGTCCAAGGTAACTGCTTCGAGCAAGACAAATATGGACGTGATGTGTGCAACCTCAGCATTGGTAACACATGGATCAACGCAGAAATGGTTAGGAGTGGATTTGCCTGGGCCAATATGTCTGCACGTGGGCGTTACTTGCGCGATCAGCGCCTCCTACAGATCGAAGCTGCAGCCCATCAAGCTCACGCAGGCCTTTGGGCTGACGATGCCCCAGTAGCACCGTGGGTCTGGCGTGATAGCTGCTGGAAACAACACCAATGCAGCACCAGTCCCAAATGAATTTTTTATCGGTAATTATCATTATTTAATGTATGAAAGCACAACCACACCGAAATGTTCCTGGTTGGCACAGAGGCTCTACAAGGAGAAAAAAATGGCTTTGCAACACATTCAATCAAACCGCACGACGGCAATTTCACGGTCAAGAACTGCTGGTACTACACCCCGCCAGAAGATCGCCCAGATCCGCATGAATAAAGCTGGCACAGTTACGTTCGATGGTCGCTTCATTGGGATGACGGAGGGAGAGGACTTTCACGTTCAACAACTCTCTCCTGGACAGAAAACCGACCAGGTTGGGGTGCACAGTTCATCATTCACTGGTTGGATCACTAAGGCTGGAGCCGTGCATTTACTGAGCGCGAAGAAAACAGACTCCAGCGCCACTTACTTGCTGGATCTAATCTGTGCTGAGGAATTGTTTCTCCTGAAGTCCTGGGTATCTTGCGCAGGTCGCCCTGCTCCATCGGTCAACCACCATATTGCCAGCACTGCAGCGCAGTAATCAGGACTATGGGAACCCTATTGACGCCACCGGCTGAGGATGTACCCCCGTTTGTGGATCTCCGCGCGCTGGTGGCCAACACTGCACCCTTGAACCTGGGAGACTTCGGCGACATAGCGCAAACTGCCGCACTCATCCTCAAAGATGGCCTACAGCGCCCTCTCCAAGTACTCCACGAGTGCGATAACCAAGGCCAGCGGACTGGGCGCTACGTTGTGATCAAGGATCGCCATCGTTTGCTTGCTCTGCAGCGCCTCGCCAGTCAGGGAAAGATATTCCCAGACATACCTGTTCCTTGCCGGTGATTGAGTTCGACGACCCAGCACGGTGATCAAGTTGAGCTACCCAGGAGTGATAAGACATTCACAGTAGATCAAAATTGAGGTTAAAACCAATTTTTTCCATCTGAGGTCCACCGCGCGGCATAGCATAGTTACGCAATACCGGTCTTGGCGAAGCACGACCTTCACCAGTAGCGCTTACCGCACCATGTTTGAGTAAGTGGCTGAATTCGCTCGCCGAGACGACTGTTGCATCAATGACGTACGGCGTATCTGCCTTGTCCATGCCAGCCTCCTTTAGCGTGGTCAAGGTCGCCTTGCAGAATCGATCCAGATGCGAAGTGCCAATATCAAATGTCGGACTGCTCATGTGTTAACTCCTGGATGATGAAGATGACTCGAATAGTTACATTCTCGGTCAAATAGTAGACGGAGTAGGAGTACATCCCAGCTCACGGGGACCCGCAAGGCGAGCGGTGTAGCGAGCACCACGAGGTGGCTTGGAAAGTGGCTGGTCCTTCGCGCAAATAATCGCACGCGCTGAATTGCGGGCGGTCACGTAAATAGTTCGGGAAAATGTTGGCCGCTTAACAGGACCCGCGGTCACGTCAACAGCAAACTTCTTAAATTCTTTGTCTTTCCAATACGCAATTGCGTCAGCTTCGTCGCCAAACACAAATCGACCTTGTTGAAGAGTCATACACATCTCATTCACTTTATTGCATTAAATAATGTGCAAATCATAAGTGTTTTAGAAAGAACTTTTGCTGCAAAAGATGAGTATCAGTTAGTCCGCTAAAAAAACATCGTCGCATTCCATGCATAGAAGCTTTAATCCAGGCTTCCCCCAGACCTTTGTCCCGCACTTGCATTGATAACGGGCACGCGTCTGTTGCTTCTGCTGAACCACAATGACTGCTTCTTCATTAAGTTGTTCGACCACGGCTAAGCCAGTGATCACCAACGATTGTTCTGCCATCTGCTGCATAGGAGCAGATCCACCACCAACGGATGGCGCCAGATCCAGGGAAGCCAGACAAGCCGCTTGCATAACTTGCTTCTGAGATGGAAACCGGTCAAGCCAACTGATACGAAAATCTTCCGTGATCAATTGCTCACACGCCTTTAAAAAAGCTCCCCCCTCGATGGCGTAGTCCGCCATCTGATCACCGACCATCCGACCACCAGGCAGTCCTGTGCTTGATGGCATCAAGCCAATTGACTCCATCTTGGTGGCCCACTCATGATTGTGATATTTGGTGCGGCCAGGAGTGCCGTAGTGGTGCTGCCAAAGGTGTACCTGCTCATGTGCAATCGTCTGGAGTACCTCCACCAAGGGCTGCACTGCAAAGTAACTGGGGTTGAGCGCGATCTCATCAATTTTTGTCCCGTCGCGGTCCACAAAGCGATTGCGAGAGAAATATCCGAATGTGTGTTTTTCTCGCTGGAGCGTGATTAAGCAATCCGGCAGGGTGCCCTCAAAAAGGGTCACGTTGAAGTGATCATAGGCCTGCTGGAGTTCAGCGTAAGCCTGAGTAGTTGGCTTCATGGGCAAGTTCTTGTTTTGCGAAAGCTTCTCATCAAAGGATTTGCTTTAGTTTTATGTATTGTACAAAACACACAACAACATTTGATTTATTAACAATATTGAAAAATAATGTGCAAACCCAGTTGGCGTGGGCAGTAACGACATATCAAACATCCTAAAAAGAAAGTGGATAAGGAATACCGATGTACGCAATCTCACGACACCAAAAAAAGGCAACTAAACCAGTCCGCACTATTGCCCTAGATAATCCAGCCTTGATAGCCCTGTGGTGGACAGGAAAAGCCACTGAAGATCAAGACAGTCAGGTTCTACAACTGCTGGCAGACCTCAAACATCGCGAGATGTGGATCGCCTGCTCATGCGCTGTGAACGCCACGACAAAGACCCATCCCCTCCTCTCGATTGTTGACACCCCAAGCGGAAGCCTTTCACTTCGCCGCATGACAAAACGCATCCAGCACACGAATGCATGCGTCTTCAGATTCGATAAGCGTGAGCCCAAGGCCTCTCAGATATCCGTCGAGTTACAAGGATGGCCTGAGCCAGTGGCTCCCCCTGACTTTGTAGAAGATGAGCGGCCAAGTCGAGCACCGAATCCTCCAGGTCTTGACCTGGTCGATGAAGCGCGGGCACGCGTAAATGTTGGCGAGCGGGCTGATCCTTTATCACGTCAGCTTCACTGGCTGTTATTCAAAGGTGAGATCCAGCACTGGCCTCTACGCGGGAAGTCATCCGCAGTCATGTTGCTGCAGGCAAGCGCCGATGTTCCGGCACAAAAGGGCCTTGAAATTCAAAGCTTGCTCTACTGCAACGCTCGTGCATGGGAGGACGCCTGGATGGAAAAATCCTTTGCAACCTGCAAGGCGGCTGGCAAGCTCCCTCAGGCGATTTTGATCTGCCCGGTCTATAGCGCGAGCCGAGAAAACGGGTGGGTCACATTTGAGCCCGATGGCTCCCGGGTGAATATTCATGGCCGTATGGCTGTATATGGTGATGACGACGTGGCCGCGCGATTTCCCATGCTCATGTATGCCAAGGTTACAGCCGGGCCTAATGGAGTTAATTTTGACAAGGCCTATCTTCATCCGGTTCTGAATGGCCTGCGCCACTGGATGCTGGTTGATTCCCACTATGAGCGCGAGGCGATGGCGGCAATCATTACAGCGTGCGAGGCCCTGGAGCGCAAAGGCATCGAGTGCCAAATCCACAAACCAATTCACGACTGGGGAAATACAGGTGCTAGACCCGACTTTGTGGTGACAGGCCGAAATAAGGAACGGCAGCACATTGTCATTGTAGAAACCATGGGCACCGACGATCCAGAGTACACCGACAGGAAAAGGGGCACAGTTGCCAAGCTCGCACCATTCACTGTTTTCGCGGATAAGCGATACATCGCGGACGGAATGGTTGACGACAGACTGATTCGGTTCCTTATCGGTAACATGACCGCCAACCTTTTGAGTGACTAACCAGTCAGATAAACTTTTGCAGCAAAAGCGTGCAAAGAATGGGTGTGGAACGGTTCCACACTCAGTTGTAGTGGAGTTATACAGCGTAAAAAAGGGCGCCGTAAGCGCCCAAGGTAGGTTGGAGGCCAAGCTGTGTGGAACCGTTCCACACAGCTTGGCAGTTACTCAGCAAGCAACTCCGTGATGTACTTTTCTATACGACTTTGCTTGTCACGACCGACGGCGGGTAATTCAAAAGCCAATTTGTTTTTGCCTTCGGTGATCATCAGAACGTGTTCGCCGACAGTCACTTTTCTTGTGGATCGCTTTGATGAAGACGAGGACTTCCCCGTCAAAATATCAAATGCTTGCGGGGAAGAAACTTGGTTGCCTCCAGCTCGCTGTTTGGCAATGTCACTCGCCCTAGCCAAAATCACTTCCGGCTCTTTTTCAATTGCGGCCTTCAACGTGGCACCCCAACGATACTGAATTTCCAACCGAGATACAAAACTATCTAATATAGGCTCAGGCAATCTGGCCAGCGCAATGGCCTTCGCGACCAAGCTGTGATCCTCACCAATCTCCTCCGCCATTTTTCGGATTGAAGGGAACAGTTTTCCGTCAATAGCACTGGCGTACATTTGCCCTTGCTCATAAGGGGTAAGGTCTTCGCGCCCCCTGTTCTCACGCTCCATTTCAATAAACAAATCCTTGTCGCTAAGGTCGGCCACAATCGCAAGAACTGGGATGCCCAAATCTAAGCAAGCGCGGTGTCGGCGGTGTCCAAAGATAATTTCAAATTTCACCACGCCACCATCGGCAACCGGGCGGACCTTGATGGGCTGTTTGTTACCCCCAGCCGAAGAAATTTCCGCCTTAAAAGCGGCAAACTCTGGTGTATTGAAAGAGTCCGGTAGCCGATTCGCCCAATCGCTAGAACGAATCTCACGCGCATCTAACAAGACTGAAGGCATTCCTGCTTTCAGCGCCTCATTTTCAGCCTTCAACATCTCCATCTTCATGATGGTCACATTCCCATGCTGCGGTCCACTTGGGCGCGTAGGCGGCTGAGCTTCGGCGGTAGCGGCCGCATTCTCCAGCCGGTCGGCAGAACGCTCGGCCACGGCCTGCCTGCCTTTTGCGAATTTATCTGACAATGCACTCATACGTTTTCTCCTGTTCAGACCGAGCTTTGAGATTGCCAGACACGAATCAGTTGGCTCTCCATACTCTCAACTAAGCGCTCATACGCATCGTAGGCGCGTCGGTAGGTGCGTACCGATTGCTGGGCGACCGTGGCATCGTAGACAGTACCGAATTCAGCAGCAGCAGTCTTTGCAGCAGCAGTTGTAAGAATTTCAATCGGCAGGACATGTTTACCGTAGGCCTCGCGAATCCACTCACGCACCACTTCAGCGGCTGTGTCGTTTGCATCAACTCTAGATAACAACACATTTACAAAGCTGTACTCCTTTTGCATGCCAAACTCGGCAAACTCTTCGCTCAAGTCAACGAACAGGTCCCAGAACTGCGTGCTCGACACAAAGTCCATAGCCGAGGGAGGGAGTGGTACTACCAGAATGTCTGCAGCATAAAAGGCGTTAATCGTCAAATAGTCCAAAGCAGGCGGAGTGTCAATGATGATCACGTCATACAGATCCCGAATATCAGCATCCAGACCCTTGCTCAAAACAGCCCAGAATTTGAGCCCATCCTTTTGCGCGCGAGCTGGCAAGTGAAACTGCGCGCCAGAAATCCGAGGCGCCGCACCGATCAAATGA
>JAZKHK010000205.1:0-3330 GCA_040385425.1 Pseudomonadota bacterium | reverse complement strand
CATTTATAAAAACCACATGCCCTGAGCCTGTCAGAGAGGGCTGGCGGCTGTCTTCAATAACTCTTGGGCACTGCCATCAAGGTTTGCTGCAGTACTGCGCAGGCGCTTTCCTTGCCGTCGGCATCGACGTGAACCACGTCCGCCGTGGTCACGATCAGGCGCCGGCCCGCCTTGACGACATGGCCGGTGGCGCGCAGTTCACCGCCCTGAAACGCTGCCATGAAATTGATTTTGTACTCGACCGTGGTGACTTCCATGTCATCTGCGGCCATCGTCAGCCCGGCATAGCCGCCGGCGATATCTCCCAGGGCACCGATGGCGCCGCCGTGAAACCCGTCCTGCTGCTGCGTCACTTTGGCCGAGTACGGCAGCGCGATTTCGCACAGGCCCGGTTCGACCCGGATCAGGCGGGCGCCCAGATGCTGCATCAAGCCCTGGCGGTTAAAGCTGGTTTGTACGCGTGTCCAAAGAATGTCATGTGCCATGGCGTTACTTTGCTTGCGTTGCGGGCGACGGGGATTTGAGTGAAATCTTGGCCAGCAGGGCTTTGGCTTCGCGCTGGTGGACTTTCAGTTCATCCAG
Organism: Pseudomonadota bacterium; assembly: GCA_040385425.1. Lineage (GTDB taxonomy): Bacteria > Pseudomonadota > Gammaproteobacteria > Burkholderiales > Burkholderiaceae_C > Rhodoferax. The sequence continues at coordinate 2,748 of JAZKHK010000205.1, read as the reverse complement.
GTTGTCCTGCAGATCGGCCATCTGGCTTTCGAGCTGTTTCTGGTGCTGCGCAATGACCAGCAGAAATTTTTGCAACTGTGCGCCGGTGTCGCCCGGGCTGTCGTACATGTCAATGAGTTCCTTGGCCTCGGTCAGGCTCAAGCCCAGGCGTTTGGCGCGCAAGGTCAGCTTCAGGCGGGTGCGGTCCCGCACGCTGTAAACCCGGGTGCGTTCACCCGGACCGGATCGCTGCGGCTGCAGCAGCCCCATGTCTTCATAAAAGCGGATGGCCCGGGTGGTCAGGTCAAACTCTTTAGCCAGATCGCTGATGCTGTAGGTAATTGCCATAGGATGCTTGATCCGGTGTCATGCGCCGGTTGACGTTAACGTAAACGTCAATTATGAAGCAAATCCGACAACCCCATGTTCAGACGCCTCAACGAATGCATAAAACAGCGCAAACATGACGGAGAAACAAAGAAAGGCCTGAAGAAGAAGTCGACCCGTGACTTCTTCTTCAGGCCTTTCAAGCAGTCACTTGCGTCGTGGCTTGACGCAAGTGACTGTGGCGGCAGAAGCCGCCCCCGCTTAGAAGTGGTATTCGGCGCGGATCATCGGCGTGTTGGCTGTCGCTCCAGACCCGGCGGCTCCTGCGCTGTCATTGCCGAATTTGTTTTTCCAGTATTGGTATTCCACACCGATTTTGAAAGTTTTCGGTTTGGCGCCCAAAGCAGAACTCAAGTCGTACATGACTTGCATGTCGATGTTGGTTTCAGCCGCTGTATCGCCACCAAATTCATTCTTGCCCTTGGAGGCGATGAAGTTGGCAAAACCTTCAAAAGAGAAGGCCGACGAGCCGATCGGGATACCCCAGGCCAGGTTGATCATCGGATGAACATCGTAGCTGTAACGGGGCGTGGATACGTGGCTGAAGGTGCTGTAGGGCGCATTGCTTTCCCACAGGGCCAGCAGGCTCACGTTCAGGAAGCCGGGCACGTCCATCATGAACGTGGGGCCGGCCACGATCATTTGCTTCTTGGAGTTGTAGCCGGCGTCAGTTTTGGTGTTGTAGTCAAAACCAGCCGTGATGCCCAGGCCGCGCACCGGACCGAACTTGAACTCCTTGCCTGTCACTTTACCGAGATCCAGCGTGTGGCGGTAAACCACATAAATTTCATGCGCGCCATTGGTCGAGCCCGCGCTTGAAGGGTCTTTCTCGTCGGACATGAGGAAGTCGACATTGAAGAAGTTGGTGCCGTACTTGTAACCACTGACATGGTTCAGGTTCAGGATGTTCTTGCGGATGGAATTCGGGGCAATGGTATTGAACGGTTCGGCAAAATTGGTGCCGGTGCGGTAGCCGATGGAGGTGTCGCTCCAGTCAGCAGCCTGAGCGGCAAAGCCGCAAGCAGCGAGAGCTGCAAAAACGGCAGCGCGTTTGAAAACTTGATGTGTCATGAAAGATCCTCTGGATTAAATTGGTGCATGGATGATTCCAGGCGAGGCAGTATGCAAATTGCAGGCCAACCTTGATAAAACTCAAGTCGTTGCGGGCAGGATTGTGCCCGATCAGGCCCAGCGCGGAGCCGTCTCGCTCTTGAGTTGTGCGCGCAGTGCGGCGTAGTCCGGCACCACGGTGCGCACGGTGTCCCAAAAACGCGAACTGTGGTTCATTTCTCGCAAGTGGCTGAGTTCATGCGCCACCACGTAATCGATGACGGGCAGGCGGAAATGAAGCAGGCGCCAGTTGAGCCGGATGGCACCGTCAATGCGGGCACTGCCCCAGCGCGTCTGGGCGTTGCTGAGCGACAGCTTGCGCCACTGCACCTGCAACAGCGGCGCAAAGTGATTGAGGCGTTCGGCGAACAGTTGCCGGGCTTGTTGCATCAGCCAGACCTGCACGGCGTCGCGGATCTGGTCCGGCGTGGCGCTTGGGGGCAGGCCGAGTTGCAGCCTATGGCGCGGCGCGCCGGTCTGCGTCGAGTGAGGGTCGTTTTCAACCGGCGTGAGGACGGCGCCTTTGACGCGCCAGCCCGGTCCGGGACTCAGCACCACGGTGACCGGTTCGCCCAGGAACGGAATCGTCGTGCCGTCGCGCCACTCGATGCAGCGGGCGGCCACCAGCGCCTGGCGCTGCGTCGTCTCCCCGAGCTTCTTGATGATCCAGCCTGCTTTTTCCTGCAAGGCCGCGTCCACGGCGCGCAAAGTCACCCAGGTGGGCGCCCTGACCCGCAGACCCTCCGGGCCGACGACAAAGCCAATGGTGCGCCGCTTGCCGCGCTTGAACTCAAATGCCACGACCTGGCCGTCCAACAGCGCTTCGCGGTTGGCGCAGGGGTGACGGAACGTGGATCCTGACGCAGATGTTTCTATGCGGTCCGCTGGCGGCGGGGTTCTATTTGCTATTGGTTTAATAGCTGGTTGCGCAGGTTCTACGGGGGCTAGAGGCCTTTTTGACTCAAAAAAATCGAGCGTGAACTGCAGCAGCGGGTGCATGGCGTTCAGGCCTGGCGATAAGCCTCGGGGTCAATCCGGCGCATCTCGGCCTCGATCCAGGCCTCGGCCTCGCGCATCAGTTCCTTGGGCTCGCGGCCCGTGCTGGGAATCTGGGGCCCAATCGACACGTCCACCACGCCGGGGTACTTGAGGAAGCCCTTGCGCGGCCAGCATTTGCCCGAGGACACGGCAATCGGTACCACCGGAGCGCCTGTTTCCACCGCCAGCCGGGTGCCGGCTGTTTGGTACGTGCCTTTTTCGCCCCGGGGAATG
>JAZKHK010000204.1:253-12363 GCA_040385425.1 Pseudomonadota bacterium | reverse complement strand
TATTCAAAAAATGACGGGCTTTTTTACCGTTATCTCGCCAGTCGCGCCAGCTTTTCCCCAGTGAAAATTTGATTTGGACATGAATCATGTCTGCCAGCTAATTAACTGTACTTCGGTACTGAAATTTCTCTCAAATGTAAATACCCTAAATGGGGGATGGCAAGAATCGCGCATCACTATTACAGTTGAGTCCTTATGTTTAAGAGTTTTTTAAAGCGAAACACCGCTGCACCAGCGCCAGCATCAACTGCACCCAAGCCTACTCAGCCGACGGGGGACCTTTCCGTTGAAATTAAGGAAAGGCGAAGAATTTCTCGTCCCTTGCCTGTTCCTGAAGTTTATGAGGGAAATGGCAGCGATGCAGATTGGGCGTTATGGTCTGAGCTAACTCAAGAGCAAAGCAAAAAATAAGGGAAGCCCAGATCACGCGGCGCGCTCAATTGCATTGAGCAATCCTTTTGGCAAATTAACGATTGCGCGTGATTTGAACCTTGAGACGAATTGAGGTCACATCCCATCCCTTTGTTCGCAAATGAGCCTCAAGCGCGGGCAGAATCTGGCGAATTTTTGCTGCGACTGCGTTGTTGTCTAAAATCAAGCACCAAACAGGGCCTTCAATGGGGCCTGCCTTGACCGCGGAACGCAAAGACCCCGGTATAAGGGATTCGACGGCCTTGAGTCGCGCAACTGAATCACGGGAGAGTTCAATTAGCTTTCCCAGCGTTGGCGAATCCTCGCTTGCTTGCAATAGCGAGACAGGACGGTGATTGCGGTTCATGAGCGTGTTGTTATGAGAATATCCGAATGCAATTAATTATCACGGATGCATGGCTAGCCAAAAGCCGGGCCATCCATTTGAGTGGAACCAAACTGGTTTTGGCGATCTTGCTGGCGTCCGTCACCTTGATGTTGGTTGCGGCTGGTTTGTATCACTTGGTATTTTTGAAAGGCGCGCGAGAAGGCTGGCCAGTTGTCGGCTCCCTGCTCAGACTGGTCGTCAAGGACGAGTTTGAGCAGCGTGACCGCTTTATGCGTGAAAACCTTGATGTGTTGGCGCGCAAACTGGGCGAAATGCAGGCAAAAATGACGCAGCTCGAATCCTTGGGTGAGCGTTTGTCAGGCTTGTCGGGCGTCAATCCCAGCGACATCAAGACAAAGCCCGGCCAAGGGGGGGCGTTGGTTTCGGGGCGCCCTTTGTCCATGGAAGAACTCCAGTCCACGCTGGCTGACCTTGACCGACTCGCCGACCAACGGACCGACTTGATGACGGTCATGGAATCTCGACTTTTCGATCAGAAAATTCGGGACATGATGGTGCCGACGCAGCCGCCGATCGCGTCTGGTAATCTGGGCTCCCTGTTTGGCTGGCGAATTGATCCGTTTACCGGACGCTCGGCCCTTCATACCGGGCTGGACTTTGCTGCGGGGGTTGGCACACCCATCCTGGCCGCCGCTGGCGGTATCGTTGTGACGCAGGAGTTTCATCCAGAATATGGAAACATGATTGAAATAGGCCATGGCAATGCCCTGATTACACGTTATGCCCATGCGTCGAAGACGCTGGTCAAGAAAGGTGACCTGATCAAGGTGGGGCAGAAAATTGCCGAGGTTGGAACCACGGGGCGTTCTACTGGCGCCCATTTGCACTTTGAGGTGTTGGTACAGGGTATTCCTCAAGATCCACAGAAGTTTTTGGCGGCTGGTCACAACTTGCCGTCACAACGATTGGCCAAGCTGGTTATGCCCGCCACTACGGCGGTGCAAACTCAGGCGGGAGCGTCAGCAGGGCGCTTGCCCGGTCAAAGGTAAAATCGATCAATTGATTCTCTCAGCGCAAAGTATTCCGCTCCAGCGGTTGCATTTCGCGATGGTTCCCCCATTTCACCCAGATTAGAAAAAGGATTGCGCTGTTCTGTTGGCCCATGTGGGCTAGCGGGTCCGTCTTGTATTCATGGCAACCAATATCCTCACCAAAATTTTTGGCAGTCGCAATGACCGCCTGCTTAAACAGTTTCGTACCAGCGTGGTGCGCATCAATGCGATGGAGGCCGAGTTTGAAAAGCTCTCCGATGATGCTTTACGTGGCAAGACACAAGAGTTCAAGGAGCGTCTAGCCAAGGGGGAGTCGCTGGATGCCTTGTTGCCGGAGGCGTTTGCGGTAGTGCGCGAGGGTTCCAAGCGCGTGATGAAAATGCGCCATTTCGATGTGCAGATGCTGGGCGGGATGTCGCTGCACAACGGCAAGATTTCTGAAATGGGAACCGGTGAGGGCAAAACCCTGACGGCCACCTTGCCTGTGTACCTGAATGCCTTGACCGGCAAGGGCGTTCACGTCGTGACGGTGAATGACTACTTGGCCAATCGCGATGCGCGCTGGATGGGCAAGCTCTACAACTTCTTGGGCTTGACGGTCGGTATTAATTTGCCGAATATGCAGCGCGAAGAAAAGCAGACCGCCTACCGTGCTGATATCACCTACGGGACCAACAACGAATACGGCTTTGATTACCTGCGCGACAACATGGTCTATGAGGCCGCTGATCGCGTTCAGCGTGGTTTGAATTACGCCATTGTGGATGAGGTGGATTCCATCCTGATTGATGAAGCGCGCACGCCACTCATCATCAGCGGCCAGGCGGAAGATCACACCGATCTGTACTTGGCGATCAACAAAGTGGTCCCTTTGTTGCATCGGCAGGAAGGCGAAGAGGATCCTCGCACCGGTGAGGGCATCACCAAGCCGGGCGACTTCACGCTGGACGAAAAAAGCCATCAGGTGTTCCTGACCGAACAGGGCCACGAGAGTGCTGAGCGGGTTCTGTCGGACTTGGGGCTCATTCCTGAAGGCGCCACGCTTTATGACCCGGCCAACATCACGCTGATGCATCATTTGTACGCAGCCTTGCGTGCCAACCACCTGTATCACCGCGACCAGCACTATGTGGTGCAGGATGGTGAGATCGTGATCGTGGATGAATTCACCGGTCGTTTGATGTCGGGACGCCGCTGGAGCGAAGGTTTGCATCAAGCGGTTGAAGCCAAAGAAGGCGTGGCCATTCAGCCTGAAAACCAGACGATGGCGTCGATTACCTTCCAGAACTACTTCCGTCTTTATGGCAAGTTGGCGGGTATGACCGGTACGGCTGATACCGAGGCCTATGAATTCCAGGAAATTTATGGGCTGGAAACGGTGGTCATGCCACCCAATCGCCCCAGCAAGCGCGAAGACCAGTTGGATCGCGTGTACAAGACCACGCGCGAAAAGTACGAAGCGGCTATCAAGGATATTCGTGAGTGCTATGAGCGTGGCCAACCCGTTTTGGTGGGAACCACCTCGATCGAAAACTCGGAGATCATTGCTCAACTGCTGGAAAAAGAGAAGCTGCCGCATCAGGTTCTCAACGCCAAACAGCATGCCCGTGAAGCTGATATCGTGGCCCAGGCGGGTCGCGCCAAGATGATCACCATTGCCACCAACATGGCCGGCCGTGGAACGGACATTGTGCTGGGCGGGAACGTGAATCTGGCCGTGGAAGCGGTGGAGGCGGACGAATCTTTGGATGCGGCGCAGAAGCAGCAACAGATTGAATCCATCCGTGCGCAGTGGGCGAAAGATCACGAGCAAGTCAAGGCTCTTGGTGGTTTGCGCATCATTGCGACCGAGCGTCATGAGTCGCGCCGCATTGATAACCAATTGCGCGGTCGTTCGGGTCGTCAGGGCGACCCGGGCTCGTCACGCTTCTATTTGAGTCTTGATGATTCGTTGATGCGTATTTTTGCCGGTGACCGGGTCAAGGCCATCATGGACCGGCTCAAAATGCCTGACGGTGAAGCTATTGAAGCCGGCATCGTGACGCGCAGCATCGAAAGCGCCCAGCGCAAGGTTGAAGCGCGTAACTTCGACATGCGCAAACAGTTGCTTGAATATGACGATGTGTCCAATGACCAGCGCAAGGTGATTTATCAGCAACGCAACGAAATTCTGGATGCTGCTGATTTGTCCGCACAGATTCAATCCTTGCGCGAAGGCTGTTTCAATGATCTGGTGCGCCAATATGTGCCTGCTGAATCGGTTGAAGAGCAATGGAGCATTGCGACGCTGGAAAAAGTGTTGTCTGATGAGTGGCAAGTGAACTTGCCACTGCAGCAGCAGGTGAGCGAGGCCAGTGCCATTACCGACGAAGACCTGTTGGAGAGCGTGCGTATTGAGGCTAACAAGGTATTTGAGGCCAAGGTGGAGTTGGTCGGCGGTGAAAACTTCACCCAGTTTGAACGCATGGTGTTATTGCAGAGCATCGACACCCATTGGCGCGAACACCTGAGTTCCCTTGACTATTTGCGCCAGGGCATTCATTTGCGCGGCTACGCTCAGAAACAACCTAAACAGGAATACAAGCGCGAGGCGTTTGAGTTGTTCGGTCAGTTGCTGGATGCCGTGAAAAATGACGTCACCAAAGTGCTCATGACGGTCAAGATTCAATCCAGCGAACAACTGGAGCAGGCCGCCGAGGACATGGAAAACCGGGGTGAAAGCATTGCCAATGTGACCTACAGTGCCCCGACCGAAACTGGCGAAGTTGAAACCATCGTGGATGAAGAGACGGTCAACAAAAAATCTCCCTCTATGGGCGGAGCCGTTCCACGGGTGGGCCGCAATGAACTCTGCCCTTGTGGCAGCGGCAAAAAATACAAACAGTGCCACGGCAAACTGGCCTAAGTCGCTCACTCGCTTTAGCATCGGGCCTTGGACGAGTTCCAAGGCCCGTTTGTTTTTGTGGGCTGAATTTTTGGATAATCCGCTAATTCTTTGAAGGAAAAAAATGTCCGTTAACTTGTCCGCTCCCAATCCGGCCGATCTCTATCCCGTTGCTGGCGTGCGCATCGGCGTTACTGAAGCCGGTATCCGTAAGGCCAATCGCAAAGACCTGACCGTCGTTTTGATCGATGCAGGCGCGTCGGTATCGGGTGTCTTTACCCAAAACCGGTTTTGCGCAGCGCCCGTGCAAATCTGCCGGGAGCATCTCAGCAGCGGTGCCGGCGTGCGGGCCATGCTTATCAACACCGGCAATGCCAACGCAGGAACGGGAGACGATGGCCGTGCCCGCGCTCAAGGCACTTGTGCGGCACTCGCCCGCAAGCTCGATCTTGCCCCCAATCAGGTGTTGCCGTTTTCAACCGGCGTGATCATGGAAACCCTGCCAGTGGACCGCATCGAAGCCGGGCTGGATGGCGCGCTGGCGGACGTGCGTGAAGATAACTGGTTGCGCGCGGCCGAAGGCATCATGACCACCGACACGGTGGCCAAGGCGTTTGGCACGCAGGTGATGATTGGCGGAGCTTTGGTGAGCATCACCGGCATCAGCAAGGGCGCCGGCATGATTCGCCCCAATATGGCCACTATGCTCGGGTTCATGGCCACGGATGCGTGCGTCAGCCAGGCGCTGATGCATCAACTGGCGACCGAACTGGCGGAAGGCTCATTCAACCGGGTGACGGTTGATGGCGACACCTCCACCAATGACTCGTTTGTGGTCATTGCCACCAACAAGGCCGCACACGCCAATATTGATTCTTTGGATAGCGCCGACGGGCAAGCGCTCAAGGCCGCCATGCTGTCCGTGGCACAAAAACTGGCGCAAGCCATTGTGCGGGATGGGGAGGGCGCTACTAAATTTATAGCAATCAAGGTCGAAGGCGGGAAAACACAGGCCGAATGCCGTCTGGTGGCCTATGCGATTGCTCATTCGCCGCTGGTAAAGACAGCTTTCTTTGCCAGCGATCCGAATCTGGGGCGTATCCTGGCCGCGGTGGGCTACGCCGGCATTGGCGACCTGGATCAGACGGGCATCGATTTGTACCTGGATGATGTCCATGTGGCAGTCCGTGGCGGGCGCAATTCGTCATACCGCGAAGAAGATGGTCAGCGCGTCATGAAGCAAAGCGAGATCACGGTGCGGGTGGTATTGGGGCGTGGCGATGCCGCCGACACGGTCTGGACTTGTGACCTCAGCCACGACTACGTCACGATCAACGCCGACTACCGCTCATGAACGAGCAATTCAAGCATCTGCTGGTGCGTGCCGAGCAACTCATCAGCCGTATTGAGTCGGTTCTGCCGCAGCCCCTCTCGGCACCCGACTGGACGGCTGCCATGGCCTACCGCTATCGCAAACGCAGTTCGGGCCATGGCGCGTTGGAGCCGGTGCGCCACGTCGGCGCCATGCGCTTGGTGGATTTGAAAGAGATTGAGCCACAAAAGGAAAAAATCCAGCTCAACACCCTTCAGTTTGTACGCGGGAAGCCTGCCAATAATGTGCTGTTGACGGGAGCCCGCGGCACCGGCAAGTCGTCGCTGATCAAGGCCTGCCTGAATGAATACGCCGGGCAGGGTCTGCGATTGATTGAGGTGGATAAGGCGGATCTGGTGGACCTCCCCGATATCGTGGATGTGGTGTCGGGTCGACCCGAAAAATTTATCGTGTTTTGTGACGACCTAAGTTTTGAAGACGGTGAGCCGGGGTACAAGGCGCTCAAGTCCATTCTGGACGGCTCGGTGGCCGCGACAACTCCCAATGTGCTGATTTACGCCACCAGCAACCGGCGGCATTTGCTGCCGGAGTACATGAAGGAAAACCTCAGCTACACCCATACCGAAGACGGCGAAGTGCACCCCGGTGAAGTGGTGGAAGAAAAAATCTCCCTGTCCGAGCGTTTTGGCTTGTGGGTCAGCTTTTACCCCTTCAGCCAGAATGAATACCTCACCATCGTCGCGCAATGGCTGTCCTCGTTCGAGGTGGCACCTGATGCCATTGAAGTCGCCCGGCCGCAAGCCTTGGTGTGGGCTCTGGAGCGCGGGTCACGCAGTGGCCGCGTGGCCTACCAGTTTGCACGCGACTATGCGGGTCGACACGCAGAAAACCCATGAACCAGCCGATATTGGTAGCGGATGCTGAGCGACCCCGCGAGGGCGGCGCTGACCGTCCCGTGGTCGATGTGGCTGTGGGGGTGCTGATCCGGCCGGATGGCGACTTTTTGCTCACTTCCAGACCCGTCGGCAAGGTCTATGAAGGGTATTGGGAGTTTCCGGGCGGCAAGCTGGAAGCTGGCGAAACTGTGGAGCAGGCTTTGCAGCGTGAATTACAGGAAGAGCTCGGCATCCTCATTGGCACCGCCACGCGATGGAAGGTAGAGATGATGGACTACCCCCATGCGCTGGTGCGGTTGAACTTTTGCAAGGTCTTGAACTGGACCGGTGAGTTGCAGATGCGCGAGGCCCAGTCATTCGCCTGGCAGCAACTGCCTGTCCAGGTGGCGCCTGTTTTGCCGGGTACGGTGCCGGTATTGCAATGGCTGGCCGATGAGCGTGAATTCCTGGGTGCTACTTATTTAATAGCTGCTCACGCTTGTAAATAAAGGGCTAGAGGCCTAAATCGCTTGCAAATGAAGCTTATTGTTGGTCATCTGTGAGTAGATCTTCTGGCAAGCCTGTGACAGGCATGCGGAAGTCTTCACTGGCCCAGGCGCCCAGGTCGACGTTTTTGCACCGTTCGCAGCAGAACGGACGGTAGGGGTTGGAGGGGGCATAAACGCTGTCGCCTCCGCAAGTCGGGCATGGAACCAGTTTCATGAGCAGAGCGTCAATTCAAATGCGGCATCTTCATTGGCTGGGTGGAGCCGATCATCGTCTCCATGACGCATCAGCCGGATAGACACCATGAGCCGGTTGCCGCTGATCTCCGGAATCAGACCCAGCGAGAGGTCCAGGGACAGGCGAAGGAGTTGAAAGGTTCTGCCTTGCGGCAGGTTTTGTTGAAACTGCCCTCCGTTCGCCATCACCTTTTGCGGTGCGCCTGAATCCCTTAGCAGCTTGAGCAACACATGAATCGAGTCGGCCAGTGGTGCCAGCGTGGAGGCCCAGCGGATGAGGTCGGTTCTGCGTTCGGCGCCCGTTTTGTGCTGCCATGCGTAATAGGCCGGCAGATCGAACTCACAGGTGCCGCCCGGAATTCCAACCCGGCTGCGGATACTCATCAGCCAGTCATTCTCAGTCAGCGAATGTCCGGCTTTGCCGGGCAGATTGCTCAGGATTTGGTAGCAGCTAGCCAATTGGTTGATCACGTCATCAAGCACGCCTTCCGCGATGGCAGGATTTCCCCGGTACGCGTCAAGAATGTGTTTTTGCTTGTCCAAATCTTTGAGCACATCGGATTTGAGGTCGGCACGTGCACCCACATCCATGATTTCAAAGAGGGTCGTGAGTGCATAGTGGTGATCCAGCGCGGGGTCGCGCGAAATAAGCTCTGTCAGACGCAAAAACAGATGTTCCAAGCGCAAATAGGTGCGGATGCGCTCGTTAAAGGGGTATTCGTAAAGGATCACGCTGATTTTTTTCGATAGGTCGGATTTGAGCCGGATGATAGCCCGAAGCGACGCAAAAGTTGTTGGGCTTCCTTTGCCAGTTCTTCAAAGGACAGATCGACGTTGAAAATAACCGTATCGGCCGCTGCCAGACGCCGTTCGCGCCTCGCCTGGGATGCCATGATTTGCTCGATCGCATCACGCGTCAAATGGCTGCGCGCCATCACTCGGCTGATTTGAACCTCAGGCGTGCAATCAATGACCAGCACATGGTCAACTTGTTGACGCCAGACCGGTGATTCAACCAGTAAAGGGATGTCAAAAACGATGCAAGTTCGCCCTTCGTTGGTAGCCGTTGAAGCCTGTTGCTGCGTTTCCAGGGTCACGAGGGGATGAATGATGGACTCCAGCCGTTTGCGTGCGCTTGGGTCGGCATAGGCGAGCGTGCGCATTTTCTCCCGGTCTAACGCGCCATCCGCAGTGATGAAATCCTGACCAAACGTGAGGGCAATTGCCGGCATGGCTCCACCGCCGGGTGCCGTCAAGGCGCGGGCTATTTGGTCAGCATCCACCACGGCAGCCCCTTGCTCCGCCAGAGTGCGGGCAACCGTACTCTTGCCGCTGCCAATGCCACCAGTCAATCCCATCCGGACAACGGGTGCCACAACTTAAAGTCCGACAACGCGAAGAATCGAGGCCGGGCCAAAAATCAAGGCCGTCAGCCCGGCGCCTGCCAGGAAGGGGCCGAAAGGGACATAGCCACCTGCGCGCAAACCACTTGAGAATTTCATGGCAATACCCACCACAGCGCCAATGACAGAGGCCATCAAAATGATGGGAACCAAGGCCTGCCAGCCGAACCAGGCACCGAGTGCGGCAAATAACTTGAAATCACCAAATCCCATGCCTTCTTTGCCTGTGATCAGCTTGAACGCCCAGTAAACAAGCCATAAGGACATGTAGCCCGCCACAGCCCCCCAAAGTGCTGTTGACAAGGCCACGGGAGTCCATTGAAGGGCTGCTGCAATCAGCCCCGCCCAAAGCAGAGGCAACGTGATGTCATCCGGCAAGAGGGTGGTGTCCCAGTCAATCAAGGCCAGTGCCAGAAGGGATGCGGTAAAACCGCTCCAGATCAAGGCGCTGGGGGTGGCACCCCAATGCCAGCCACAGTAAAAAAATAGCGCACCGGTGGCCAGTTCTACCAGCGGGTAACGCAAACTGATGGGCGTTGCGCAGGCCGAACATTTACCCCGCAGAAAAAGATAACTCACCACGGGGATATTTTCATACCACCGGATTTGATGGTTGCATTTCTGGCACCGTGAACGAGGCAACATCAAGTTGAATTTCTCGGTGGCAGCCAAGGCCAGGCCGGAAAACTCTGCACACTCAGCTTTCCATTGGGCGTCCAGCATGAGAGGGAGGCGGTAAATCACGACATTGAGGAAACTGCCGATCAACAAACCCAAAACGCCAAAAATACTTGAGTCAAACCACTGCGAAATCTGCATCAGACGACCTGTCCCAGTTTGAAGATGGGCAGGTACATGGCGACCACAATGCCGCCAATGACCGTACCCAGAATCACAATGATGATGGGCTCCATCAAGCTGGAGATGCCTGCCACCATGTCGTCAACTTCGGCTTCATAAAAGTCGGCGGCCTTGCCGAGCATGTGATCGACCGAACCGGATTCTTCACCGATGGAACACATTTGCAAGACCATGGACGGAAATAAATTGGCATTGGTCATGGCCACCGTCAGCGCAGTTCCCGTTGATACTTCTTGTTGAATCTTTTTGGTGGCTTGCTCGTATACGGAATTGCCAGCGGCACCGCCCACGGAATCAAGTGCTTCCACCAACGGGACGCCCGCCGCGAACATGGTGGACAGCGTTCGCGTCCAGCGCGCAATACAGGATTTGTCGACCAGCACCCCAAAAATAGGCATCTTCAGCATGATGCGGTCCATGACCTGCTGCATTTTTTCGTTGCGTTTCCAGGCTTCCATAAAGAAGTAAAAACTGCCGCCAATGCCGCCAAAAATCAACCACCAATACTTGACAAAAATCTCACTGATGGCAATCACGGCAAGCGTGGGTCCTGGCAGGTCGGCGCCGAAATTCGAGAATACCTCCTTGAAGGCCGGCACAACAAAAATCATGATGACGGCCGTGACGACAAAAGCCACAATCAGGACCGAGATGGGGTACATCAGGGCTGATTTGATTTTCGATTTGATGGCCTCGGTTTTTTCCATGTAAACCGCAAGCCGGTCCAGCAGTTGATCCAAAATACCGGCAGATTCACCCGCCTCGATCAGATTGCAATAGAGATTGTCGAAATACAGGGGGAATTTGCGAAATGCAACACTCAGAGATGTTCCCGTTTCGACATCGGTACGAATGTCATTGAGCAACTTGGTAACGCTTGGATTCGGGTTTCCTCGTCCAACAATGTCAAATGCCTGCAGCAAAGGAACGCCGGCCTTCATCATGGTGGCAAGTTGACGCGTGAAGATCGCGAGATCCTTGGGCTTGATGGACTTGCCTGCGCGCATCGTGCGCTTTTTGATCTTGGTCGGCATAACCCCCTGACGGCGCAACGCTGCTTGAACCTGGTTCTCTCCCGCAGCTCTTGTTTCGCCACGGACCTGTTTGCCGTTGCGGTCTTTGCCTTGCCATTCAAAGACAAATTCTTTGATGTTCTTTGACTTTGCGGTTGCCATAGGTTCCCTTGATTATTCGTTGGTGACGGCGAGCACTTCTTCCAGCGAAGTCAAACCTAATTTGGCTTTGTGCAGGCCAGCTTGCCGGAGGGTACGAACGCCTTCGCGGGCGGCTTGTTCTGATATCTCCAGGGCATTTCCATCGCGAAGGATGATGCGCTGGATTTCTTCACTGATGGGCATGACCTGGTAAAGCCCGACGCGACCCTTGTAGCCGTTGTTGCACATGGAGCAGCCAACGGCACGATATGACACCCAGGAGTTGTCGAGTTCATTGGCGGTATAGCCGGCATCGAGAAGCACTTTTTTAGGGATGTCGATGGGAGCTTTGCAATTGGGACAAAGTCGGCGAGCCAATCGCTGTGCGGTGATAAGAATCACACTGGATGCGATGTTGAAGGGCGCAATGCCCATGTTTCGCATCCGCGTCAGCGTGGTGGGAGCGTCGTTGGTGTGAAGCGTGGAAAGCACCAGGTGACCTGTTTGCGCCGCCTTGATGGAGATGTCGGCGGTTTCAAGGTCGCGAATTTCGCCGACCATGATGATGTCAGGGTCCTGGCGCAGGAACGATTTCAGAGCCACCGCAAAAGTGAGTCCGGCTTTCTCGTTGACATTAACCTGGTTCACGCCCGGTAAATTGATTTCACATGGATCTTCGGCCGTGGCGATATTGACGCCTGGCTTGTTCAGCATATTCAGGCAGGTGTACAACGAGACCGTTTTACCGGAGCCGGTTGGCCCGGTGACCAATATCATTCCATAGGGCCTGCCGATGGCTTGAACCAGTCTTTCTTTTTCTTCGGGCTCGTAGCCCAGGGCGTCAATGCCCAATTTGGCGCTGCTCGGATCGAGAATCCGGATCACAATTTTCTCGCCAAACATCGTGGGTAAGGTGCTCACCCGGAAATCGATAACCCGTTCCGGTCCGATTTTCAACTTCATCTTGCCGTCTTGCGGAACCCGCTTTTCCGAGATGTCCATTCTCGAAATGACCTTGATGCGAGAAGCCAGTTTGTCCTTGATG
>JAZKHK010000204.1:0-243 GCA_040385425.1 Pseudomonadota bacterium | reverse complement strand
CTTGATGGCGATGGGCGGTGAGGCGATTTCCCGGAGCTCTCCATCAATCCGAAAACGGACGCGGTAATTGTGCTCATACGGTTCAAAGTGCAAGTCTGAAGCGCGCATGCTGAAGGCGTCCAGCAGCATCTTGTGCAAAAACTTGACGACCGGCGCATCTTCAACTTCAGAAACGGTGGTATCCGAGTTTTCCGTGACGACTTCCGCCGAGGTCTCATCGAATTCGAAGTCACTGCCGATGAT
>JAZKHK010000203.1:27255-27532 GCA_040385425.1 Pseudomonadota bacterium | reverse complement strand
GTGCGCTGGTTTCTGAGCTGCCTATGCGGCAGTGAACGTGCCGTGATGCGCTCAATCACCACGGGTAACTTTCTGAGCTGCCTATGCGGCAGTGAACGCGGATAGCGGCTTGCTCGGGCATCTCCCCCGTTTCTGAGCTGCCTATGCGGCAGTGAACATTAACACTGTCAAAGGGTCTTTTGTAGCAACTTTCTGAGCTGCCTATGCGGCAGTGAACAATGTGGGCTGCAACCAAGTGCCCCGCCACCATTTCTGAGCTGCCTATGCGGCAGTGAAC
>JAZKHK010000203.1:25898-27245 GCA_040385425.1 Pseudomonadota bacterium | reverse complement strand
CTCGCGCGACTTGAGATCATTTTCTGAGCTGCCTATGCGGCAGTGAACGTTGATTTGGGAAATGGGCGATCGGGCCGTTATTTCTGAGCTGCCTATGCGGCAGTGAACATCTCGAAACGGATCTTGCTGCGGCCATTGATTTTCTGAGCTGCCTATGCGGCAGTGAACTCCCACGTTGGGGCCGCAAAGCGCACGGGAGATTTCTGAGCTGCCTATGCGGCAGTGAACGCCACAGCCTTCTCGACGCTGGTGTCCTCGTCTTTCTGAGCTGCCTATGCGGCAGTGAACCGAAGCGGGCGACAACATCGGGCGCGGGGACCTTTCTGAGCTGCCTATGCGGCAGTGAACTCATCGCCATGAAAAATGGATTTACCGTAACTTTTCTGAGCTGCCTATGCGGCAGTGAACGCAATAGCAAGAATGGCTGGCGCTGCTGAATTTTTCTGAGCTGCCTATGCGGCAGTGAACATGGATGCCACCGTCGTGGCGCTCACCGCCACTTTCTGAGCTGCCTATGCGGCAGTGAACGCGGCCAACTGGCACGACTACATGCATGAGCATTTCTGAGCTGCCTATGCGGCAGTGAACTCTGCACGCGCAAGGCACGCCTCCACCACTTATTTCTGAGCTGCCTATGCGGCAGTGAACAGGAGTAATTTGCCCCCCTCGTCTTTTGGCGTTTTCTGAGCTGCCTATGCGGCAGTGAACTATGTGGCCACCGCGGCCTTGTCCGCCGGCTTTTTCTGAGCTGCCTATGCGGCAGTGAACCGGATCATCATGGTCAACCCAACCACGCGTCTTTTCTGAGCTGCCTATGCGGCAGTGAACTGTTGGTGAGCGATTTGCAGGTGTACGCCGGGTTTCTGAGCTGCCTATGCGGCAGTGAACTCGCATACTCGATAAGCCGCTTAGCCGCTTAGCCGCATCATTTCTGAGCTGCCTATGCGGCAGTGAACAACTGATGCGGCACGCCGTTGCGCCAGAGTTGTTTCTGAGCTGCCTATGCGGCAGTGAACGGGCCACCTTTGACGCGGCGGTCGGCATCAACTTTCTGAGCTGCCTATGCGGCAGTGAACTGTCGGAATTGGCACCGGCGGCAGCGCTCCCTTTTCTGAGCTGCCTATGCGGCAGTGAACCAATGCCTGAACCTATCCAATCCACCATCGCTTTTCTGAGCTGCCTATGCGGCAGTGAACGCAACCTTGCGGGCCTTGATCCGGCCCACGTTTTTCTGAGCTGCCTATGCGGCAGTGAACCTGCTAACTTAGAACTTCGCCAATCATTAAATTTTCTGAGCTGCCTATGCGGCAGTGAACGCCGTGTGGGCGATTATTCTGGACGTGCCGC
>JAZKHK010000203.1:0-25888 GCA_040385425.1 Pseudomonadota bacterium | reverse complement strand
TGAAATCGGTTTTCTCGGCGAGCGGCATTTCTGAGCTGCCTATGCGGCAGTGAACCTTGGAGATTGCAGGAATATGAACGGCCACGGATTTCTGAGCTGCCTATGCGGCAGTGAACCATCAAAGCCGCAGAGACCAGTTTCGACTACTTTTCTGAGCTGCCTATGCGGCAGTGAACGCGGCAACTGACGCCGACGCACTGGCCATCTGATTTCTGAGCTGCCTATGCGGCAGTGAACTTGATGCCGAAGGGAACCGGACCAGGTCTGTCTTTCTGAGCTGCCTATGCGGCAGTGAACATCAAAGGATGTGAGGCGTGGGCGGACGCGCAATTTCTGAGCTGCCTATGCGGCAGTGAACCATCCGTCATGCAAGCACTCCGCCCGCAGCAATTTCTGAGCTGCCTATGCGGCAGTGAACGCCCTTCTCTTTGATGCTGTAGGGCTGCCACTTTTCTGAGCTGCCTATGCGGCAGTGAACACGTGCAAGCCCTGCTGCGCGTCATCCGGTCATTTCTGAGCTGCCTATGCGGCAGTGAACTGTAATAGGAGGTGGACGGCGTGGGGCTCACCTTTCTGAGCTGCCTATGCGGCAGTGAACCGAGCGAGTCGATGCAGAGATTGCTGTGTTGATTTCTGAGCTGCCTATGCGGCAGTGAACCCGTCTTGGGTCAAGAGGGTAACGGTAAGCCTTTTCTGAGCTGCCTATGCGGCAGTGAACGACTATGACGCACGCCTGCAGACCCGCCAGCTTTTCTGAGCTGCCTATGCGGCAGTGAACACGGCCTGCCTTTCAGCAACGTCGTCCCAACTTTTCTGAGCTGCCTATGCGGCAGTGAACCGGCCAATGTGCCCGAGCTGTTCAGTACAGAATTTCTGAGCTGCCTATGCGGCAGTGAACCCATTTCTGAAAGACCTGGCAGAGGAATCGGATTTCTGAGCTGCCTATGCGGCAGTGAACTTGCCCCGGCTCACCGTATCCGGTTGATTGATTTTCTGAGCTGCCTATGCGGCAGTGAACCAAACCGGGGCAAATTTGAGCGCAGTTTGGCCTTTCTGAGCTGCCTATGCGGCAGTGAACCTTGCGCTGGTGTGCATGTTGGCGGTGCCTGTTTTCTGAGCTGCCTATGCGGCAGTGAACTGGCGGGCGGGCAGTCCAAGTGATGCGGCCATTTTCTGAGCTGCCTATGCGGCAGTGAACATTGACGGACCTTCGCGCACGTTACCCCTTATTTTCTGAGCTGCCTATGCGGCAGTGAACAAGACCTCGTGGTGACGCCCAATACCCCGCAATTTCTGAGCTGCCTATGCGGCAGTGAACGACGCCGAGCTGCACCAGCTTACCGGCGGCACTTTCTGAGCTGCCTATGCGGCAGTGAACGATGTGGAGGATATGACGCACTTTGCTATCGATTTCTGAGCTGCCTATGCGGCAGTGAACAGCCTGGTAACAGTCGGAGTAACGCAAACAACTTTCTGAGCTGCCTATGCGGCAGTGAACTTCGGGTGAACGGGCCGCCAGGCAGCGCGATATTTCTGAGCTGCCTATGCGGCAGTGAACTGGTCAACACCTTTGGCCTGAATCTGCACCCCTTTCTGAGCTGCCTATGCGGCAGTGAACGCGTCAAGTTCCAATGGATGCCTGTCTTGCAATTTCTGAGCTGCCTATGCGGCAGTGAACGCCGAATTTGACGGGTTATCTCTAACGCTTCATTTCTGAGCTGCCTATGCGGCAGTGAACACGATGTAAAACGCAAAGGGGAGTACGCCAAGTTTCTGAGCTGCCTATGCGGCAGTGAACGCAGTGTGGGCCATCATCTTGGACGTGCCGCTTTTCTGAGCTGCCTATGCGGCAGTGAACGTTGACAGCGCGCGCCCAATGAGAATTCGCCATTTCTGAGCTGCCTATGCGGCAGTGAACGCATGCGAACCGCTATTGCAAATGCGCGTAAATTTCTGAGCTGCCTATGCGGCAGTGAACATTCCAACAATGATCTCTACATCGGGCCGGACTTTCTGAGCTGCCTATGCGGCAGTGAACATGGGCGGGGCAAATGCGGTTACCGGCGGGCTATTTCTGAGCTGCCTATGCGGCAGTGAACACGGGGCAATTGTCACTCTTGATGCTGATCGATTTCTGAGCTGCCTATGCGGCAGTGAACGCGTCGAGGACGCGCCACGCGATTGCTCTTTTTTTCTGAGCTGCCTATGCGGCAGTGAACCGACCGCCATACCGGACTACCCCCGCGCTTTCTTTCTGAGCTGCCTATGCGGCAGTGAACGACTCCACGCCGGGGTAATTCAGTCCCGATCTTTTCTGAGCTGCCTATGCGGCAGTGAACGAAAGACGCTTGTCAACGCCAGGGTTCCGTTATTTCTGAGCTGCCTATGCGGCAGTGAACAACAGACTTCACAAAGGTTTTCGCCTCTGTGCTTTCTGAGCTGCCTATGCGGCAGTGAACGCGGGGGCGAATGCCGCCGTAATTGCGTCTACTTTCTGAGCTGCCTATGCGGCAGTGAACACCGTCGGCACGTCGGTGAGTTCTTTTGAACTTTTCTGAGCTGCCTATGCGGCAGTGAACAATCGCCCAACGATCAGGCTTCCACCACTATCTTTCTGAGCTGCCTATGCGGCAGTGAACGCCCCTTTGACATACCTGGTGCGCGGTTTCTCTTTCTGAGCTGCCTATGCGGCAGTGAACACGTCGGTAAGTTCGTTTGAGCTGGCGGGGGCTTTCTGAGCTGCCTATGCGGCAGTGAACGAGGACGCTTTCAATCTTTGGGAAGTCATCATTTTCTGAGCTGCCTATGCGGCAGTGAACGCGGGTCCGAACGCATGCGGGTCGCCACGAATTTTCTGAGCTGCCTATGCGGCAGTGAACGCAAGTTTCGCCACAACAGCCGCCACCCCTGCTTTCTGAGCTGCCTATGCGGCAGTGAACCCAGTTGCGCAACGCATCGCGGGCATGTTCCCCTTTCTGAGCTGCCTATGCGGCAGTGAACAACTGATGGACGGCGATGGCGTGGATGACAACTTTCTGAGCTGCCTATGCGGCAGTGAACCGTGAAAGATCAGACCGAAGCGGTGTGCCTTGATTTCTGAGCTGCCTATGCGGCAGTGAACGCCCTGCCAGCGTCAAAGCACTTTTGCACCAATTTCTGAGCTGCCTATGCGGCAGTGAACGACAAATCCCCCTCCTCTGTGCGCCCCGGTGTTTTCTGAGCTGCCTATGCGGCAGTGAACGAATTGAGGCGTCACAAACTGTGCCTCTTTGATTTCTGAGCTGCCTATGCGGCAGTGAACTTACCAACTGCAAAGCAATGAAGCGGCCATGCGTTTCTGAGCTGCCTATGCGGCAGTGAACAGAGTGACGGGGATGGCGTTACGCTGAATCGTTTTCTGAGCTGCCTATGCGGCAGTGAACCTTATCTGAAGCGCAAGGGTGTTGTTGGTGAGTTTCTGAGCTGCCTATGCGGCAGTGAACGGAGGTGGCTAAATTTCTGGAGGTCACAGAGCTTTCTGAGCTGCCTATGCGGCAGTGAACCTGGAGGGGGCGGAGAAAATGAAGCCCCATACTTTCTGAGCTGCCTATGCGGCAGTGAACAGAAACACGCAGGAAATGAGTGACTTCATGATTTTCTGAGCTGCCTATGCGGCAGTGAACCGACGCAGTTGCTCAGTCAAGTTTGTGATCATTTTCTGAGCTGCCTATGCGGCAGTGAACATCCCCGCCACTTTGCGAAACGCCGCCCGCTCTTTCTGAGCTGCCTATGCGGCAGTGAACCCGTCTTGCTACGCTTGGCCAGTGACGCCATGTTTCTGAGCTGCCTATGCGGCAGTGAACAGCGGATCGGCGCAGCCGACCAAGCTTGGACTTTTCTGAGCTGCCTATGCGGCAGTGAACGAATACCGCACTGCCGAGCGATGCGACTAAATTTTCTGAGCTGCCTATGCGGCAGTGAACGGGCGCCAAGGAATTCTGCTCGACTACTGCGATTTCTGAGCTGCCTATGCGGCAGTGAACTCATTTCACACACGCGGGCTTCTGTTCCTGTTTTTCTGAGCTGCCTATGCGGCAGTGAACATTGATGTAATAGCCTTGGCAAGCCGGTCATCTTTCTGAGCTGCCTATGCGGCAGTGAACAACCCATCCTTCGTACTCATTGGCGGCTTGCTTTTCTGAGCTGCCTATGCGGCAGTGAACTAGGCCATAAATCGCGCAAGTACCTGTCATACAAGCGCTTTTCATGAAAAAAAGCATGCCAACCAAAAAAATTAGGAGGCACGTAAGTCGTTGATTTTTAAAGAACTATCTCAAACTCTTAAAAAAGGGTCAGAACCAGGGAATTGTGGCTCCTTGACTCAACCCATAGGCATTGAAGTCACCAGGAACCACACCGGGCAGGATCGGACCATGCGCGATGAAGAGCCGGAAGGTCTGACCGGTGCTGGTGCTGCCCAATTGGACAAAAGGCAAGCTTGTCAAGCGCGCTGCCTCGTCTGGGATGCGTTGGCGAGCCTCTTGTTCATCAAGGTTATGGCGACGCATCAATCGACGGCGCAGGCGCTCAGGACTGCTCTTCACCTGCACGCGCATCACGGTACGGTTCTTGGCAGCCGCTGGCACTCGCGTAGGCGGCGTCAGCGCGACATGGTCACGCATGCCGGTCAGCCAGTCGCTCGCCAGCAGGGCAGACAGCGCCTCAAGACTCCCGTGCAAACGCAAGCGGGCACCCAGATGTGGCTGCGAATCGACGCCCGGAAAGCTCACGCCAATGCGAGTGCTGCCCTGTGCCACCAGCACCCGGTGCAGTTTGGCGTAAAGCGCACTCATGAGTTGGTGGGGCGCAAATTCCGGGTCTGGCCGCACTTCAATGTCAACATAGTGGTCCATAGCGTCAGTCCTTGCCCGCGTCGCCGAATACACCGCCGCGAATCAGCGTGGCCATCACAAAATGCTGCTGATCCAGCGCAGGCACCTGGTCCTTGATCAGCCAGTTGTCAAACAAGGTATAGAAATCGTCCTTCGGCTTGGGCTGGCGGTAGGCTTTGCCTTGCGTCGTCACCGAGCCGTAGGGTTCAACCGCGATGGGGCCATTTTCTGCCGCCTCGGGATACCAGGTATCGATGGAACGCAGGGCGTTGCCCAGCTTTTGCGAGTGCATGCCGGCGATACCGCTGACGTGGTAAAGCGTCTTGCTCTTGGTGGTTTTTGCCTTGTCAAGAATGAGTTCTTGCGACGGGAACACCTCCTGCCCAGCGCCAATGCGCACAAAAGCAGTGACCTGCAGCAACACATGGCGGCGGCTGGTCAGGCCCTCTGCAATCAACGCGCTCAGTTGCGCCAGGGCTATTGCCGCTTCAGACGGCGCATCGAAATGGCGCAGGGACAGCGCCAAGGCGTCGAAGGCCCAGGTTTGCGCAGGCTGGCCGTCAACCAATTGCGCCACTTGCACATCGACTGCCTCAGCGCCCAGGCGGTTGCGCCAGAGAAAGCGACCGTTTGCCAGGTTGTAGGCGTAGCGCCGAGCTAACTCGGTAAAGCCGTTCGCATCGACATAGCCCTTCACAGTGTCAAGCAGCTTGCGCTGGTAGTCGGCGTTGTTACAGGCCGACGGTGTGCCCGCACCGCCCAGCACGCGCAGGGTGAAGCTGACTTTGAGCGTGTCGGCGTCGGCCGGCAAGGCTGCCACGTCCACGGTTTGCAGGTTGGGGTTTTCGATAGCGGCGTCGAGTTTGGCCGGGTCTTGGTCCTTGGTTTTCAAGCGATTGGAGATGGTGCCGCGCACCGACTTTTCTCGCACGCTCACTGCAGGCCATTTTTGGCTGGCGGCGCGATCAGCCCAAGAGCCTGCAAAAAACAAGGCGTCGGACGGGTCAAGCTTGCGCTCAAAGGCAAGGACAGAGGCGGTTTTGAGGGGGGTGGTTGAAGTGGTTGCCATGAGAAAACTCCTTGAATTTAGTTGGTTTGAGAAATAGGTGTGACAGGAAAAACCGGAGAAAGTGATGAGGTCGGCGCATGAAAATCGTTGACACAGCGATAGAGCCCGGTGGCTGCGTCATGAACAGGCTCCCAAAGCAAATCATTGACGTCGCCCAGCCGGTGCGGGCTGATCCACTGCCCGATCGAATAAACGCTTTCAACAAACTGAAACGGCACGTTGGGATCACGCACCCCCGCCACGGTGCCGGGGGCGTACAACTCAGAGAGCGCGGCAAAGCCAACCGGAATGGGCACGGTCCATCCCAGGCGCGTGTCCATTACCCATTCGATGGTTTCGGTACTTTCGTCCGTTTCCTCTCCGTTTGACTTGACAGGTGTTTGGTGGCGAACGGCCCGATGGTTTAGCCGCGAGAGGTCTAGCCAGGCGTCCAGCAGCGTCGTGCCGGGCACAGTTTGTCGCAGCTCAATCCATCGCGCCTGTAGCAAGTCGTCGCGCGACACCAACGCAAAGCCAGGCAGCCAGCGGCGGCTGAGCTTGCGGAAGTCCTTGCGGCGCGCCTCAAGGTCGTCGGACAGCAAGACCAATTGCGGGCGTGGCGGGCGGCGTAGCGTACCCGGCAGCGGCGGCATGACGCTGCCACCCGCTATGCGCATGCCCGCAACCAACTCGCCAATGCGTGCCGCCAGTTGTGCGCGTTCGGCCTCACCGACCAACGAGGTCAGTTCAACCTCAAACACCAGCGTGATGTCGAGGTGAACGCGGCCTTCTTCCACAATGGCGGCGGTGCTGCCATCGTGCGACACCGGGTTACGCGTCAGGTGAAAACTGCGGGTGTAACCGCCACGGGTAACTTGCGGCTCAAAACCGTGGCAGATTACTCCGACACGGAAGAACGCGATGCCAGCTTCAACGGATAGACGTCGCTCCAGCGCCGTCATGAAGCCGGTGAAGGCGGTGATGGCAGGAAACCCCCAGGTCAGGGGGCTGGAAATCGCATTGGCGTTTTGCACACGCAAGCGCGGCAACACCAGCAGCGCGCTGCTTGATGGTTGTTCAGTCGTCATGACGACCCTCCCGTTCTTCGGCCTTGATTTGTTCGTACATCTGGTTGCGCCACTCCAGAAACTCCGGGTCGCCCATCGGCAGCGGATCACGCAGTTGCGCATTGAGCCAGTTAGCAAACAGCGCGCTCACCTGCTCCGCGGTGTCAGTGGGCAACGGCAGGCCCGATTGAACGCACGCCTGTTCAACGCCTTCAGGGTCTAACCAGTGCTTTTCTGCACTGCCAAGGCGGCACTCCAGCGCCTGGCTCCAGCCCGGCGGCAAGGAGCACAGTTCGGCCGTGAACTGTAAAAACTCGTCGATCAGACCATTCACCCATTCTTTGCGTTGATCGCGGGTCTCAAGGTTGCGAGTCGGATCGGTTTTCAGGAACGCCAACAACATCTTGACGATTTGCCTAACCTCGTCGCGTCGGCCATAACGGTGAAACATAGAGTTGGTGCCTAGTAATGGCTTCAGATCGACTGAGCGCCAAACGGGCGGCAGTGAGGCCAGCAGAAAGTTGTCTCCGCGCCGCTCGCTATTAAGTTGGCTGATGTTCTGCGGTTTTGTGCCGCCAAGGCTTTGAACGACCAGTTGTGGATACTCGCGCACCGGGCGCTCGCTAAACGAGCCTTCTTTCTTGGCTTGACGTGCCATCTTGGCTTCTTCGCTGAAGCGATCCTCCTGAATTGTCAGATAAATACGATGCGCCAGAGAACTTGCATAAAGCGGTGCAAGCAGATGGAAGCTGGTGTCGTCGTGCGGATCTGGACTGTCGCCGGTTAGCCAATAAAGCTGTTTGGCGAGGGTGTGCGAAGTCACCCGACCGCGTGGTGCGGTGATTCCGGCAAAAGCGCTCATCCATGTTTCACCTTGGGCCGGATCGTTGCTCAGTGCTGTCGCCAGATCGGCGTCACAAATCAACATCAGCGCCAACAGGCTGCGACCTTGATACTCAAGTTTCAAAAACTTATAAACATCCAGGGCTGCGGCGTTGCCAACAACATCACCAGCGAAATTTTCATCAAGGCAATGACTGCCAATCACTGGCAGTTCAGCCAAGTTCTGGGGCGGACTGTAAAGATTGGTGCCCTTGGCATCGGGATGAATTGGCTTAAGCGAGTGAGTCACTGCCTGAATCTGGCTGACGCGACGAGCAGCGTCTTCAAGCCAGATTGCAGGAATGAACTGCGTCATAAGTTCAGTGCGTTTTTCAAGCACCTCATCGTCATCTTTCAACTTATCGAGCTTGTCATCAAGTCGCTTGGTCAAAAAATCAACTATGAGTGCCCGCAAATCGCTGACGCGCTGCGGATCGTGGTTTTGCATTTAGGTTCCTCCCTGTGCAATTTAGTTGTTGTCAAAGTCAGGTTTAAGTACGTGCTTCAAATAAATTTTGGCTTACCTCCATTTCGTGAATCCCAACGCGGGATGAAAACGCCAGCCGTTGTCGTTTTCGGGCAGCGTCACGGTGCCGAAGCGGCGGGCGCAATCGGCCAGCGACATGTCCAGCTCGTCAGCCAGTTCGGTAAGGGCTTGCAGGTAGTCGGTCTGCCCCCAAGGCTCAATGCCGGAGCCTTCAACGGCAGCATCTGAAAGGCGATGGTTCTTGGACTTGTCCACCACCATCAGCAGCGTTTCACCGTGTCGGCCTTTCGACGTGTCCATCAGTTGAACGAGTTCATACGCATCGCCCTCTTCGTTGGGTCGCAGTTGCAAATCAACCCGTTCGATGAGATCGAGCCGAAACGGCTGTTGCTGTGGCAACACAGCGGTGAGCAAGGCATCGGCGGGCGGCAGACTCCACCAGCTCGCTGCGTTGAGCGCTGACAGCGCGCCCATCGGGGCCGCATTGCGCTGACGACGACCCGAAGGGGCGGGTGCCGCCGTTGCCGCCTGCACCAGCATGGTCTGGCGCATGCGGGTGTGCTCCAGATCAACCAACCGAATGCGTGGTTGCAGCTGCTCGGGCGGTCTTGAAACAATGCGCGGTCGGGCATCAATCGCTTCGTGTTCAGCGACGGACAGCAACTGCGCCATGGCGTGGGTGTCCAGCGGGAAGTCGAGGCTTTCAAAGCCGGGCTTGCAAAATGCAGCTTGCCCCAGTTCGCGAAAGTGGCGCAGGTTCGTATCAAAAATGAGCAGATTGGGGGACTGGATTTCGCCATCGCGGTGACGACGGAGGCGTCCGGCCAGCTGGATCAGCGAACGCATGGACGAGGGCTCCACCACCGCCCAGTCATAGTCATGATCGCGCCCGACCTCGGTGACAGGGGAGCCGAGCACGATGAACAGATGGTCGGGTTCGTCGTGCGCATCGAGCCGCTGACGAATGTCGGGCAATCTAAAAACTGGCTCGGGCTGTTCGCGGTCAGGCCAGCGGCGGTTCAGCGCTTGATCCAGTTGGCGCTCAATGGACGAGCGAATCAGCAGCGGAAACTGCGAGTGGTAAGTACACAAGTGGATGCGCATGCCCTCGGGCGCGCCCAGCCGGTACAGCGCCAACGCCACATCCACCAGAGGCTCGATATTGGCCATGCGCACCAGACCAAAGCTGACGCGCTTGGCACTGTCGGGATCAATGCTGTGATGTTGCGCGTGCAGTTTCAGCGCAGCCTCTCGCGCCAGCTCGGCAAAGCGCGCGGGGTGTTGCTCCCGGTTCAAGCCACCCAGATTCAGGGGCAGCAGTTCGCCGCGTCGGCGTACTTGCGCTGTGGCCAGTCGGTCATGGCGTTTGGTGGCAAATGCCTGGTGTGCGGTGACGAAGGCCTGCGCATCAGCGCAATCCAGTTGCGACTGGTTGAATTCATCAAACCATGCGCAGCACACCTCGGGTGCCCGATCGGCAGAACTTGGCTGACCACCTCGGTTGTGTTGAAAATACTGACGACCGTTACGGTAGGCCTCGAACAGTCCCTGCACCAGGGCAGGCGGCAAAGTCGCGGAAGACAGCAGCACGCGCGCACCCAGCAGTCCGGCCCAATGGACCAAACGCGTGAGCGCAGGCAGGTCGTTGATATCGAAATCGTCCGGTTCATCCAGCACCAAATCACCGCTCATCAGCCGCAACATGGGTGCAATCTGGCGCCCTCCGCGCTCGCTCTCTGTGGCAGGCGTCAAGTGGTCGATGGTGCATACCAGCAGCGGCGCAGCCAACAGCGAGCGCACTTGCGGATCGTGCATGACGCGGCGCAGCAGCGGATGGGCATCATGGTTGCCCTCGAACCGGACATAAGAGTCTTCGTCGATCAGCGCTTGACGCGACGCTGAACCCGTCGCTTCAGCTTGTTGCTCGTAGTGCTCGAACAGCGCCCGGCTGGCCGAGCCGCCAACGCGAATGGCCAGGTCGTCATCGTCCAGGTTCAACAAATCACGAAACGCCTTACCCGTTTGCAGCGTCAAGGTTCTCAGGCCCATGGCAAAGGCGCAACGCATGCCGCGTTCAGCATCGGCCAGCGCGTACATGATGCGTGCATTGGCCAGCGTCTTGCCACAGCCAGTGGATGCCATGTTGACAATGAACGCACCGTCGCGCAAGGAGCGCTCGCGCATGGCAGCCGCCGTGTCGGCGGCCTTGTCTTGCCAGCGAAACCGTTCATCCCGCGAGCGTTTGCGCAGTCCTTTGTGACGGGCCAAGCGAGGCAGATGGGTGTCGAACTTCGGCAGCGAGCGAGTCACGTCAGCGCTGTGTTGAGCGACGCCGAGCAGATGTTCGTCCAGTGTCTGGTTGAAGCCGCCGAAGTTGCTTTTGGTGTTGGCAAAGAGCGGGTAGCCTTTGGGCACTTTGACGCGATGGGGGTCGTTATCGTCTTCCAGGCTGGAATAGTGATGATCGGCCAGCATCAGGCACAGCCGGGACAGGTGCATCACATACGGATTGGCCAGCCAGTCGCCCTTGCCGGGCTGCACGCGCAGAGTCAACAAGCGTTGCGCAGTGCGGGCGGCGCGCTTGCGCCACAGTTCGGTGCTGACGGGCAGGCCATGCGGGAATTGCCAATAGAACGGCAGAATTTTGAGATCGCCGTTGTCGGTTCGCTCATTCCAACCCGCGTCAATGTGTTCCAGTGTTTTGTTCAGCAGACTGAGTTGGAAGGTTCCCCGGCTGCCATCGCTGTTGCGCGGCAATACAGGAAGGCGATGGTGCGTCACCAAGAGCCAGCCGATGGCCTGGGCCAGGGGGGCATGCGACAAGCTTACAAACGGACGTGACAGGGTTGGATCGAGTCCATCACGCTTCAAGCGGTCAAGCCAGGTCGCATCGTCATAGGGCGTAGGGGCTGCGAGCCGTGCCAACCAGGTTACGTCGTCATCCTCACCGACAAACGCCTCAAACAGTCGCAGCGACACCCATTCATGCCGGTACTGATTGCGCTCTTGCAGCTTGCCTTCCAGACGCATCTGGAAAGCTCGGCAAGCTTTGCCAAGATCGTGCAACAGCGCCGCGAGCGTGGTCAGCAAATGAATGTCTTCTCCGGTATGCCAATCGTTTTCATCCTGGCTGCGCAGGATGTTGCGCGTAGTGGTGTTAGTGGGTACGGCGCCCTGGCTATTGAACCGGCTGGCATCACCCACGACCCACATGAGTTCGCTGTGATCCAGCCCGCGTATCCAGTGACAGGCCACGGCCGTGTTCTTGCGCGCTGTCTTTTTCAACAACCGGCGCAAGGTGTCGAGGCCATCTTGTGTGATGGGCGTCTGCCAAGTGCGATCCCCTCGCCGTTCGCCGAATTGATCAAGGATGCGCCGGGTTTCCGCCAGTGCCCGCTTGTCGCACTGAGAAATCAGCAGAACATTCATGCGCTGGCCTTGGCTTGTGCCAGCCTGCCAATCTTGAGCGCCACCGCCTTGAGGGTGTCGATCATGAAATCCAGCGACTCGCTGCGCGTCAGGTTCTCAATGCAGGCCTGCCGAAACTCCTGCTCGGAATCTCCGCGCATCGCCGAGATAAACGCTTGCGGCAGGATGACCGCGTCCTTGACCAGATCAGCCACATCGAACACCAATCCGCCACGGCGAGTTTTTCCATGCAACACAGCCAAGCCGTGCGGCAGGCCAAGCACCCAGGTGGCCGTGGCAGCCAAGCCATAAGCCAGGTAATTGCCGTGATCGAGAAACTGATTGGCAGCATCCACGCTGTTGCCGCGTTGACTGCGAACAAACTCTCCGTGCCGGGTCGCCTCGGCAATCAGCCGGTAAAACTGCTTGGTCAGGCGCCCCTCTTCGGTCAACAGCTCCATCTGATTCGAAGCTGTCGCGATGCCTTGGGTTGACTGTTTCAGCAGTTGCTCCAACACCATCACATCGACCACGCAGGGTTTGTCTTTGATCTGGCTCATCTTGGTCCAGTGCTGACGAACCCGCTCCAGACGAATTTGCTGGAACTCCTTGGCGGCCGCCAGACGCAAGCTATCGTCAAACCAGAACCGCACCCAATGCTGCAAGTATTCCGTGGGGCGGTATTCGCTTTGCGGCGAAAACCAGGCCACTTCAATATCAATTTCATTGGCACTGAACAAGGGCGTTCCACCTCCGCCACAGAAGCCGACCAGTACACCAGCTTTGGCCAACTCGCGCATCGCGGCCTGGGTGACCGAGGTGCCCGTTCCCAAGAGAACGGTTGTGGTGTTGGCGATGGGGATGTTCCAGTACAGAGAACGTTTGCCTTCGTCGGTCACGTACTCGACTCGTCCCCCATTGACGAGTACCCGGCAGTGCTCCAGATAGTAAATATTGGCGCGCTTGGAGTGCATGACACTCTTGAGGTCAGTCGCGGCAATGTTATGCATGGCAGCGCCATTTAATTTGGCTGATGATGGCAGGCGTGACCACCTCAGACTTGATGGTGAATCGTTCCATGTGCTCCCTCCCCGGGAATTTCTTGTTTGTATGGCTCTATTTAACCATTTAGGCAAATGGACGCTTATTTATATAATAAATTGGCCTCTAGCCCGCGTACCACATACACGGACAGCTATTAATTACATAGCAAAATAAAACAATTTCACAGGCGCCTGCAGCACGCCATGGACATGAAGAAAAAGCAAGTTTTCTTGTTCTCCATCAAAAGCCTTGAAGATTTCTTCAGGGCTTTTTTATGTGCGATAGGTTTCTGACATTTTTATCCCGCCCTTCCAAATAAGAAGTGCTATCATTTACAAATGAAAACAATTCTCAACAAGGAAGCCAGCATGATCTCAAAGAATCTTCTCACTCCACTCAAACAAGTTGCGGTTCTCGGCCTGCTCGCCAGCGCCCTGAGCGCACAGGCGCTGGAGTACCCGATTGGTTCGCCGCAGCAACGCTCCGGCATGGAAATTGGCGCGGTGTACTTGCAGCCGGTGGTGATGGAGCCCGAAGGCATGATGCGCAAGGCAGAAGAGTCGGACATTCACATTGAGGCCGACATCAAGGCGTTGAAGGGCAATCCCAACGGTTTCGAGGAAGGCGCCTGGATTCCTTACCTGGTGGTGAAATTTGAAGTGACCAAGAGCGGTTCCACGCAAAAGGTGGAAGGCGAATTCATGCCCATGGTCGCCAATGACGGCCCGCACTACGGCGACAACATCAAACTCTTTGGCCCCGGCAAGTACCACGTGAAGTACACCATTTCGCCACCGAGTGAAAACAAACATGCCCATTTTGGGCGCCACACCGACCGGCTCACCGGCGTGCGTCCCTGGTTCAAGACTTTTGATGTCGAATACGACTTCAGCTTTGCCGGCATCGGCAAAAAGGGTGGGTATTGAGCCATGGTTTGCCCTTTCCCTTTGAAATCAATGGCGCTCGCCGCCGCGCTCAGTTTGGGGGCGGCTGGTGGAGCCAGTGCGGCCACCAACGCCAAGCTGGCCGAGCTGCTGGAAAAACTCAATCAACGCGTGCAAAAGCTGGAGCAGGTCAATGCCGATCTGCAACGCGAGTTGACCGCCAGCCGGTCGGCAGCGCCAGCCGCACCCGCTGCGGCGGTGGAAAAACGTCTGCAGGTGCTGGAACAACAACAAACGGCGCTGACCCAAAGCCTGGAAACCGAATTCATCAGTGAAAAGGAACCAGTCTTGAGCGCACGGCTCAAAGCCGTGGAAACAAAAACCCAGGACATGTCGGGTCCGGTCGGCAAACTCAAGACGTTCGAGGGCATGACGGGCGGTTTGAGCCTGAGCATGGTCGCTCAAAAATCGTTTGGTGGAAGCATGGGGGATGGTCAGCTTGGCTACCGCGCTGACGCGTTTGCCACTTTGCCGCTGGCGCCTATTGGTGACATCGATCAATCGGTATTTGTGCAGTTCCGTCTGGGCCAAGGCAATCCTCTGGGCGTGCCGTCGATTTACTCCAGCAACCCCAATGCCACGGCCTTCCAGTTGGGCGGCATGACTGCCGACCATTCGGTGGCATTGCTGGCGCAAGCTTGGTACCAGGCCAGCATTCCCCTGCCCTTGGGCGGGTTCAAACCAGAATCGAAGCAAACGCTGGAATTCAATGTCGGCAAGATGGACCCGTTTGTATTCTTTGACCAAAACGCGGTCGCTGGTGATGAAACCAAGCAGTTCCTGAATTCGGCTTTCGTTCACAACCCTTTGCTTGATGCAGGCCACGACATCGGGGTGGATATCAATGGCTTCACGCCGGGTCTACGGGTGTCGCTGCTGGATTCGTCGGACAAGCTGGAAAGCTGGCGCCTGTCGCTCGGGGTGTTCGGCGCCGGCAGTACCGGCTCCAACTACCAGCGCAGTCTGGGTGCGCCGATGGTCATGCTGCAGGCTGAAACCAGCCAACGCTTTTTTGGTGGGTTACAGGGCAATTACCGGGCCTACACCTGGAGCAATCCGCAGGCGACGCACTTCGACCCTGCCGTCATCGAACCTGAGCGTCACAACGGCTGGGGCTTGTCGATGGACCAGCGCGTGGGCGATGGCATGACATTGTTCGCCCGCTATGGACAGGAAACCAAAGGCAATGTGAAGTTTGACCGCGCCCTGACCGCAGGAGCTGAGTTCAATGGTTCCTACTGGAGCCGGGGCGGTGACAGCCTGGGTCTGGCCCTGGGCTGGCTCAACACCAGCGATGCCTACCGCGACTTCACCGCGACCACCACGGCCAACAACGGGTCGGAGCGCGTGGCGGAACTGTACTATCGCTTCCGGGTTGGCAAACAGTTTGAGTTGTCACCCAGTCTGCAATACATCGGCAACCCCGGTGGCGACCCTGCTGCACAGGATGTGCGTATCCTGGGTCTGCGTTCACAATTCACGTTTTAAGGAGTCAAGATGGGCATGAAATTTCACACGGCTGGCGCGCTGGCGCTGGTTTCCAGTTTGTTGCTGGCGCTGACGCCAGTCCGTGCGCAGGACATGCCCTCTGTCAACTTGTTGATTCGTGATGGTCGTTTTGTGCCGGCCACCCTGGAGGTGCCGGCCAACACCAAGTTTCGTCTGCTAATCAAGAACGAAGGACCGGGCGCCGAGGAGTTTGAAAGCGTGGAGCTGCGCAAAGAGAAGGTGCTGGCACCCGGTGCGTCGAGCTTCCTGATTTTTCAGCCGCTCAAACCCGGCACTTACAAGTTCTTTGGCGACTTTCATCCCGACACGGCCCAAGGCCAGATGATCGCCAAATAAAGGAATTCAGAAATGGGTAGCACTTTGTTCATCGTTTGGCGCGAAAGCGTGGAGGCCATGCTGGTGGTCGGCATTCTTCATTCCTGGCTCAAGTTCAATCAGTCAGGGCCGGCCGGCATGCGGGCGCTGTGGCTGGGCGTGGGCTGTGGCGTCGGTCTGGCCGGCGTGCTGGGCTGGGCCATGGTGGCCGCCCAGGATGAACTCTCGGGTGTAGCGCTGGAGTGGTTCCAGATCGTCATGATGCTGGTGGCATCGGGCCTGATCGTGCAAATGGTGCTGTGGATGCGCCGCCACGGTGCCGGCATGCGCAAAAACCTGCACGAGAATCTGGCCGTGGCCATGCAGCGCTCCGGCCTGCTTGGCATCTCCATGGTGGCCGCCTTGGCGATTGCCCGTGAAGGCGCTGAAACGGCGGTGTTCCTGTATGGCGCCAGCCTGGATTCGGGCAGCACGGCCAATCTGGTCACGGGCGCGGTGCTGGGGTTTGCACTGGCCGGCCTGACCGCATGGGCGCTGGGGCGTGGCTTGCGTTTCCTAGACTACCGGCGCTTCTTCCTGATCAGCAGCTGGATGCTGCTGTTGTTTGCCGTGGCACTGTTGATGAATGCGCTGGATCGCCTGATCGGCGTCGGGGTGTTGCCCGCCCTGATCGATCCGCTCTGGGACAGCGGCTGGCTGCTGGACGACAGCCGCGGTATCGGCGCCCTGCTCGCTGCCATGACAGGCTACCGAGCCCGGCCGTCCCTGATGCTGGTGATCGTCTTCTCCCTGTACTGGTTGACCATGTTGCGCGCCATGCGCCCTGCGAGACGCGATGCGTAGCATTCCCATCCTCCCGATTCTCAACAACGCCCCTGCCGCTACGCCTTCGGGCGTTTTGGCACGTCTGGGCTTGGCGATGCGCCGTCACCAGCGCCTCATCATGGGCGTGCAGTGGACGGTGGTGCTGTTTTATTTCAGCCTGCTGATTTATCCCGTGTTCATGCCTTTGCCGGCAGAGGACGCGCACATTCTGGACAACCTGCGGCTGTTCGCGCAGTTCCTGTTCTGGGGCGTCTGGTGGCCTTTCGTCATGGTCGGCACCATGTTGCTGGGGCGGGTCTGGTGCGGGGTGTTTTGCCCGGAAGGCGCCTTGACCGAATTGGCCAGCCGCCATGGGCTGGGGCGCGCCATTCCGCGCTGGCTGCGCTGGAGCGGCTGGCCGTTTGTCGCGTTTGTCTGCACCACGGTGTATGGCCAGTTGGTCAGCGTTTATGAGTATCCCCAGGCCGCCCTGCTGGTGCTGGGCGGCTCCACGGTGGCGGCAGTCGCCATTGGCCTGGTGTACGGCCGGCGTACACGCGTCTGGTGCCGTTATCTGTGTCCGGCCAATGGGGTCTTTGGCTTACTCGCCAAAATTGCGCCTCTGCACTTCCGGGTCAGTGAAGAACTCTGGCAGCAGGGCCAGCAGCACACCCATGCCGTCAACTGCGCACCCTTGATCGACATCCGGCACATGAAAAGCGCCTCTGCCTGCCATTCCTGCGGCCGTTGCGCCGGTGAACATGGCGCAGTGAGCCTGGCCTTGCGTTCCCCGGCGCACGAAATTCTGGCAACCCCTGCCCGCGCGGCCAAAACCGGGGAAGCGATGACCCTGATTTTTGGCGTCCTCGGCATCGCCACGGCGGCATTCTCCTGGTCGGCCAGCGCACGCTTTGTCCAGTTCAAATCCGCCATGGCCGACTGGCTGATCGAGCGCGACTGGCTGGCCCTGCTGGAAGACAACGCCCCCTGGTGGCTGCTCACGCATTACCCGGCCGCCCATGATGTGTTCACCTGGCTGGATGGGCTGTGCATTCTGGCCTTCATCCTGGGCGGCGGCGGCGCGCTGGGGCTGGCAGTATGGGCTGGCGTCTGGCTGGCGGCACGCGTGCTGCAAGACCCGGCGCTGTCCTGGCAAAAACTGGCGCTGGCCCTGGTGCCGATGGCGGGTGCCGGGGTGTTCCTGGGTCTGTCGATGTTGACGCTGGGGCACCTCAAGGCCGAGGGAATCACGCTGACCTGGGTGCCTGCGGTACGCGCCGTCTTGCTGACGCTGGCAGCGGGCTTCTCGGCCTACTTGACACTGCGCATGTGCCTGGTGCGCTTCTCGGTGCGCGCGGTAGCGGGTCTGGCGCTGGCCTGGTTGCCCTTGGCCCTCATGGTACGGGTCTGGCTGTCGGTGCTGTTTGGCGTGTGAGGGCGCCACCCACTACATTTTTTGCGCCTGCATGAAGCTGTCGAAACGCGATTCGGCCAAGCGGAACCACTGGTTCTGCTCCTTGCGAAAGGCCGCCAGGTCTGCATAGATCTTCCTCCAGTGGGCGTTCCTGGCGCTTAACTCCGCATACAGGCCCATCGACTCCTTGTAGGCGCGTTCCATGATGTCTTTGGGAAACGGCAACACCTTGGTCCTGGCGGCCACGAGTTGCTTGAGTGCGATGGGGTTTTTCACGTCGTACCTGGCCTGCATCTCCTGGTGCGCATAGGCAGCGGCGCACTCCACAATGGCCTTGTATTCAGGCGACAGCGCCTGGTAAGCCTGGGTATTGATGAAGAACTCCAGTTGCGGACCGCCCTCCCACCAGGCCGGGTAGTAGTAATAGGGGGCCACTTTGTAGAAGCCGAGTTTCTGGTCGTCGTAAGGCCCAATCCACTCGGCGGCATCCAGTGTGCCTTGTTCCAGTGCCTGGAAAATTTCCCCGCCCGGAATGTTCTGGGGCAGCGCGCCCATGCGTTCCAGCACCTTGCCGGCAAAACCGCCGACGCGAAACTTCAGGCCTTTCAAGTCAGCCACGCGCTTGACCTCCTTGCGGTACCAGCCACCCATTTGGGCACCGGTGTTGCCGCCCGGAAAATTCATGATGTTGTAGTTGGCGTAAAACTCGCGCGTGAGCTTGAGGCCGTTGCCGTGAAACATCCAGGCCGACATCTGGCGGCTGTTCAAACCGAACGGGATCGAACAGCTCAAGGCAAAAGCATCGTCCTTGCCGAAGAAATAGTAAGCCGCCGTGTGAGCCATCTCAATCGTGCCGTTTTGCACGCCGTCCACCACACCAAAGGCAGACATCAACTCCCCCGCCGCATGGACCGAAATCACGAATTTGCCGCCGCTCATCTCAGACACTTTGCGGGCGAAGGTTTCTTCGGCGCCATACAGCGTGTCAAGGGACTTGGGGAAGCTGGAAGCCAGACGCCAGCGGATGTTGGCACCTTGCGCATGCACAACTGGCGCTGCGCCGGCAGCGAGGACACCTGCCATGCCGGCCCGCTTGATTAAGGAACGACGATCCATCAGCTTCACTCCTTGCGTTGTTGATTGAACCGCTTGCCATGCAGATCAACCCAGCGAAAAGAGGGGTATGAATCATCCTGCGTTCTGGATTGTAGGAACGCACAGACCAATTAATGAGGGGGTTTTCCCTGCCGGGGCAGACCACCAAGCGGTTCTGAACCCTTGCGGGGCTCAGAACCCTGGCGGGGCTGGCGGCCTCAGGCGACCGCTTTGAGCGTGGGGCGTCCGGGCTCCAGCAGCGTCGCAAACCGCTTGGCAACCGAGGCTTGAATCCCGGCGGCATCCAGCCCCTGCAGGGCCAGCAATTTCACGGGGTCGCCATGTTCGATGAACTCATCGCTCAGGCCCAATTGCAGCACGGGCTTGACTACCCCGGCCGCATGCAGCGCCTCCAGCACGGCACTGCCGGCACCGCCCATGAGGGCCCCCTCTTCCACCGTCACCAGACCGTCATGCGCAGCGGCGACCTGGAGCAGCAGTTCGGTATCCAGCGGCTTGGCCCAGCGCATGTTGACCACCGTGGCATTGAGGGCCTGGGCTGCTTCCAGCGCCGGGTACAAGAGCGTGCCAAAAGCCAGAATGGCGATGCCTTGGCCTTGGCGTTTGATTTCGCCCTTGCCAAAGGGCAACCCCTCCAGGCTCGCCTGCACCGCCACGCCGGCACCGGCGCCGCGCGGGTAGCGCACCGCCACGGGGTGGTTCTGTGCAAACGCGGTGGAGAGCAGTTGACGGCACTCGTTTTCATCCGCCGGACAAGCCACGCTGACGTTGGGAATGCAGCGCAAAAAGGGAATGTCGTAGGCCCCGGCATGGGTCGCCCCATCGGCACCGACCAGTCCAGCGCGGTCCAGCGCAAACACCACCGGCAGGTTTTGAATGGCGACGTCGTGAATCAGTTGGTCATAAGCGCGCTGCAAAAAGGTGGAGTAAATC
This sequence comes from Pseudomonadota bacterium, assembly GCA_040385425.1. Lineage (GTDB taxonomy): Bacteria > Pseudomonadota > Gammaproteobacteria > Burkholderiales > Burkholderiaceae_C > Rhodoferax. The sequence continues at coordinate 6,046 of JAZKHK010000203.1, read as the reverse complement.
GCCACCACCGGCTTCAGGCCTTCGCAGGCCAAGCCGGCGGCAAAGGTGACGGCGTGCTGCTCGGCAATGCCCACATCAAAATAACGCGCAGGAAAGCGTTTTTCAAACTCCACCATGCCCGAGCCCTCGCGCATGGCGGGCGTGATACCCACCAGCCGCGGGTCTTGCGCCGCCATGTCGCACAGCCAATGGCCAAACACCTGGGTGAACGTTGGCTTGGACGGGGTTGTGGGGTGTTGCAGGCCAATGGCCGGGTCAAATTTGCCCGGGCCGTGGTAGGCCACCGGATCGGCTTCGGCCAGTTTGTAGCCTTGCCCTTTTTTGGTGACCACATGGAGAAACTGCGGCCCCTTGAGGTGCTTGATGTTTTCCAGCGTGGGAATCAGCGAATCAAGGTCATGGCCGTCAATCGGGCCGATGTAATTGAAACCGAATTTCTCGAACAAGGTGGCAGGCGCCACCACCATGCCTTTGGCTGTTTCCTCGATGCGCTTGGCGAGTTCAAACAAGGGCGGCGCGCCTTTGAGCACGTTCTTGCCGGCGTTTTTGGCGGCGGCGTAAAACTGGCCGCTCATGAGCTTGGCCAGATAGCGGTTGAGCGCGCCCACCGGCGGGCTGATGCTCATGTCGTTGTCGTTCAGGATCACCAGCAGATTGCAATCGGCCACCCCGGCATTGTTGAGCGCTTCAAACGCCATGCCAGCGGTGAGCGCACCGTCGCCGATGATGGCAATGGAATGGCGTTCTTCACCCTTGATTTTGGACGCCAGCGCCATACCCAGGGCGGCTGAAATGGAGGTGCTGGAATGCGCCGTACCGAAGTCGTCGTACTCGCTCTCGGAGCGTTGCGGAAAACCGCTCAAGCCGCCGAGTTGACGCAAGGAATTCATGCGGTCGCGCCGCCCGGTGAGGATTTTGTGCGGGTAGGTCTGATGACCCACATCCCACAACACGCGGTCTTGCGGGGTGTTGAACACATAGTGCAAAGCCACCGTGAGTTCCACCGTGCCGAGGTTGGAGCTGAGGTGGCCGCCGGTTTTGGAGACGCTGCTGATCACAAAGTCACGCAATTCAGCGGCCAGCGCGTTCAAGCGCTCGCGCGGCAAGTGCCGCAGATCGGCGGGGTCATTGATGGTTTGCAGCAGCGGGTACAAGGTGTTCGACATATGCTCTGTTTTTTATAGCTGCTAGCGCTTATTCCATAAGGGCTGCAGGCCTATTTAACTAAAAATATTGATGAACGGGCCGGTTTGGGCTCAGCACGAGCGGTTCACCACCATATTGGCCAAACCCTGTAACGCCTGGGTATTGCGCAAACCGCTCTGCGCCAGCGCCTCCAGCGCCTGCGCCAGCAATTCCTGCGCATAAGCGGCCGAACGCTCCAGCCCCAGCAACGATACATAGGTGGGCTTGTCCTGGTCGGCATCTTTGCCAGCCGTCTTGCCCAGCGTGGCCGAGTCGGCAGTGACATCCAGAATATCGTCCACCACCTGAAACGCCAAACCGATGGCGGCCCCATACGTTTGCAGTGCCGACTGTGCCACAGGAGAGACATCGCCGCAGGCGGCCCCCATCATGACACTGGCCTGCAGCAGGGCACCGGTCTTGAGGCGGTGCATGTCCCGCAACTGGTTTTCAGTGAGCGGCAGCCCCACGCTGGCCAGGTCGATCGCCTGGCCGCCCGCCATGCCGGCACTGCCGGCGGCCCGGGCCAACAGACGGCACAGACGGGCCTGCCGCTCGGCGGACAGGGGTTCGCATTCAGGGGTCAGCAACTCAAACGCCAGGGCCTGCAAGGCGTCGCCAGCCAGCAAGGCGCTGGCCTCGCCAAATTTCACATGAACCGTCGGTTTGCCGCGGCGCAGGACATCGTTGTCCATGCACGGCATGTCGTCGTGGACCAGCGAATAGGCATGAATCAGCTCCACGGCGCAGGCGGCGCGCAAAGCGGCGTCCAAACAGGTGGCATCTGTCGCGGCATCCGGATGGACGGCCTCCCAGGCCGCCATCACCAGCAAGGGACGCAGCCGCTTGCCGCCGTCCAGGACGGCATAGCGCATGGCATCGACCAGCGCCGCAGGCGCACCATGGTCTACCCCGGCCGGCGCGTCGGCGGTGACCCAGCGCTCAAGGGCACGCTCAACGCTGTCAAGGTGCCGGGCGCTCCAGGCGCTCAGGTTAAAGGCGGATTCAGTCTTCACTCGGGTGTCCACGTTTTCAGCGCTCCCTGGTCCAGCACCTTGATCTGGCCTTCGACCGCTTCCAGCCGGTCGCGGCAAAACTTGAGCAATTCAGCCCCGCGCTGGTATTGGGTGAGCAGTTGTTCCAAAGGCATGTCGCCCGACTCCAGCCGGGCCACCAGTTGCTCAAGCTCTTCCAGAGCGGTTTCATAACTGATCGGGGCAGTTTTGACAGGTTTGGGCGCAGAAACCATAGGGCACGAAATTCCGTGGGTTTTAAAAGGCTGATTTTAGGCGTTGGACCGGCCAAACGAGCCGGTGAACCGGCCTCCGCGCCTCTAAACCTTCGAATCCCAATGAAACTTGTGCAGCAGCCGGTGCACGAGAGGGGTAAAAACCAGCGCCGCAGACACGAGAAAAACAAGGCCCGAATACAACGCATAGAGACCTGCAAAGAGCTTGCCGCCGGAGGTCACCGGCGGGTTGACCGGCCCCATGCCGCCCAAAAGCATGGCCGAATTGAGGAAGGCGTCGAGCCAGGAAAGGTGCTCCAAATAGCAATAGCCCACCATACCCAAGGCCAGTGACAGGGCGAGCACACCGAACACCAGGGTGCCATGCCAAAACAAGCGCATGGCAAAGTGAGTGTTTGATAGCGGGATTTGTTTTTTTGACTCGTACATGATTGATTGATCCTTGACCGTATTGACAATACCCGGACTCGATGGCGGCTAGGCCACACCCCCTAATGAGCGGTACAAAGCCGTATGTCGGCTTGCGCTCAGACCTCGTTTCCCTAGAATTAATCCATGCTGCACTGCAACATACAGGGCTTGATACGGCCTCGAAAAAGCAGGCTGCCGCCCTGATTAAATCCATTAACTTAAGGAGACACAATGAACAACCCCGTTGAACAGATCATCGCCACCAACCAGGAAAACGTGGATGTGATCACCGGCTGGGCCAACCAGGCTTTTTCCGGCATCGAGAAACTGGTCGAGTTGAACCTGGCCACGTCCAAAGAAGCCATCGCCGAGGCCTTTAGCCATACGCAGTCTCTTCTCGGCGCCAAGGACCCTCAAGAACTGCTGGCTTTGCAATCTGAATTTTTCACACCTCTGGCCGAAAAATCGGCGGCCTATGCGCAACAGGTTCAGACCATTGTGACGGACAGCAAAGCTGAAATTACCAAAGCCCTGGAAGCCCAGACCGCCGGCGTACAAAGAATATGGAGCGGCGTACTCCAGAACCTGACCCAGAACGCGCCCACTGGCAGCGAAACTGCTATGGCCGCCTTCAAATCCGCTTTCTCCGCTGGCCAGAATGTCGTTGAGATGGCTCAGGCTCAAACCAAGAAAGTGGTTGAAACAGCCCAGTCGAACTTCGCAGCAGCAGCCACTCAAGTCAAGAAAGCTTCCCGAGTGGCTTGATGGCAAGGGCCCCAAGCCCTGCTCCTTTCCAACGGCACCTGCGGGTGCCGTTGGCGTTTTGGCGCTCCTGCGTCCACCCGGTCATCGCTTGAAACGGCCGCCTGTCATCAAGCTGGGCAAGGTCTCCCATGGGTTGCGGTTATTGCCATTGCTGGTATCCTCTGCGACTGTTTTTGCACAGAAAACATTTCTAAAATTTTTGTACCGGGTTCATACATCCCTATGGGTTTTGCACAGTCTGGATTGTTCGGGTGGATAAAAAACACTTTGAAATCAATAACTTATCATTTTTTTACATCCCGTTCTTCAACTTTAGGTCAGGTCAACCATGTCTGATTTAAGTCTTCAACTGCAGCAGGCCACCGGCCAACTCCCAGTTTCAAGCTATTTTGACGAAGCGCTGTACCAGCGCGAACTGAAAAATATTTTCCAGCGCGGTCCCCGCTACGTGGGCCACGCCCTGAGCGTGCCCAATGTGGGGGATTACTACACCCTGCCGCAAGAGGCGCAAGGCCGTGCCTTGGTGCGCACCCCCACTGGCATTGAGCTCATCTCCAATGTGTGCCGCCACCGTCAGGCGATCATGTTGCAGGGCCGCGGCTCGGTCAACACCCCGCACCAGGGCGTCGCCGCCGGCAACATCGTGTGTCCGCTGCACCGCTGGACCTACAGCGGCAGTGGCCCCGAGCCCGCCGGCACGCTGCTGGGCGCGCCCCATTTTGCGCACGACCCCTGCCTGGACCTGAACAACTACAAGCTGCGCGAATGGAATGGCCTGCTGTTTGAAGACAATGGCCGCGACATCCAAGCCGACCTGGCCGACATGGGCCCGCGCGCCGACCTCGATTTTTCGGGCTTTGTGCTCGACAAGGTCGAAATGCACGAGTGCAACTACAACTGGAAGACCTTCATCGAGGTCTATCTGGAGGACTACCACGTCGGCCCTTTCCACCCCGGCTTGGGCAGCACCGTCACCTGTGACGATTTGCGTTGGGAGTTCAAGGAAAACTACTCGGTACAGACCGTGGGCATGGCCCAACCCGGCCCGGCGGGCAGCCCGGTGTACCAGCGCTGGCATGACGCGCTGAATAACTACCGCAAGGGCCAACCGACCAAATACGGCGCCATCTGGCTCACCTATTACCCGCACATCATGGTGGAGTGGTATCCGCATGTGCTGACCGTCTCCACGGTGCACCCGATGGGCCCGAACAAGACCATGAACATGGTCGAGTTCTACTATCCCGAAGAAATCCATGCTTTCGAGCGTGAGTTCGTCGAAGCCCAGCAGGCGGCCTACATGGAAACCTGCATCGAGGACGACGAGATCGGCGAACGAATGGACGCCGGTCGCAAGGCGCTGCTGGCGCGCGGTGACAACGAAGTCGGACCTTACCAAAGCCCCATGGAAGACGGCATGCAGCACTTTCACGACTGGTATCGCCGCCAAATCCAGCTCTAAGGCCCGATGCAAGCGCTCTGGATGGTGCTGGCGGCCTTCTTTTTTGCCACCATGGCGGTCGGCATCAAGGTAGCGTCAGGCAGTTTCAGCACCTTCGAGCTGGTGTTTTACCGCGGCGTGGTGAGCGTGGTCTTCATGGCGCTGCTCATGAAAGCGCGCCGCATCCCCTTGCGCTCCCCGGTCCCCTTCATGCACGCCTGGCGCAGCCTCATTGGCGTGCTGTCGCTGGGCACCTGGTTTTATGCCATCGCCCATTTGCCGCTGGCCACCGCCATGACGCTGAACTACATGAGCGGCGTCTGGGTCGCCGCCTTCATCGTGGGCGGCTCGGTGCTGTACGGGAAAGCCGAACGCCAAGGCCCGTTGATGGCGACCGTGCTGGCCGGTTTTGCCGGCGTCGTGATGATGCTGCGCCCGACGCTGGACCAGGACCAATTGTTCGCCGGACTGATCGGCCTGCTCTCGGGCATGGGCGCGGCGCTGGCCTACATGCAGGTCACCGCGCTGGGCAAGATCGGCGAGCCCGAAGGCCGCACCGTGTTTTACTTTTCGATCGGCACCGCGGCCGTCGGCATCATCGGCATTGCCTTCACCGGCCTCACGCCCTGGTCGTCTGCCAGTTGGCAGGCCACGGCCTGGCTGGTGCCGATCGGCGTGCTGGCCTCCCTGGGCCAGTGGTGCATGACACGCGCCTACAGCCGGGGCGCCACCCTGCTGGTGGCCAACCTGCAGTATTCGGGCATTGTGTTTGCCGCCTTCTACAGCCTGCTGCTGTTTGGCGACCAGATTCCGCTGATCGGCTGGGCCGGCATGGGCGTGATTGTGGTCAGCGGGCTGGCCGCCACCGTGCTGCGCTCACGCGCCATTCCCAACACCCCGGCCGAAGAACACTGAACCGGCCCACCTTGAAGGAAACCCCGCCATGTACACCACCCTGATTTCCGCGCAGCAACTCCAGGCCCTGCAGGCGAGCG
>JAZKHK010000202.1:0-6094 GCA_040385425.1 Pseudomonadota bacterium | reverse complement strand
TCAGAGGTGAGTTCGTCGCCGAAGGCAGCGAACGCGATCTGGAGCTCAAGCGCGAGCTCAAAGGCACCGACGATCAGAGCCGAACCGATCTCAAGCGCGAAAGCCTTGAGCTGCAAAAACTGGGCGAAGACTTGCTGACGCTGCGCGCCGACCTGATGAAACGGTTGGACTTGACTGAAAAGCTCAAGGACGCCCTTGCCGAAGCCAAACGCATCACCAACTTCGAAGGCAAACGCCGCCAGATGCAGTTCATCGGCAAGCAGATGCGCCTGCTGGATGAAACCGCGATCTACAACGTCCGAGCCGCACTCGCAGAACAGAACAACGGATCAGCCCGCGAAAACTACGCCATCCACCAGGCTGAGAGCTGGCGCGACCGCCTGATTGCCGAAGAGGACGCGTTTGGCGAATGGATCACCGCGTACCCGGGCACCGACACGCAACAGTTGCGCGCCCTGATTCGTCAGGCCCGCAAGGACGCCAAGCCCGAAAAACCGGGCGAAGCGCTGCGCCATGGCCGCGCCTACCGCGACATCTTTCAAGTGGTGCGTGAACAGTTACTGGCCCAAGACGGCGAGGGAGAAGCGGCATGAGCCTCGCCAGCCCTGCGGCTTGTGATGCCGTCAAAATTGGCATCGTCTCCATCAGCGACCGGGCCTCGACCGGCGTCTATGTCGACAAAGGCCTGCCGGCCCTGCAGGACTGGCTGGCCCGCGCCCTGAAAAACCCCATTCAATTTGAGCCGCGCTTGATTGCAGACGAGCAAGCCACCATCAGCGCCACCCTGATTGAGCTGGTCGATGCCGGTTGCTCCCTGGTGTTGACCACCGGCGGCACCGGTCCGGCCCTGCGCGACGTCACCCCCGAAGCCACGCTGGCCGTGGCGCACAAGGAAATGCCGGGTTTTGGCGAACAGATGCGCCAGATCAGCCTGAAGTTTGTGCCCACCGCGATTCTGTCGCGCCAGGTGGCGGTGATCCGCGATCAAGCCTTGATCATCAACCTGCCGGGGCAACCCAAAGCGATTGCGGAAACGCTGGAAGGCCTGCGCGGCAACAACGGCGAATCCCTGATGGCCGGCATCTTTGCCGCCGTACCCTACTGCGTGGACCTGATTGGCGGACCGTACCTGGAAACCCATGACGAGGTGTGCAAGGCATTCCGTCCGAAAACGGCGATTCGCCCCGCACCAGCCGCCTGAACTGGCGAGTCATTGCGGCCTTCACCGCCATGACCAGCCCCGGTTATTTACCAACCAACTGGTTCAGTTTCTCTGCTTCAAAGTGCTCGCACAGGGCTGCATCGCCGGGCACGCAATTGGTGGCCGAGCGGTTGGCCTGCAGCGTTTCAATCGCCTTCCACAGCAAGGCAATCTGATGCTCCTGCGAGCCCGCGTTGTCAATCAGGCCGCGCATCGCCTGACTGAGCGGGTCGTCATTTTGCGTGACACCGTAGGCTGAAAATCCCATTTTGGAAGCCGCTTCTTCGCGCTTCACATCCAGTTCGGCCTGAATGATGCGCGCCGGGTTGCCGACCGCCGTGGCGCCAGCAGGCACCGGCTTGGTCACCACCGCATTCGAGCCCACTTTGGCGCCCTCGCCCACCGTGAAACCGCCCAGCACCTGGGCACCGGCGCCGACCACGACATTGCGGCCCAGCGTCGGGTGGCGCTTGACGCCTTTGTACAGTGACGTGCCGCCCAGCGTGACGCCCTGGTAAATCGTGCAGCCGTCGCCGATTTCGGCGGTTTCTCCCACCACCACACCCATCGCATGGTCAAAGAAAACCCGCTCGCCGATTTTGGCGCCAGGGTGGATTTCAATGCCGGTCAGGAAGCGGGTGATGTGCGAAATAAAACGGCCCAGCCATTTCAGGTCATGGCGCCAGCACCAGTTGGCACGGCGGTGCAGCACCACCGCATGCAGGCCCGGATAGCAGGTGAGCACTTCCCACCGGGTGCGGGCCGCCGGGTCGCGGTCAAGAATGCATTGAATGTCGGAACGTAGTCGTGAAAACATCGGTGAAGTCTAGTCTTTTGAGGGTACGGGGGCTGCTGGCAGGGGCTTGGCCGGCGTCTCGGTCTGGTCCATCATTTTGGCGATGCCGCGCAGAATATGGATTTCTCCTTGCGTGAGGCCGGCCCGGTTGAACAACTGGTTGAGCCGGGGCATGAGCTTTTTAGGCGCCTGCGGGTCCAGAAAACCGATGGAGATCAAGGCCCGCTCCCAATGCGCCAACATACCCGCCATCTGGCTGGCATCGGCCAGCACATCAAACCGGGCGGAACCCGTGATAGCCTGAGCCGTTTCAGCAGGCTCAAGAGGCGCACTGGCAGGCGCCGCAAAGCCACCCAAGGCCAGACGCCACTCATAGGCAATCACCTGCAAGGCCGCACCCAGGTTGAGCGAGCCGAACTTGGGGTCGCTCGGAATGCTCAGACAGGCGTGACAGCGGTACACGTCATCATTGCTCATGCCAAAACGCTCACAACCGAACAAGAAAGCAACGCCTTGCTGGGAAGCCGCCACATCGGACAAAACCTGATTTTCATCTGATTTACAAGCAAAATCTGCCTCTAGCCCCCGTGCAGCCTGCGCGAGCAGCTCTTTTTTCGATAGCATCTCGAAATGTTCGCGGGGCATCACGGTGGGAGGACCGAAGTCACGCGGCGTCATGGCGGTGGCGCACAGATGGGTCATGCCCTCCAGCGCTTCGTCCAGCGTGGCGACGATGCGGGCGTTTCGCAAGACATCCAGTGCGCCGCTGGCGCGCTGGATGGTTTCTTCGCGGTTGAGCACATTGGCCCAGCGCGGCGCCACCAGCACCAGGTCACCGAATCCCATGGTTTTCATGGCCCGGGCGGCGGCACCCACATTGCCGGCATGGCTGGTGTTGATCAGGATAAAACGTGTTTTCATAAGCTCGGGAATGCGCTCGAATTTTGTGAAATTGGCCGGGCGGGTAAAATCCCGCTATTGTCGCTGCCCGCATCGTCTCGCAGTCCCGTCTCGCTCTTAATCAAAATTTATGGCATCCCCCAATCTGCACCCCATGATCAATGTGGCCGTCAAGGCCGCCCGCGCTGCCGGCTCCATCATTAACCGCGCCGCGCTTGACGTTGAAGCGGTTCGCATCTCGCAAAAACAGGTCAATGACTTCGTGACCGAAGTGGACCAGGCCGCCGAGCAGGCCATCATCGAAACACTGCTCACCGCTTACCCCGGTCACGGCATCTGGGCCGAGGAATCAGGTCGGGAACATGGTGCCAAAGATTCGGAGTTTGTCTGGATCATTGATCCGCTGGACGGCACCACCAACTTCATTCACGGCTTTCCGGTCTACTGCGTCAGCATCGCGCTGGCCGTCAAGGGCAAGATTGAGCAAGCCGTGGTGTACGACCCCACCCGCAACGACTTGTTCACCGCCACCAAAGGCCGTGGCGCTTTTCTGAACGATCGCCGTCTGCGCGTTTCCAAACGCATCCGCCTGCAGGAATGCCTGATTTCAACCGGTTTCCCGTTCCGTCCCGGTGACGACTTCAATGCCTACCTGGGCATGATGGGTGACATGATGAAACTCACCACCGGCCTGCGTCGCCCCGGTGCGGCGGCGCTGGACCTGGCCTATGTGGCAGCGGGCTACACCGATGGCTTTTTTGAAACCGGTCTGCAGCCTTGGGACGTGGCAGCGGGCTCGCTGCTGGTCACCGAAGCTGGCGGACTGGTCGGCAATTTCTCCGGCGACTCGGAGTTTCTGGAGCAGCACGAATGCATGGCGGGCAACCCCCGCGTGTACGGCCAGATGGTCAACATTCTGGGCAAGTACAGCAAGTTCGCCAGCGCCGGCGAAAAAGCCACGGTGCGCCAGGCGGCACAAGCCCCTACAACCCCCACAGACGGCCCTTCAGACGATGCTGCCGACACGGCAACCGACGCTCCTTTCTAAGACTTGACAGCGCCACGACCGGTGGCGCTGAAGAACCTTGTCCCGCAAGGGATTCGCCTGAGCGGCCAAGTCAGAATACGGCGGGCGCGGCATGAGAAAATAGCGGGTTATTTGAAACTACATTGTCAGGACCCGCATCATGGAAGCAGAACGCATCAACCTCATCGGCACCCAACTCTCCGATTTGAGCGCCCGCACCCTCGATCTTCGGGGGTATCTTTGACTACCCTGCCAAATCTGAACGCCTGAGAACCGTCAACGCCTCGCTCGAAGACCCGACCGTCTGGAACGACCCCAAGCGCGCCCAGGAACTGGGCCGCGAGAAAAAAGCACTCGACGGCGTGGTGCTCACCCTCGACAACCTCACCACCGAACTGGCCGACAACAGCGAGCTGTTCGAGATGAGCAAAGAGGATGGCGATGAAGATGGCTTGATGACCATCGAAGCCGAGACCGCCAAGCTGGCCGAAATCATCCAGGGGCTGGAATTCCGCCGCATGTTCAACAACCCGGCCGATCCGATGAATGCCTTTGTGGACATTCAGTCTGGCGCCGGCGGCACCGAAGCCTGCGACTGGGCCAGCATGCTGCTGCGCCAGTACGTGCGCTATGGCGAACGCAAGGGTTTCACGGTCACGATTGAAGACGAGACCCCTGGCGACACCGCCGGCATCAAAGGCGCCACCATCAAGGTCGAAGGCGAGTATGCGTTTGGCCTGCTGCGCACCGAGACCGGCGTGCACCGGCTGGTGCGCAAGTCGCCGTTCGATTCGTCGGGCGGTCGCCACACCAGTTTTGCCAGCGTATTCGTCTACCCCGAGGTGGACGACTCGATCGAAATCAACATCAACCCCAGCGACGTGCGTACCGACACCTTCCGCGCCAGCGGTGCGGGTGGTCAGCACATCAACAAGACCGACTCGGCGGTACGTCTGACCCACTTGCCCACCGGCATCGTGGTGCAGTGCCAGGACGGGCGCAGCCAGCACGGCAACCGGGATGTGGCGTGGAAGCGCCTGCGCTCCAAGCTCTACGACTTTGAGATGCGCAAGCAGCAGGAAGAACAGCAAAAACTGGAAGACTCCAAGACCGATGTGGGCTGGGGCCACCAGATTCGCTCTTATGTGCTGGACAACAGCCGCATCAAGGACTTGCGCACCAACTACGAAACCTCCGCCACCCAGAAAGTGCTGGACGGCGATCTGGACCAGTTCATTGAAGCCTCATTGAAGCAAGGCGTTTAGTGACGTTTTAAACGCGCCGAAAGCAGTCGCGCACGCTGTGCGGCTGCGTTGACTTGATGAATTCGAAATTTTTGGAGAACCTGCATGTTGCAACTTCGTGATGGACACGGCCCGGCTACGGTGACTTTGCGCGCCGACTACACCGCCCCCGCGTACTGGATTGACACCGTCAACCTGACGTTTGACCTGGACCCTGCCAAGACGCGGGTGCTCAACAAAATGACCTTGCGTCGCAACCCGGACGTGGCACTGCAGCCCCTGAAACTCGACGGCGAAGAACTCAACCTGGCGCGCGTGCTGGTCAACGGCCAGGGTGCTTGCTTCAAGATGGACGGCAACGCCCTGGTGCTGGAAAACCTGCCCACCGAAGGCGCTTTCGAGCTGGAGATCTTCACCACCTGCGCACCCGTCAAAAACACCAAGCTGATGGGCCTGTACGTCAGCAACGATTCCTTCTTTACCCAGTGCGAGGCCGAGGGCTTTCGCCGCATCACCTACTTCCTGGACCGTCCCGATGTGATGGCCAGTTTTACCGTGACCTTGCGTGCCGACAAGCAAAAATACCCGGTGCTCCTAAGCAACGGCAACCTGGTGGACTCCGGCATGCTGGAAGGCGCAGACAACGCAGGCCGCCACTTTGCGACCTGGGTTGACCCGCATAAAAAACCGGCCTACCTGTTCGCCCTGGTCGCGGGCCAGTTGGTGTGCCGCGAACAGCGCATCACCTCACGCGCCGGCAAAGACCATTTGCTGCAGGTCTATGTGCGCCCCGGCGACATGGACAAGACCGAACACGCGATGAACTCGCTGATGGCCTCGGTGGTGTGGGACGAAGCCCGCTTTGGCCTGCCGCTGGACCTGGAACGCTTCATGATCGTCGCCACCAGCGACTTCAACATGGGCGC
>JAZKHK010000201.1:0-15097 GCA_040385425.1 Pseudomonadota bacterium | reverse complement strand
GGTTAAACCCCAGCTCCGCCAACGTGTCCAGCCGTGATGTACTGATCGTGCGCGGATCAACTTCAATGGAATATTCCCCACCGGGGGTCAATGTGAAGTTGCGGCGCAACGTACCCATCAATTCTCGCAACTCCTCGTCTGACAAAAAGGTGGGAGTCCCTCCGCCGAGGTGCAATTGCGACACGGATTGCCCGATGCCCAACTGTTCTGTATGCAGATCCATCTCACGACTCAGGTACCGCAAATACGGTGTTGCACGATCATGGTGCTTGGTAATAATCTTGTTGCACGCGCAGTAATAGCAAAGAGATTCACAAAAGGGAATATGAATATAGATGGAGAGAGGCAGCGTCATGGCCGCAGCCCCAATGCGGCGGAGTTTTAGCGCCTGGGCATAGTCTTCAACCGAAAAAGCTTCAACAAAGCGGTCTGCCGTCGGGTAGGAGGTATAGCGAGGTCCGGGTACGTCAAAGCGACGTATCAGATCTTCGGAAACAGGTTCAACAACCGCTGCATTCATGAATACTCCTTGGCAAGCTTGTTAAATGTGTCTCAAAAGATAAAATTTCGTCTTGATCTCAATCAAATGTGAAGATATTCCATTTTTTAAGAATTTGATTGGCATCAGAACCGTGCAGAAATTAGTGACAAAATGCTTTACATGAATCCTCAAACCATCAAAGTCGCCTGTTCCAACTGCAATTTGCGTGAACTGTGCATGCCGGTAGGACTCAGCAAAGAAGAATTGGACCGGATTGATGACATGGTCGCAGCCAGACGCAAAATCAAGCGCGGTACGATCCTCTTCCGAAATGGTGAAAGATTCACAAGCTTGTATGCGATTCGCACAGGGTTTTTCAAAACCCGCGTGGCATCCGAAGATGGACGGGATCAAGTAACCGGGTTCCAGATGGCGGGTGAAGTCATTGGTTTGGATGGCATTGTTAACGACCACCACACCTGCGATGCCGTCGCCTTGGAAGACGCAGAGGTCTGCGTAATGCCATTTGATCGTATTGAAGAATTGTCCCGAGAAGTGAATTCTCTGCAACGCCACGTTCACAAAATCATGAGCCGAGAAATTGTGCGCGAACACGGCGTAATGCTGTTACTAGGGAGCATGCGGGCCGAAGAACGTCTCGCTACCTTCCTGCTGAATCTGGTTCAACGATTGCATGCACGAGGATTCTCTCAGTCAGAGCTCATACTTCGAATGACCCGAGAGGAAATTGGCAGCTTTTTAGGACTGAAACTCGAAACTGTGAGTCGAACTTTTTCGAGATTTGTTGACGAAGAAATCGTGGAAGTCAAACAGCGCCATGTCCGTATCCTCAATACAGATGCGCTTAAAGATATTGTCAATCCTAAAGCCTGCCACTGAGCAAGCTTTAAAAATTAACTTAGCAAGACTCCGGCTTGGAGCAGCTAACGGGACGATCTTCAGCAGGCATTGGACAACGGTTGGTTTCAAAGGGGGAAATCGCCAGCAAGGTTGTCAAAGCGCTGGAAAGCAGCGTACATCCCCAAAACACAAAAAAAGTAACTGTGTAAATTCCCTGACGCGAAAGCCCTACAGGCTGACCGAACCAGCGCAAGTCTTGTGGATCCACCATTGCAAACACCAGCATTTCAAGAATGCACGCAATAAGGAAAGCAGGCCAAGCAATCCACATCAATCGTTGGGACAACATACTTGAACCTCCTTTTCATTAAACTGAATGGGATCAGGGTTTGTTAGCAACGGCTGGAGCAGGAAGAACACCCGTAGCAGCATGATTACGAGCTTTCAATGCTGGCGCCAAACTCGCAGCGTTGGCAGCCTCAACAGCTTCTCCTAATATTTTATTGACTTCAACCCTCTTTTGGTAATAGTCCTCCGAAATAACCGGGTCTGGTCTTGTCATCGCCAGATATAAAGTTATAAAACTGGCGACAACGACCACAGCAGGGCCTGCAAAAACCAGCCAGACATGTCCGAACTTCCACCATGGGGCAGAAGAGCCGAGAGTGGTGTTTTGTTGCATATTCAATCCTTAACGGGGAACTAAAAAAACGGAATTCTCAGTCAAATGGCCGGGAATGTCCAGCGCCTGGATCTCGAACTGCATGGTGTGCGAGCCCGGGGCAGCCGCCTCGGGCGGGGCCTGCACGCGCACCGCGAGCACGCGCGCTTCGGTCGAGGCCACCTGGACCACGCTCTCGGACGCCACCACCAGGCCGGGCAGGCCCGAGACGCTGATCTTGTAGTGCTGGCTCGACTCGGTGGCGTTCATGACCTGCAGCCGGTAGACGTTCTCGATGCGCCCGTCCTCGACCACGCGCGCCATCACGCCGCGGTCGCGCACCACGTTGACCTTGAACGGCGTGCGCAGCGCCAGGCTCACCACCATCGCCAGCACGATCGAGCCCAATATGCCCGAGTAGATGAGCACGCGGGGCCTGAGCACATGGCGCCAGGTCTGTGCCTGGCTCCAGCCCAGGCTGAGCGCATTCTGGGTGGTGTACTTGACCAGGCCGCGCGCGTAGCCGACCTTGTCCATCACGGTGTCGCAGACATCGACGCAGGCGCCGCAGCCGATGCACTCGTACTGCAGGCCTTTGCGGATGTCGATGCCGGTGGGGCAGACCTGCACGCACAGGCTGCAGTCCACGCAGGCGCCCAGCCCGAGCGTGGCCAGGTCGGCCTTCTTGGAGCGCGCCCCGCGCGGCTCGCCGCGCTGGGCGTCGTAGGTGACGATCAGCGTGTCCTTGTCGAACATGGCGCTTTGAAAGCGTGCATACGGGCACATGTGCTTGCAGACCTGCTCGCGCATGAAGCCGGCGTTGCCGTAGGTGGCAAAGCCGTAGAAGAAAGTCCAGAAGATTTCCCAGGAGCTCATGCTCAACTGCAGGAATTCCACGCCCAGCTCCTTGATGGGCGTGAAGTAGCCGACAAAGGTGAAGCCGGTCCACAAGGCCACGGCCAGCCAGGCCAGGTGCTTGGCGGTTTTGCGCGCGACTTTGTCAACGGACAGCGGCTGGCCATCGCGGCGCATGCGCGCGGAGCGGTCGCCTTCGATTTTCTTCTCGATCCACAGGAAGATTTCGGTGTAGACGGTCTGCGGGCAGGCGTAGCCGCACCACAGGCGACCGGCCACGGCCGTGAACAAAAACAGGGAGAGCGCGGAGATCACCAGGATGCCGGTGAGGTAGATGAAGTCCTGCGGGTAGAGCACCAGCCCGAAGATGTAGAAGCGCCGCACCCCGAGGTCAAACAAAACGGCCTGGCGCTGGCCCCATTCGAGCCACGGCAGGCCGTAGAAGATGAGCTGGGTCAGCGCCACCAGGGCCCAGCGCCAGTTCGAGAACAGCCCTGTGACGCTACGCGGGTAGATCTTCTCATGCGAGGCGTACAGGGAGATCAGCTCTTTATCCATCCCTTTTGATTGAGCTAATGGGTCATACCCCTCTTGAAGCACGATGGGTATGACCTTTTGGACACTAGATTCCTTAATCTTCAAGTGTTCACTTTCTCAAGAGAGATGGTTTTATCTGCAAAAACTTACTGAGCAGCTGCTCCAGCCTTATTGGAAAGGCTCCACACATAAGATGCCAAAACATGGATTTGTGCTTCAGTAAACTTGTCTGCGTGAGCAGGCATCTGATTGACCTTGCCATTGTTGATCATGGCAA
This sequence comes from Pseudomonadota bacterium, assembly GCA_040385425.1. Taxonomy (GTDB): domain Bacteria; phylum Pseudomonadota; class Gammaproteobacteria; order Burkholderiales; family Burkholderiaceae_C; genus Rhodoferax. The sequence goes on along the minus strand of JAZKHK010000201.1, from coordinate 11,425 downwards.
TAATGGCAGCCTCGCCACTACCATGCAGCCAAATGTTATCGGTCAGATTAGCTGAGCCAATCGCTTGCATACCCTTGCCATCCGCACCGTGGCATGCAGCGCAAACTGCAAATTTTTCTTTGCCAAGGGCTGCTTGCACGGCATCATGCGGGCTACCAGAGAGGCTCAAGACATATTGGGCAACATTCTTGACATCTTCTGCTGTACCCACAGCTGCAGCCATGGGAGGCATCATACCGATGCGTCCGTTTGTTATGTTTGCCTTGATAACTTCTGGCGTGCCGCCACCCAACCAGTCATTGTCCGTCAGGTTAGGAAAGCCTTTGCTGCCGCGTGCATCAGAACCATGGCACTGGGCGCAGGTATTCATGAACAAGCGTTCGCCAATAGCCATTGCCTGTGCATCTTTTGCCACGTCTTCAGGTTTCATGGCAGAGAACTTGGCATACAAAGGTGCGACCTCCGCATTGCCCTTATCCACTTCAGCCTTATGCTGACCAACAGACGTCCAACCCAACTTACCTGGGTAAGAACCCAACCCAGGGTAAAGGGCGAGATAGACGAAAGCAAAAACAATCGTGATGACAAACAACCATGCCCACCAGCGAGGCAAGGGATTGTTCATTTCACGCAAATCACCATCCCACACATGTCCGGTGGAATTGTCGCTGGCCGTCATTGCTTTGGCCTTGCCACTAAACCACAGCAGTATGAGGCAGGCCAAAATACTGAAAGTTGTGATTCCGGCGACCCAAATCGCCCAGAAATTACTTGTGAAATCGCTCATTATTTATTCCTTTTATTGCGGTTCGTCAGTCTTGATCGAAAGGCAGGTTGGCTGCCTTCTCGAAATCAGCAGCATTCCGGCGGGAATAAGCCCACACGATGATGCCAATAAACACGATAAAGCTGACCACCGTTGTTACAGTCCGAAGGGTGTTGACGATATCAAGTTCCATATAAAAACCTTCCGCTTACTTAACCAAGGTTCCCAAAACCTGCAGATAAGCAATGACGGCATCAATTTCCTTCTTACCCTTGACTTCTTCGGAAGACTGGGCAATCTGCTCATCGGTATAAGGCACACCCACGGTCCGCAAGGCCTTCATGTGCGCTGGCATAGTTTCAGCATTCACATCGTTCTTGAAAAGCCAAGGATAGGCAGGCATATTGGATTCAGGAACCACATCGCGAGGATTGTTCAGGTGATCACGGTGCCATTGATCGCTGAATTTGCCCCCTACGCGATGCAGGTCAGGACCTGTACGTTTGCTGCCCCATTGGAACGGATGATCGTAAACAAACTCACCAGCCATGGAGTAGTGACCATAGCGCAGAGTTTCAGCACGGAACGGGCGAATCATCTGCGAATGGCAGTTATAGCAACCTTCGCGGGTGTAAATGTCACGCCCTGCCAACTGGAGCGCGGTATAGGGCTGAAGACCCTTGACCGGCTGAGTAGTGGACTTTTGGAAGAACAAAGGAATAATTTCCACCAACCCACCAAACAACAACACGATGAGGATCAAAACGATCATCAGAAAGTTGTTGGTTTCAATTTTTTCGTGCGACAGTCCGCCGCTTGTATCGTGATTAGCCATGGTATTTTCTTTCTCAGGCGTGGGCAATTGCTGTCGGAGCCGGAATGGTCACAGTGACAGAGCGGCCGCTTGTCGCCGTTTTGATTGTGTTCCAGAGCATGATCAACATACCAGTCAGGTAAAGAAGACCACCAACCAAACGCAAAACATAGAAGGGGAAGGTCGCTTTAACCGACTCTACAAACGTGTAGGTCAACGTACCATCCGTGTTGATAGCGCGCCACATCAGGCCCTGCATCACACCGGCAATCCACATTGCAGCAATGTAAATAACAATCCCGATCGTTGCAGTCCAGAAGTGAACTTCAATCGCCTTCACACTGTACATTTGCTTTTGACCAAACAAGCGAGGAATCAGGTAATACAGGCTACCCATAGTCACCAGACCCACCCAACCAAGCGCACCAGAGTGCACGTGACCAACAGTCCAATCGGTGTAATGAGACAGTGCATTAACTGTCTTGATCGACATCATCGGACCTTCAAAAGTGGACATGCCATAAAACGACAGGGACACGATCAGGAAACGCAGAATTGGATCGTCACGCAGCTTGTGCCAAGCACCCGACAGCGTCATGATGCCGTTGATCATGCCACCCCAGCTTGGAGCCAACAAAATCAGGGAGAACACCATACCGACGGACTGAGTCCAATCAGGCAAAGCGGTGTAATGCAGATGGTGAGGACCCGCCCACATGTAAGTAAAGATCAGAGCCCAAAAGTGAACGATCGACAGGCGATAAGAGTAAACCGGACGCTCAGCTTGCTTAGGAACGAAGTAGTACATCATCCCCAGGAAGGCAGCCGTCAGGAAGAAGCCCACAGCATTGTGGCCGTACCACCATTGCACCATGGCATCCTGAACACCAGCATATGCCGAGTAGGATTTCATGTAACCAGCTGGGATGGCTGCACTGTTAACCAGGTGCAACAAAGCCACAGCAAGAATGAACGCGCCAAAAAACCAGTTAGCCACATAAATGTGGCGAACTTTTCGAGTTCCGATGGTGCCAAAAAAGACAACAGCAAAGGCCACCCAGACCAGCGTGATCAGAATGTCAATTGGCCATTCCAGTTCAGCGTACTCTTTACCTTGGGTAAAACCAAGGGGCAGAGAAATTGCCGCAGCAAGAATAACAAGCTGCCAACCCCAAAACGTAAAGGCCGCCAACTTATCGCTGAACAGCCGAACATGACAAGTACGTTGAGCTACGTAATACACAGAAGCAAACAACGCACAGCCGCCAAAAGCAAAAATCACTGCATTGGTGTGCAGCGGCCGTAGCCGACCATATGTCAGGAATGGAATTCCCAAATTGAGCTCGGGAAAAGCAAGTTGCGCAGCGATGATCACGCCGACAAGCATACCCACCACACCCCAGACTACAGTCATGATGGCAAACTGCCTGACAACTTTATCGTTGTAGGTAGTTGCTAGCGAATTAGGAAATATCATCTTCACCTCTTCTCAGTTAGTTTGAATCGAGTTTCCCATGGCAAACCCGGATACCGTTTGACCCACATCAACCCTTCAAAAGAATTCTTATGAATCCTTAAGAATACGTTCCCCTTCGGACTCGATGTCTTCGAATTGTCCACGGTAAATGGCCCACCAGAGCCCGCCAAGAATGAAAAATACAAGAATTACCGACAGGGGAATCAATAAGTAAAGAATATCCATTAAGTTTTTCCCAAAAAGTTGACGCGTCCAGACAGCCGCAGGGCATTGAGCACGACAAACAGAGAGCTCAGCGCCATCCCCAGACCAGCCAGCCAAGCCGGCAACAACCCCAATACAGCAAGTGGTACACACACCGCGTTGTAAATAGCGGCCCACCAAAGATTTTGGCGCACGATATGAAGCGTCAAGCTGGACATTCGCAAGGTTTTTGCAATGGCACTAAGATGATCGCCCAAAACCACAAAATCTGCTTGCGCCTGCGCCAACGGAACCGCCTTGCCAAAGGCAAACGACACATGGGCAGCGGCGAGAACCGGGCCATCATTAAGCCCATCTCCCACAACGGCAACCTTACGTCCTTCCAGCTGGGCATTTTGCAAGAAATCGAGCTTGTCTTGGGGCGAACACCCACCCTTGAATTCGGTGATACCGACTCTCGCAGCCACGCGTGCCACGGCCTGAGCACCGTCTCCAGACAGCAAATGAACAGCAATACCTTCACGTTGCAATGCCGCCACCGTCTCCTGGGCGTCGGGGCGAATATCCTCATGCAGCCCAAAGGTGGCCAGCCAGCCCCGCTCGTCACTTAAACAAGCTTGCAATGAACTCGGAGGCTGCGCCTCAATGCCGCAAAACTCGGCCGAACCCAAGCGCAGTTCCGTCGAAACCAGAGGAGCTGCCTCTCCCCCACCCCACACCGTGCCTGAGACCCCTCCTCCTGCGACCTCATTGACGGTATCCGCCCGCCAGGCGAGAGTGGCACTAGCATCTCTCGCAGCAAGTACCAAAGCTCGCGACACCGGATGAAGGGAATGTTGGGCCAAAGCAGCGGCCATCGCCAGTGCCTGCGCAACGGAGACACCCTCCCGCACCCGACTGGCACCCAAGACCATCGCATCGCGCGTCAAGGTGCCGGTTTTATCGAACATCACCGTGTCAATCGAAGCCATCGCTTCAAAGGCTTCCAGTTGGCGCACCAAAACGCCTCGTTGCGCCAGCGTGCCTGCCGCAGCCAGCATGGCAGCAGGCGTGGCCAGCGACAAGGCGCAGGGACAAGTGACAACCAACACCGCCACAGCGACCATCAGCGCATGTTCGGGGTCCCGTCCCCACCAAAAAGCACAGGCCAAGCCAGCCGCCAGTAAAACCGCAATCAAAAAAGGCTTGGCAATGCGATCCGCCAAGCGCGCCAGAGGCGGCTTGGTGGTTGACGCACTTTCCATGAGGGCCACGATCTGGGAAAAACGGGTTTTGTCACCAACCTGCTCCACCCGGGCCTGCACCACGGTAGAAAGATTGTGGCTGCCGGCAATCACCATCCCCCCAACGCCACGGGACACCGGGCGTGATTCACCTGTCAGCAAGGCCTCATCAACCATGGTGTCGCCTTGCAATACCACGGCATCTGCCGGAAATGTTTCACCCGGCAAGATGCGAATGACGTCGCCGGGGAGCAATCGGCGTACCGGCACGCGTTCATAAGAACCATCCTGGCACAGACGCGCCACGCTGTCAGGCAGCCGGTTCATCAGGGCTTCAAGCGCACCCGCAGTTCGGTCCCGCAGGCGCAATTCCAGCCAGCGACCCGCCAGCAGAAAAAAAACAAACATGGTGAGCGAGTCGAAATAGACCTCGCGTCCAAAGATTCCCTGCGGGTCAAACGTGCCGGCGGTACTGACCACAAACGTAATCAGCATGCCCAAAGACACCGGTAAATCCATGCTCACACGGCGCTGCACCACATCGCGCAGTGCATTGCTAAAAAACGGACCGCATGAGAACAAAATGACCGGCAAGGTCAGCACCCACGAGGCCCAGCGCAGCAACTGCTCCATCTCGGCCGTCAAACCGCCACCCACGTAGGCCGGGTAGGCGTACATCATCACCTGCATCATGCAAAGCCCGGCCACACCCAGGCGCCAAAGCGCTTTGCGCGATTCGTTTTTACGACGTTCCCGGGCAAAAGAATCATTGGCCGGCACGGCGCGATAGCCTGCGACCTGGACCGCCCGCATCCAGGCGGACGGTTTCACTGCTTCCGCAGTCCAGACGACCCGGGCCCGATGACTGCCCGCCCCCACTTCGGCCTTCAGCACACCCGGCACACGGAGCAGCGCATCTTCAATGGTCAGCGCACAGGCCGCGCAATGCATGCCTTCAATCAGAAGATTGGACTCCCAGTAGCCTGCACGCTGGGGGTCGGGCCGGCTGAAAGCAGACCACTCCTGCGGATCATCCAGCAAACGCAACACCTCGATGGACGCATCGGCATCCGGCGAGCCCACGGGGTCCTTGGCGCGATCATCTAAAAGGGATTGGGGCGCCGCGACATGGGCAGCAGATTGATCATTAGGCATGGAGTTGGAAGGTACCGGACAAGCCGCGCAGTTTACTTGACCTTAATCAGGGTGACCCAAGGCGAGGCGAGTAAGCTTCCATTCTTAATTTCAAATTCGGAGCAGTCATGTACCAACGAATTCTTGTCGCCACCGATGGCTCAGCCTTGTCGAAAAAAGCCGTCACCAGCGCCATAGACCTAGCCGCGCTGGCCAATGCAGAGTTGGTGGCGTTGAAAGTCATTCCGCGTTACCCGCAAAGCTACTTTGAGGGCGGCCTGGCTTTGCAAGCGGCTGAAGTGAGCCGGGTGGAGACGCAATGGGCGGAAGACGGCCAGGCCATCGTGGATGCCGTGGAAAAAGCCGCTTTGGCCAAGGGCGTCAAAACCAAGGCCATCACCGTCAAATCAGATCTGGTGTCGGATGCGGTGATTGCAGCGGCCAAAAAACACAAATGCGATTTGATCGTGATGGCGTCCCATGGCCACCGCGGCATCAAGCGCCTGCTGCTCGGCAGCGAAACCCAGCAAGTGCTGACGCACTCCCATATTCCGGTGCTTGTTTTGCGCTAAAACACGTCATAGACCCCGTGCTACATACACGGGGAGCTATTATTTCAATAGCAAACCAACAACAATCCCGTCTGACTCAGATGGCATTCGTCAAGCCCCGTGCTGGGCTCGCAGCACGTTTTTTTGCACCTTGCCCATGGTGTTGCGCGGCAGGGCATCCACCACAAAACACTGCTTGGGCACCTTGAAGTTGGCCAGCGTGGCTTTCAATTTGGCAATGATCCACTCCGGGTCCAACGTGGCGCCCGGCTTGGCAATGACGACGGCCACGCCCACCTCGCCAAAATCAGCGTGCGGGACGCCGATCACCGCACTCTCGGCCACCCCGGGCAACTCGTTGATATAGCCTTCAACTTCAGCCGGATAGACGTTGTAGCCGCCGCTGATGATCAGGTCTTTGCTGCGGCCCACGATGGTCACATAACCTTGCGCGTCAATCTTGCCGACGTCGCCGGTCTTGAAGAAACCATCCGCCGTGAATTCTTCTGCTGTTTTCTCCGGCATGCGCCAATAGCCCTTGAACACATTCGGCCCCTTGACCTGAATGCCGCCGATCTCGCCCACCGGCACTGGCTGGCCCGCATCGTCCTGCACTCGCAGACTGACGCCCGGCAGCGGGAAGCCGACCGTGCCGCCGCGCCGCTCGCCCTGCTCCGCAAAGTACGGGTTGGAGGTGAGCATGGCGGTCTCGGACATGCCATAACGCTCCAGAATCGTATGGCCGGTTCGGGTCTGCCATTCTTTGAAAGTCTCGATCAACAAAGGCGCCGACCCGGCAATGAAGAGCCGCATGTGGCGCGCCGCCTGCTTCGTCAGCCCCGGCTCGGCCAGCAAGCGCACATACAGCGTGGGCACGCCCATGAACACAGTCGCTTCCGGCAGTTTTTGAATGACCAGCCTGGGATCAAATTTGGACAGCCAGATCACCTTGCTGCCGTTGAGCAGCGCGCCATGAATGGCGACAAACAAGCCGTGCACATGAAAGATCGGCAAGGCGTGGATCAGCACATCACCGCCCTCTTCTGCCTTACGCCAGCCCCAGTAATCCTTGAGTACCTGTGCGTTGCTCAGGAGGTTGCCATGCGTCAGCATCGCCCCTTTGGAGCGGCCAGTCGTGCCGCTGGTGTACAAAATCGCGGCCAGGTCATCGGCTTGCCGGACCGCCACCGTGTGCTGGTCCGAATGGTGCGCAGCACGCTCCAGCAGGGAACCGGTGCGATCGTCATTAAGCGTGAACACGTATTGCGTGCCGACTTTGAACGCGATCTTGCTGACCCAGCCAAAGTTTTGTCCCGTGCAGACCACCACAGCCGGTTCGGCATTGCCGATGAAATACTCGATCTCAGCGCTTTGATAGGCCGTATTGAGCGGCAAAAACACCAAACCGGCGCGCAGGGTTGCCAGATACAGCACCATGGCTTCCACCGACTTTTCCACCTGCACGGCAATGCGGGTGCCTTCAGGCAAGTCCAGCGAGGTCAGCAAGTTGGCCATCATGGCGGTGGCGCGGTCCAGATCACGCCAGGAATACAGCAGGCCGTTGTCGGTCTCCACCGCCACCGCGTCCAGATCCTGGGGGAAGGCCGCACGCAGGGCGACGAACAGGTTGTCATTGGGCGGAGAAAGCGTGCTTGGCGTTTGCATGTCTGTAAAGTGGCTTGAGGGGCGGCGACAAGTTGGAAGCAATAAAACGAATGCGGTCAACGCTTCAAAACACGGGCTTTCGCTTCTCCAGAAAGGCGCCAATGCCTTCGCGGTGTTCGGTGCTGTCGGCGTAAGCGTAAGCGTTGCTGCCGTTATTCGCTACTGATTTGATAGCTTCTTGCGCACTGTCCACGGGGGCTAGAGGGCTATTTAATGCCCGAAGTGTCTGTTTATTCAGGCGTGCCGCCTGCGGTGCCAGGGCGGCAATGCGCCAGGCCGTGGTCTGCGCTTCAGCGGCCAATTCATCGTCGGCCAGCACCCAGCTGAGAAAGCCGGCGGCCTGCATGTCGGTGGCGCTGAAAACCGCCGCTTCCAGCAACATTTGACGCGCCTTGACCAAACCCACTTCTCGCGCCACCAAACCGGCCTCGCGCGGCGCCATCGGGAAGCCCAGCTTGGCAATCGGCGCGCCAAAGCGGGCGCTCTCGCTGGACAGGCGAATGTCGCAGCAACTGGAAATCTCAACCCCCGCCCCCATGCAGTTGCCGTCAATCTGCGCCACGATGGGCACGTCGCAGTCCAGCATGGCTTGCAGGCCGCCCCACACATCGTTTTCATGGAAGTCGCGCAGGCTGGCTTCCTGAAACCGAAAACTGCTGTATTCCGAAATATCGCCACCCGAGCAGAAGTTGCCACCTTCGCCATTGATCAATACGCAGCGCACGTCTGTGCTTTGTTGAATGCGCTCAAAAACAGCGCGCAACTCGCGCCACATGACGCGCGACATGGCGTTGAACTTGGGCTGGTGACTGATCGTGACCCGCGCCACGCCAGCCTCTTGTTCAAACTGAATCGTTCCACTCATGCATTGATACCCTGAATTACTATTAATTTGATAGCTGTCTGTGCTTATGCGATGGGGGCTAGAGCCTTATTTCTTCATATAAACAGAAGATTTCTCTACCCACCACCACAAACCGATGCCCCCCAGGATCATGGGCAGGCACAACCACTGCCCCATGCTCATGCCGAGCGACAAGATGCCCAAGTGCGCATCGGGCTCCCGGAAGAACTCGGCGATAAAACGAAACACGCCATAGCCGAACAAAAAGGCCGCCGCAACTTGCCCCTGCTTGCGCTCTTTGCGCGCATAGAGCCAGAGCAGCACGAACAACAGCAGCCCTTCCATCAAAAACTGGTAAATCTGGGACGGATGGCGCGGCAAATCGCCAGCTCCGCGAAACACCATGCCCCAAGGCAGGTCCGGGCTGCTCAAGCGGCCCCACAATTCGCCGTTGATGAAGTTGCCGACCCGCCCTGCCGCCAAGCCGGTGGGCACGCAAGGGGCCACAAAATCAGCGACCTGCAACCAGGGCTTGTGCCGGGAACGGGCAAACCAGATCATGGCGGCAATCACACCCAACATGCCACCGTGAAAGCTCATGCCGCCTTGCCATACGGCAAAAATCTCCAGCGGATGAGCCAGGTAATACAGCGGTTTGTAAAACAGGCAGTAGCCGATGCGCCCGCCCAGCACGACGCCCATGACGCCCATGAACAGGATGTCTTCCACATCCTGGCGCGTCCAGGCGCCGGGGCCTTTGATCGAGGCAAACGGCTCATGGCGCAGCCGCCGGTAGCCCAATAACATGAACAGGCCGAAAGCGGCCAGGTAGGTCAGCCCGTACCAATGAACGGCCAGGGGGCCGAGTTGCAGGGCGACGGGATTAATTTGTGGATGAATCAGCATGGACGGTATTGTGCATGGGCGCGCCAATCCAAGCTGCCAAGTCACGCCGGAAAGACGGCTGCCCGATGCGCCGGACCAAGATGACCTGTTGCGCTTGGGTGATCCAGCAGCGCGCCCAGCAGCTTTCCAGGGTCTGACTCATACTGTGTCCAGAAAAAATACCCCCTATTTCACACGAGACGCCTCATGGACAAGCCACCGGTCATCCTCAACCCGCGCAGCAGAAACATCACCGAGGGCAAATCCCGGGCGCCCAACCGCTCCATGTACTACGCCATGGGCTACGAGGCCGAGGACTTCAAGAAGCCCATGGTCGGTGTCGCCAACGGCCACAGCACCATCACGCCGTGCAACAGCGGCCTGCAAAAGTTGGCCGACGCGGCGATTGAAGCGATTGAAGAAGCCGGCGGCAACGCCCAGGTCTTCGGCACCCCCACCATCTCGGACGGCATGGCCATGGGAACCGAGGGCATGAAGTACTCGCTGGTCAGCCGTGAGGTGATTTCCGACTGCATCGAGACCTGCGTGCAAGGCCAGTGGATGGACGGCGTGCTGGTGATTGGCGGCTGCGACAAAAACATGCCGGGCGGCCTGATGGGCATGCTGCGCGCCAATGTACCCGCCATCTTTGTCTATGGCGGCACCATCCTGCCCGGTCACTACAAGGGCCAGGACCTCAACATCGTGAGCGTGTTTGAAGCCGTGGGCGAGAACGCCGCCGGGCGCCTGAGCGACGAAGACTTGCTGGAGATCGAGCGCCGCGCCATCCCCGGCACCGGCTCGTGCGGCGGCATGTACACGGCCAACACCATGTCGTCCGCGTTCGAGGCGCTGGGCATCTCCCTGCCCTACTCGTCCACCATGGCAAATCCGCACGACGAGAAGGTGAACTCGGCGCGCGAATCGGCGCGGGTGCTGATCGAGGCCATCAAGATGGACCTGAAACCGCGCGACATCGTGACCCGCCAGTCGATCGAAAACGCCGTCGCCGTCATCATGGCCACGGGCGGCTCGACCAATGCGGTGCTGCACTTTCTGGCGATTGCCCACGCGGCCGGTGTCGAGTGGACGATTGACGACTTTGAGCGGGTGCGGCAAAAAACGCCGGTGCTGTGCGACCTGAAACCCAGCGGCCACTACCTCGCGGTGGACCTGCACCGCGCCGGTGGCATTCCGCAAGTCATGAAAATGCTGCTGGGCGCCGGCCTGCTGCATGGCGACTGCCTCACCATCACCGGCCAGACCGTGGCGGAGGTCTTGAAAGACGTGCCCGAGGCGCCACGGGCCGATCAGGACGTGATTCGCCCGATGAGCGAACCGATGTACGCGCAAGGCCACCTGGCCATCCTGAAAGGCAACCTGTCGCCGGAAGGCTGCGTCGCCAAGATCACCGGCCTGAAAAATCCGGTCATGACCGGTCCGGCCCGCGTGTTTGACGACGAGCAATCCGCCATGGCCGCCATTCTGGCGGGCAAGATCGTGGCGGGTGATGTGATGGTGTTGCGCTACCTCGGCCCCAAAGGCGGCCCCGGCATGCCTGAAATGCTGGCCCCCACCGGGGCGCTGGTCGGGCAAGGCCTGGGCGAATCCGTGGGCCTGATCACCGATGGCCGCTTCTCGGGCGGCACCTGGGGCATGGTGGTCGGCCATGTGGCACCCGAAGCGGCTGTGGGCGGCACGATTGCCTTTATTGAAGAAGGCGACTCCATCACGATTGATGCGCACCAGTTGCTGCTGCAACTCAACGTCAGCGATGCGGACATCGCCAAACGCCGCGCGGCCTGGACCGCTCCTGCGCCGCGCTACACCCGCGGCGTGCAGGCCAAATTTGCCTTCAATGC
>JAZKHK010000200.1:0-9016 GCA_040385425.1 Pseudomonadota bacterium | reverse complement strand
CCGTATCAAATGCCATGGACGCCCGTCGCGGGCCAGCTTGCGATGGCTCGGGCAGCACCGTCACCGGCGGGGCAAAGCAGGGCAGTGCGTGGCCGAAATGTTTTTCCACCAAGGCTTGCGCATTGAGCGCGGGCACGTGGTGCGCACCGGCCTGGCCGGGATGTACGACCGCCTGCTTCATCCCGGTATTCAAGGGCGCCTGAACCTGCTGTTGCTGTTGGCCACGGTCATCATCTGCGCGACCGGGGCCTTGGGCCTGTCGGTCATGACGACCACCAGCCAGCGGGTCCAGTCGGTTCTGGGAATGGGCGTCGGCATCGCGGTCTTGCTGGTGTTGGGCTGGCGCTTGCAGCGCGGCATCACCGCGCCCATCAACAAGGCAGTGTCCATTTCCAAGCAAATTGCCGCCGGCTATCTGGCCAATAAAATTGACAACTCCGGCCATGATGAAACCGGGCAGTTGATGCACGCGCTGTACGCCATGCAAAAAAGCCTGGCGTCTATGGCGGAGACGGTGCTGGTGAGCGCCAAAGCGGTCAGCAACGAGGCCAATGAAATCAGCCAGAACAACGAAGCATTGGCCTGCCGCACCGAGCAACAAGCCTCCTCCCTGCAGGAAACCGCCTCAAATATGGAAGAGGTGTCGGTCACCGTCAAGCACAACATCGACAACGCCAAGACCGCCAACCAGCTGGTGAAGGAGGCGGGTGCCATCGTCACCCAGGGCGGTGCCGCGATGGGCCAGGTCGTTGGCACTATGGACTCAATTGCCGTCAGTTCGCGCAAGATCACGGACATCATCAGTGTCATTGACGGGATCGCCTTTCAGACCAATATTCTGGCGCTCAATGCTGCCGTCGAAGCGGCGCGGGCGGGCGAGCAAGGCCGTGGTTTTGCCGTGGTCGCCAGTGAAGTGCGCAGCCTCGCCCAACGCAGCGCCGCTGCCGCCAAGGAAGTCAAGAATTTGATCGAACACTCGGTGCAGCAAGTGGAAAGCGGCCTGACCCAGGTGACCCAAGCCCGCCAGACCATCGATTTGTCGATTGAAGCGGTCCAGCGTGTCGCGTCGCTGGTGGCCGAAATCTCAAACGCCTCGGTTGAACAGGGTATCGCCATTGACCGGGTGGCCCGGCTCGTGGTGCAAATCGATGAGGCGACGCAGCAAAATGTGCCCATGGCTGCAAGTGCTGCCGAATCCGCCCGCAACCTGGGAGACCAGGGGCATGGGCTGGTGCGCACGGCGCACGTTTTTCGCCTGGATTGAAGACCTCTGGGCTGATCCGGGATGGTCGCCCATCCCTGGGCTGCTTAGGGCTTCACGGCGGCGGCCACTGCCTGCCCCAGCTCAATCACCGCCATCGCGTAGTAGCTGCTCCAGTTGTAGCGGGTGATGGCGTAAAAATTCTCGGTGCCCGCCACGTAGTTGGGCGGCGCATCCCCGTTTTGCAGTTCCACTAAAGCCAGCGGACCCGTGTGCTGCAGGGCTGCGCCTTGCAGCACCGCTCCTTTGGCCGTGAAGCTGGCAACGCCGAAGGTTGGCAGGATATCGGGTGCCAACAGCGCTGACAGGTCGAGTGTCGCTGCATCAAAGCTCACCGGGTAATGAGTCGGCATGCCGGGCTGCCAGTGGAACGCCTTGAAATAGTTGGCGACGGAGCCAATCGTGTCAGCCGGGCTGTTGAACAGGTCAACCCGGCCGTCGCCGTCAAAATCAATCGCGTATTTCACCCAGCTTGAGGGCATGAACTGGGGCATGCCCATGGCCCCGGCAAAGCTGCCGCGCCAAGCCAGCGGATCGACGCTGGTGCGATGGGTCAGGCTTAAAAACTGCTCCAGCTCGGCTTTGAAAAACGCGCTGCGCTCCTTGGCGCGCGGATGCGTGGCCGGAAAATCAAAGGCCAGGGTGGCCAGTGCATCGAGCACCCGGTAGGTGCCCATGTGCTGGCCATAAATGGTTTCCACCCCAATGATGCCCACAATGATTTCAGCCGGTACACCGGTTTCCAGCTCGGCCCGGGCCAGCGTTTCCTGGTTGTCCTGCCAGAACTTCACGCCGGCCTTGATGCGGATGGGCTCAATAAAGCGGCTGCGGTAAAGACGCCAGTTTTTGGGTGTGCCCGCAGGGGGCGGTTGAATGAATTTGGCGACTTGCGGCAGGTAGTGGGCCTGCCCGATGGCCTGGCGCACCCATTCCCGGTCCAGGTCCCGACGCGCGGCAATGTCATCGGCGGCTTGCATGGCATCTTTGCGTAACGCATAGGCCGGACCGGGCAGCTCCGCTTGCCTGGCAGTCCTGGCGAATTCGGCATGTTTCACATGCCGGGCTGCTACAGACTTGTTTTTAGAGTGTTTTTTGGCGCTAGCCCCCGTGGATAGAGCGCAGGCAGCTATAAAAATAGTAGCAATAAAAAAGGGTTTGTAAATCACTTGGGCCAGATCAGTTGTTTGAATTCGCGTTGCAGTGTACTCAGCCGTTCGCGCCGGGCGCCGGGGGGCGCATAACGCTGGGTTTCGAGGTGCAGCAGCCAGCGGTGAATTGCCAGAATCGAGGGGTTTTCGCCGTCGCGTTGCCTGAACAACTGTTCCGCCATGGCACGAGGCGGGCTGTTGGGCGCCAGGGTGATGCCTGCTTGTTGAAGGTGTCTGGCGGCGGTGTCGAGCAAGCGCAGCCACGGGTCCTGGCGGCTGCGCTCCCACAGTGTCCAGGCGGCGCCCAGCAGGCTGGCCGCAATCACGAGGCCGATCAGCAGGTAAATCAGGTCTTCCCAGTCGGGTGACTCAAAGCCGATGTTCTTGAGCAGATTGAGTTGCTGGCCCTGGGTGTAGTTCAGGACGCGCTGGTTCCAACTGTTGTTGACGGCGTCCCACATCGCCCGCAAATTCAAGGCAAATGCAGGACTGACGGTGCCGAGCAGGGCGCTGGTAATGGCCCCTGCCGGCGCCTGCAGGCGTTGCAAGGTACCGATGCGCCCGGGGGCGACGGCCGAGGTCGGGTCCACCCGGACCCAGCCGCGACCGGCGAGCCAGACTTCAGCCCAGGCGTGGGCATCGCGCTGGCGCACGATCCAGAAGCCATCGACCGAATTTCTTTCGCCGCCCTGGTAGCCGGTGACCACGCGGGCGGGAATGTCCAGCGCGCGCAGCAGGATGACGAAGCTGGAAGCAATGTGTTCGCAAAACCCTTCTTTGCGGTCGAACCAGAATTCGTCGGCGCTCTCGCGGCCGTACACGCCGGGGTCCAGGGTGTAGCTGTAGCCGCCGGTGCGCAGGCGCTCCATCACGGCATTCACCAGTTGGGCGTTGTCGGCCTTGGCATGGCGTGGGTCGCGCCGCAACTCGGTCGCCAGTTGCCGCGTTCGGGGGTTGAATCCGGCGGGCAACTCCAAATAGTCTTGCAAGCTCGCCGTGACGCGTAGCGGTCCATGCCTAAAGTTGGGATAACTTTGGGCGGTGTAGCGCATCAGATCGGCAATCGGGCGCTCGGTGACCCATTGCAATTCAGATGTCATGCTGGCATTGAAGCCTCTCAAGGCCGGTGGGTTGGGGCTGGCGTCCAGCATCAAAAGCCAGGGATGCTGGTTGGGCTCCAGCGTCACCTGGTAGTTGATGGGGGAGCCGAAGACCTGCAAATCAGCCTGCGTTTGCAGCCGGGGCGGAAAGCCCGAGCGCAGCGGGCGCCATTCGCGCCCGTCGAAGGTGGACAGCACCGGCCCCCGAAAATACAGGTCGGATTGCAGCGGCGTAGCGCCTTCAAAACGAATGCGCATGGCAATGCTGTCGTCCAGGGCCAGGCTGGCCATGGTGCCGACTTGCATGATGGCGGACAGGCCGCTGCGTCCGCTCATGGCGTCGCTGGGGACACCCCACAGCGGGGCCAAGCGGGGAAACAGCAGGAAAAAAACCACCATGATGGGTGCGCCCAGCAGCGCCAGCCCGCCGGCGGTTTTGGCCGCCTGCAGCAAGGGCGGCTTGCCCACCGGCATGTGGGCGTTGACCAGGGCGGTCAGCAAGCCGAGCAGGGCGACCAGCATGGCGGCGGCCGTGAGCAGCGATTGCGAAAAGAAAAAGTTCGTCAGCATGATGAAGAAGCTGAGGAAGAACACCACGAAAGCGTCCCGACGGGCCCGCAGTTCCAGCGTTTTGAGGGCCAGCAACACCACCAGCAGCGTGACGCCGGCATCGCGCCCGAGGATGGTTTTGTGGGTGAACACCGTGGCCGCCACGGTCACCACCAGCAAGCCCAGCAGCCACCAGCGCGAGGGCAGCGGTTGTAGGCTCACCGCCAACCAGCCGCGCCATAGCAGCACCCCCGCCGCCAGTCCGCTGCACCACAGCGGCAGATGGTTCACTTGCGGCAAGATCACCCAGGCCATCACGGCCAGCATGAAGAGGGTGTCGCGGCTGTCCCGCGGCAGGTTGCGCAGCGTGTTCAGAAGTTGCTTGAACATGGTGGCGTCGCTCCTTTAGTGCAGCGCCAAAGCCCGCAGGCATCGGTTTTGATGGGCCTCGCCGCTGGCGGGCGGGATTTCAAGTCCGCTCAAGCGCAAGCCGTAATCCAGCCCCCGTTTCTCGGCCAGCAGCACCCAGGCGCACAGGCGGGACAGTTGTTGCTCGGGGTGGGCGATGCCGGTGTGGCGCTGATCCAGCCACAACTCAAAGCGCTGCACCTGTTGGGCGTCGCGGCTGACCAGTTCGTCGGCTTTGGCGGCTTTTTTCCAGACGATGAGTTTCAGAGGGTCGCCCCGGCGGTAAGCGCGCACGCCATCGATTTCGCCCGTGCTGTGCGGGTGCGATGCAGCGGCGCCCCCGGCGCGCGGTTCGCCCGGCGGCAAGGGCGGCGCCATGGGTTCGGGGGCTGGATAAACGAGCACCTGCGCGGCCGGCCGCCACACGGTCCAGACCCGGAATGTGCCCAGGGGAAAGCGTGTTTCTGCGGTCAGGCTCGGCACCCGGTGCAAGCCCCGCCGCTCGGGCGTGAAGGCCACATGCACGGTGGTGCTGCCCTGGGCGGGCACGTCGGTCCACACCCAATGATCGGTGCCCAGGACCGCCAGTCCAATGCCATGCCGGATGGAACGCCGCTGGCTTTGAATATTGATGCCAATAATGGCGCTAGCCCCCGCATACTGTGCGTGAGTAGCTATTAAATTCATAGTAAGTCCGCGCAAGGTGCCGTGGCACACGTGCATGCCAACCAAGGCGCTGCCGGCCAGCAAAAAGGTCAACAGGTAGCCCAGGTTCAGCTGGTAGTTGATGGAGGCGAGCAACAGCACCACCAGGGTCGCACCCAGCATGAAGCCGGGGCGGGTCGGCAAGATATAGACGTTGCGCTGCGTCAGGGTGATGCTGTCGCCCAGCGGCAAGCGGGCCTCAAACCAGTGCTGGAATCGCCTGCGAAGGCCGGGTTTTTTCACGGCAGCGGCACGCCATCCAGCATGGCGCGCACCTGTTCTGCGGCGCCCCGGCCTGCCTGGCTCAAGGGCGTCAGGCGGTGGGCGATGGTTTGCACCAGGATGGCCTGCACATCGTCGGGCGCCACGTAGTCGCGTCCGCACAGCAGGGCTCGCGCCTTGGCGCTGCGCACCACGGCAATACCGGCGCGCGGGCTCAGGCCCTGCACAAACCAGCGTCCCGAGCGCGTTGCGGCAATCAGGTCTTGCACGTAGTCCAGCAGAGGTGCGGCGGCGTGAATCGACAGCACTTGTTGCTGCAGTGTTTGCAGTTCAAGCGGGGTCAGCAAGCTGGGCAGGGCGTCTACCACTTCACGGCGGTCATGGCCTGCCAGCAGCTCGCGCTCGGCGGCGCGGTCGGGGTAGCCGAGCGAAATACGCATCAAAAATCGGTCCAACTGCGATTCCGGCAGTGCATAGGTGCCGATCTGGTCCAGCGGGTTTTGGGTGGCAATGACAAAAAAAGGCGAGGGCAGGGGGCGGGTTTCTCCGTCCACCGTGACCTGTTTTTCTTCCATCGCTTCGAGCAGCGCGCTCTGGGTTTTGGGGCTGGCGCGGTTGATCTCGTCGGCCAGCAGCACTTGGGCAAACAAGGGGCCGGGGTGGAAGACAAAAGATTCCTTGGCGCGCTCATAAATGGAGACGCCCGAGAGGTCGCTGGGCATCAGGTCGGCGGTGAACTGCACACGTGAGAACGCCAGGCCAAAAGTCCGGGCCAGCGCATGCGCCAGCGTGGTCTTGCCGACACCGGGCACGTCCTCAATCAGTAGGTGGCCGCCGGCCAATAAACACGTCACGCAATCTTGATTGTGGTCAGCTTTGCCTAATATCACCGTGTTAAGCTGATCGACCAGTGTTTTAAGTTTTTGTTGTGCATTCATGGCACGACCTTACCAAAAAATAAATCAGAGGAGACTTCGCTGTATGACCATGACCGGATACTTTACGCACCGCGATTGCTGGAAACATGAAATGGGAGCGGGGCATCCCGAGTGCCCTGAGCGGCTCGATGCCATTGAAGACCGTCTTTTGATCTCTGGCCTGGACGTGGCCCTGAACCGGCAGGAGGCCCCCATCGCCTCCTTGACCGACATCGAACTGGCGCATGGCCGGATTCACATCGCGTCCATGCGCGGCCTGAGCGACTGGTTGAAAGAAGAAATTGCAGCGGGTGGCCCCACCCATACCCAGATCGATCCCGACACCTCCATCAATATCCATACCTGGGCTGCAGCGCTGCGCGCCGCCGGCGCTGCCATCGCCGCCACCGATGCGGTGATCGCGGGTGAGATGCCCAATGCTTTTTGCGCCATTCGCCCGCCCGGCCACCATGCCAGCCGCGACAAGGCCAGCGGCTTCTGCTTTTTCAACAACGTGGCGATTGCCGCCAAGTACGCGCTGGAACGCCACGGCTTGAAGCGGGTGGCGATCATTGATTTCGATGTCCATCACGGCAATGGCACGGAAGACATCGTGGCGGGCGATGACCGCATTCTGATGGCCAGCTTTTATCAGCATCCTTTTTACCCCTTGGACTATGTTCACTCAAATGCCGCTAACCTGGTCAATCTGCCGATTCCGGCCTATACCAAAGGCATGGAAATCCGGGAATTGATTGAAAGCGCCTGGATTCCACGGCTGGAGGAATTCGCCCCCGAGATGATTTTCATCAGCGCCGGCTTTGATTCGCACCGGGAAGACGACATGGGTCAGCTGGGCCTGGTGGAGCAGGACTTCGCCTGGATCACCCACCGCCTGGTGGACGTGGCACGGCGTCATGCCAAGGGCCGCATCGTTTCCTGCCTGGAAGGCGGCTACACCTTGAGTTCGCTGGCGCGCAGCGTGGAGGCGCATATCCGGGTCTTGGCGGATGTCTGATCCGCGTATCACGACCCTGGACGGCTGGGTTGCCGCCCTGACCAAACCGACCGCGCTCATGGAGTTGGGAGCCCTGGTGGCGTGTGGCTTGCTGGCCTGGTTGCTGGTCTCGGTGATCAGCCGGGCGGTGGGCGAACGCGCCAAGGCCTCCATCATGTTTGGCCGAAAGCGGGTGGACGGGGTGTTGTTCCCCCTGCTGCTGCTGAGTCTGGCCTACGTGGCCCGCACGTTGCTGGTCGGCTGGGTTCCGCTGGCCGTTTTCAAAATAGCGATCCCCGTCCTGATTTCCTTGCTGGTCATTCGCTTTGGCGTCAAGGTCTTGCAAGCAGCCTACGCCGAGGCGCCCCTGGTCCGTTTGCTGGAGCGAAGCATTTCGTGGCTGGCGTGGCTGGCCATGGTGTTGTGGGTCAGCGGACTGCTGCCGGTGATCCTGGAGGAGCTGGATCAGATTACCTGGAAGGTGGGTGCCAGCACCCTGTCGGTGCGCAATATGCTGGAGGGCGCGCTGACGGCGGGGGCCGTGCTGATTTTCACCCTCTGGATTTCGTCCGGCATTGAAGCCCGCCTGCTGCGCTCGGCCACCGGTGGCGAGTTGTCCTTGCGCATGGCCGTGAGCAACGCCACCCGTGCCCTGTTGATGTTTGTCGGCCTGCTGGTGGCGCTGTCGGCCGTGGGTATCAATCTGTCGGCCCTCTCAGTCTTCGGCGGTGCCATCGGGGTGGGCGTCGGTTTGGGCCTGCAAAAGCTCGCCGCCAATTACGTCAGTGGTTTTGTCATTCTGGCCGAACGCAGCATGCGCATTGGCGATAACGTGCGGGTGGATGGCTTTGAGGGCATCATCACGCAGATCAACGCGCGCTACACCGTCATCCGTTCCATGACCGGGCGGGAGTCGATTGTTCCCAATGAGTTGCTGATCACCAGCCGGGTTGAAAATTTGTCGCTGGCTGATACGCGGGTCTGGCAGTCTGTCGTGGTGTCGGTCGGGTATGACAGTGATGTGGAGTTGGTGATGCGTTTGCTGAAACAGGCCACGTTGAACCAGCAACGCGTTTTGCGCGAGCCCGAGCCTTCAGTCGCCTTGTCGAATTTTGGAGCCGACGGGCTGGAATTTACCGTGGGTTACTGGATCGTCGATCCCGAGAATGGGAGTCTGAATCTGAAGTCCCTGATCAATCTGGACATTCTCAAGTCCTTGCAGGCGAATCAGATTGAGATTCCCTATCCGCAGCGGGTGGTGCATTCGCGGGCGGCATGAGCCATTTAGTTTCATGTCGTTATAATTAAAAAGCACGGTCGTACTATTTTGTGGTTTGATGATGGATTCTTGTGTCGGTCAGCAAGGAGACAGGCAGCACAGCATAGAATCTCTGGTTGACGTGCACGTCAATCAAAATGACGGAAACATCAAGTAATAAATCGCCGTATTCATAACTATCTGGAGTTAGAGCAATGAAAGTCCTGGTCGCAGTCAAGCGCGTGGTGGACTACAACGTGAAGGTCCGCGTCAAGTCGGACAACACCGGTGTAGATATCGCCAACGTCAAAATGAGCATGAACCCGTTCGACGAGATCGCCATCGAGGAAGCGGTTCGCCTGAAGGAAAAAGGCGTGGTGACCGAGATCATCGCCGTATCCGCAGGCGTCGCGCAGTGCCAGGAAACCCTGCGCACCGCCATGGCCATCGG
>JAZKHK010000199.1:0-4850 GCA_040385425.1 Pseudomonadota bacterium | reverse complement strand
GGTGCCGTCACCGCCACTTGCATGACGCCCTGCGTGCCGCCCGCCAATGCACGCGCTACCAGTGAATCCAGTGACTCATTGCGGTAGTTCACCGTGCGCAACAGCATGGGCAGATTTACCCCTGCTATCAATTTCGAAGTTATTCCATCCACCAGTTTGTGCGCCACATTGCTGGGGGTCGCGCCGAATACGTCGGTCAGCACCAGTGTCTGCGGGGTATTGAGCTGGGCCAGTGCCAGCACCACACCCGCCAGGGTTTCTTCTGGCGGCACATTGGGCTGAACATCAAACCCCGCCACCTCTGCCGCCGCATCGGGGAAAACATGCAGGACACACTGGCGCAAGGCACTGGCCAATGGGGCATGAGCAATGATGAGAATGCCGTTTTTCATAATCTTTCATTATGGCTTTTTGCCGTCAGGAAATAGAGATACGCACTGACGGAACATAGCAAAAATACGCTCATGGCCCCCTGGAAGGCCTGTACCTCCGTCAAGCCCAACATCTTGAACCCCTCTACGGCCAGACCAATGCCCCATTGAACAACAAATACCCCGCCAAATATTGAGAGGTTATAGGCAGAAAGCGCCCGCCCCGCCAAATTCGGCGCAAAAGCCATGGCCACAGCAGGTTGCGCCAGTGCAACAAAGGTGCAACTCACGCAATACAAGGCCCAGAGCACGCCAGCCCCCGCGGACAGAGCATCGCCAGCTATTATTATGATAGCAAGCAGCACAAAACTGGCCGGCAGGCCGTTTGCAATCAGGCGATCCGCATGAAACCCGCGCCGGGCCAGCCACGGGCTGGCCATACCCCAGGCCCAGTAAGTACCCAGCATGGTGACATTGATCCAGAACAAGCCACTCGCCGCCTCCAGCGGGGAATACCCCGCGACCTTGACCATCCACGGCGCCGCCCATAATGTTTGCATGGCAAGCAGGCCACCATAGCAAAAAAAGCCGAGGGGTGCCATTTTTCGGAAATACGGGTGCTTCCACACTTCGGCATAACTAGGCTTGAGTTGTTCTGAGTTGGCGCTATGCGTCCCAGCCACATTCCATGTCGGCACTTGCCAGGCAATCAGTGCCATGGCCAACAAGGCCAGCGCAGCCAGTCCCCAAAACAGGGGGCGCCAACCGAAGAGGGGCACCAACCACTGGACCGGCAGGGTGGATGCCACCATGCCGAATGACCCCATCATCAACATCCAGGAGTTCGCACGCATCTGGGTGCTGGCGGGAAACCAGCGGCGGTAGCCCGTCAAAGGCGCCATCAAACAGGCGCTGACTCCGACGCCGCACAAGATCCGGGCCACCAGCAAACCCGAAAAACTCGTCGCCATGGAAAAAGCGACACTGCCCAGAACAGCGACCGACAAAAAACTGAGAATCACTTTTTTAGGGCCATGCCGGTCGAGCCAGGTGCCCAAGGGCAACTGCGTGGCCGAGAACCCCAGAAAATAACCGCCTGCCAGCAAACCCAGATCACTGGCATTGAGCGCAAACTCCTGGATCAACGTCGGCGCCAGCGTGGCGGTGATGGCTCGCAGCAGGGTGGATAAAAAATAGGCAAAAGCAAAAGCCAGAAATACGACGATGGCAACGCGCTTGGGCAGGTTATGCATTAACGGGTTCGAGCGCGGCTTAGTTCAGCGCACCAAATACTTTTTTCAGCAACGCACTTCCCGTACCGACCGGATCCTGGCGAATTTTCTTTTCTTCCTCTCCGATCATGAGAAAGAGCCCGTCCAGCGACTTGCCGGTGATGTACTGCTGAATATTTGCATCTTCTTTTTTGACGAGGCCAAAATTGGCCACCTTGCCGGCGACCTGGTTGTACTTCTCGGCCAAACCGACTTTTTCAGTCGCCTTGGTCACGACGGGCAAAAATTTGGTGTTGAGAGGCGAACGGGTTTTTTCTGCAAAAAAGGTGGTGACTGCGTTTTCTCCACCGGCCAGAATTTGTTTGGCATCGGTCACATTCATGGACTTGACGGCGCTCACCAGCAGGTCTTTGGCCAAAGGAACCGCCGCCTCGGCAGCACGGTTCATGGCGGTCACCAACTCATCTATCTTCCCGCCTTGTCCAAAGGTTCTCAGCAGTTTTGAAGCATCTTCGAGATAACCAGGCAAAGGAATTCGAACTTTTTCATTGCCCAGGAATCCATCCGTTTTACCCAATGAACTTACGGCTGCAACAGCGCCTCTTTCCAAAGCCGCTTTCAAGCCTTGCGATGCTTCTTTATTGCTCAAGTCATCAATCGAAAAAGCATGTGCTTGCTGCTGCACCAACAGGATGAGGGCGCCTAGCAAAGGGATGGAATTAAACTGACGGCGATCCATGGGACACTCCTTTGAAATGAAACGTAGCTTATACCTTGCTTCAACTCAGCTTGATTAAAGCGCTACCTTAAGCCTGAATTCAACCGGCGCAGCCCGCCGCATCAATTTTTCACTGCAGGTCTCAACAGGCGTCCAATCTCACAATGATTCATCAAACTATGCCTTATTCAATCCGGGTTTGGGATTTGCCCACCCGTGTCTTTCATTGGGCGCTACTGGCTGGCGTGCTGGGTTTACTGGCAAGCGCTCAATTCGGCGGAGAGGCGATGGAATGGCATTTTCGATGTGGCTACGCGGTCCTTAGTTTGCTGCTGTTTCGCCTGATTTGGGGCGTTCTGGGTGGGCATTGGTCCCGTTTTGCAACATTCCTGTATTCGCCCGCAAGCACCTTGGACTTCCTGAAGGGGCGCCGATCCCCTGAGCAATCCATCGGGCACAACCCGCTGGGCGCTATGTCGGTTTTCGCACTCTTGGGTTTTTTACTGCTTCAGACCGCCAGTGGCCTTGTCAGCGATGATGGCATTGCAGCCACAGGTCCTTTGACCCGGTTTGTATCCAGCACCACGATGAAGTTCGCCACTTTTTATCACAAGGACATAGGCCAACTGATTCTCATCGGTCTGGTCATTCTGCACATGGGCAGTATTGTGTTTTATCGGATCAAGAAAAAAGAGAATCTGGTTCGCCCCATGATCCAGGGGGACAAACAGACCATGTTCAAAGCCGAGAGCTCACGAGATGATGGGTTTTCGCGGATGCTCGCATTGACCATTTTTGTAGGCTGCGCGATTTTTGTGGCCTGGATGGTCAAGCTTGCGGGATAGCGCTACCGTTTCATCCCGCAGTCCTTCAGCTTGAAGGACTGCGCGGAATCCGGAAAACCGAGCCTGGACGGCGCGCGTAGAAAACAGGCTCAGGCTTGCGCTTGGGCGAGCAAGGTGGCCGCATCGCTCACTTCAAATTTGCCTGGTCCTTCAATATTCAGCGTTGCGACCTTGCCATCTTTTACCAACATGGAATAGCGATTGCTGCGCAGGCCAAGGCCTTTACCCGTCAGGTCCAGCGTCAAGCCGGTTGCCTTGGTAAATGCCGCATCGCCATCTGCCAGCATACGTACTTTGCCATTTGATTTTTGGTCTCGAGCCCAAGCACCCATGACAAAAGCATCGTTCACACTCACGCACCAGATTTCATCAACGCCAGCGGCTTGCAAAGCAGAAAATTGCTCAAGATAACCGGGAACGTGCTTGGCTGAGCAAGTCGGTGTGAACGCACCGGGGAGCGCAAACAGGGCAATGGTTTTGCCTGCAGTGGCCTTGGCGACGTCAACGGGATTGGGGCCGAGACTGCAACCCTCACCCTCGACTTCTGAAAACTCCATCAAGGTTGTTGCGGGTAGTTGGTCGCCAACTTGAATCATGTGCTGCTCCTGAGATAGTTGAATTGATTTCACCAATGAAAACGGCTCACATTGTGAGCCGTTTTTGCGAAACCTGCAGTCTCAGGACTGCAAAGCCTTAAACCGCAGCTGCTTTCTGAACCAAGCGGGTTGCAACCCAGTTCTTGGTTTTGGAAATTGGGCGGCTTTCGGTGATCTCGATGATGTCACCCAACTTGAACTCACCCTTTTCGTCATGGGCGTGGTACTTGCTGGATTTACCAACGATTTTTCCGTACAGCTCGTGCTTCACACGACGCTCAATCAAAACGGTCACCGTTTTGGCGCGCTTGTCGCTGACAACCTTACCAGTCAGAGTACGCTTGAGGGATTTTTTAGCTTCCGTCATTTATAGCTCCTTATTTGGCGGATTTTTCAGCGCTTTGCTTCTCGACAAGAATAGTCTTGGCGCGAGCAATATCACGGCGCGTAGAGCGCAGCGTAGCGGTGTTGTTGAGTTGTTGCGTGGCTTTTTGCATGCGCAGACCAAAGTGTGCTTTTTGGAGCTCTTTGACCTCAGCTTGCAGACCGGCAACGTCTTTTTGGCGCAGTTCAGTAGTTTTCATATCTTTTTCTCCTGATTACTGGCCAATCATGCGAGCCACAAAAGTGGTGCGCAAAGGCAGCTTGGCGGCTGCCAAACGGAACGCTTCACGAGCCAACTCTTCTGTCACACCGACGATTTCAAAAACGATCTTACCTGGCTGAATCTCAGCCACGTAGTACTCGGGATTACCTTTACCGTTACCCATACGCACTTCAGCAGGCTTTTGGGAAATTGGCTTGTCAGGAAACACCCGAATCCAGATACGGCCACCACGTTTAACGTGACGGGAAATCGCACGACGAGCGGCTTCAATTTGACGAGCTGTCAAACGACCGCGGTCGATACATTTCAGACCAAAATCACCAAACGCGACCGAGCTGCCTCGAGTCGCAATACCGGTGTTACGGCCCTTTTGCTCTTTGCGATATTTGCGACGAGCGGGTTGCAACATAATTATTCTCCTTTACCGTCAGCTGCTGCAGCTGGCGCGGCTACCTTGCGGACGCGCTGAACGGCGGGTTTA
>JAZKHK010000198.1:0-13332 GCA_040385425.1 Pseudomonadota bacterium | reverse complement strand
AGCCGAGGGTGTAGGCCGGGCGTCCTTTGACATTGCCGTCCAGAATGCCGGCAACCAGGTTGGCATGCGCTTCCACCCCGGCATAGGATTCCTGCATGGGCGCAATCCGGAAATCCAGCAAGCCAGGCGCCGTGGTGCCCACCAGCACAATCGTGTCCTTGAGCAGGTCCGGGGATGCCGTGCCTTTCAGCACATCGCTGGCCGAGACATAGGTAAAACTGCCCTGTTTGCCGCGGTAGGGGATCAGGGCCGCGACATCGATGTCCACCGGGATGTGGCGCTTGCCGAGCTTGAGGTATTCCAGCGAAAGAACGTTTTTGTCAGCGTCCGCATAGCCCAGCTCCAGGGCCGGTTCGCGCAAAGCCAGGCGGGCCATGGCCAGGCCGAGCGTCTCGTAGAGGGCGCCATTGTTCATTTGCAGCAATGAAATCCGCCGGAAAACGCCGTCGGCCGCGACCAGGGGCGAGGCATTGAAAAACCCGCCCGAGGCGGCGTTTTTTTGCAATTCCGGCAGGTTGGCGGTAAACCCGCTGCTCACCACAGCGCCTACATTCAGTGGCTCGAAGCTGCCCTTGGCCAGCGCAGGCGCGGGCAAGGCGCCGACGCTGCTGTTCAACTGGGTGTCATGCCGAAAGTAATAGCCCAGGACCACGCGCCGGTTTTTCAGGCTGTCGGCAAAGACCTGGTCGTAATCCAGGCCGGGTTTGAGCTTGTCCAGGGCAGTCTTGAAATTCGCGTCGCCGTGAAGCTCGGTCTGGGCGAGCGCCTCCAGGCGCTTGAGGCCGGAGCTTTCATCGCGCTCGGCAAACAAGATGTCGAAGCCGAGCACATCAATCTGGTAGCGGTCAAACAGGGTGTCAACCATGTGCGCCAGCTTGTTGCGGGGCCACGGCCAGTGGCCTTGTTCCTGCAGGCTTTTTTCGTCGATGTCGAGGATGACGATGCGCTTGTCAAGCGTGTTGGGCATCGTCCATTGCAGGCGCAGATCGTAGGTGTAGTTTTCCAGGCGCTGGATCACGTTCAAGTTGATCGCCCCCAGCGTATGGAGCAGGAGCGGCAGCACCAGCAGCAGGCTCAAGCCGATGCGCACGGCATGGTGCTTGAATAATCCGGTTTTTTTCATGACACCCTTTACTGTTACATTCATTTGCAGCCACTTCTGAAAAGTATTTTCTATGCGAAATCTCACTCACCGTTTCCTTATTGGAATTTTTCTTTTGGCTCACGGCTTTCTCGGCACCCAGGCCTTGGCGGCTGAGCCTCAGAACCGGTTTGCATCGATTTACAAAATCAGTGGCGTGGTCGCAGTCGTCGATGCCGCCAGTGGCAGCCGGCGCGAGCTCAAGCCGGGCGATATCGTGCGGGTGGGTGATGTGATCCAGGCCTCGGCCACGGGCGAAGCGGTACTTCGCATGGATGACGCCGGCATCATTGCCATCCGGCCCAATACCTCTTTCGTGATGGAGCGCTTTAGCGCCAAGAGCCGCCCGGACGACCAATTCGGCATGCGGATTTTTACCGGTGCCCTGCGCTTGATTACCGGCTGGACCGGTTTGCGCAACAAGGACAACTACCGTGTGGTCACCCCCACCGCGACGATCGGCATTCGCGGCACGGACCACGAGCCCTATGTGATGTCTGCCGAACTGGCGGCGAGCTTGAAGCAGGCGGAAGGCACTTACAACAAGGTCAACCGGGGCGGCACCACGCTGGATGTCGCGGGCGCGCAATTGACCATTGATGCGGGGCAAGTTGGTTTTGCCCCGAGCAAGTCCGGGCCCAAGAAACGCGCCTTGATGACCGCCTTGTTGCCGAGCCTGTTGGACAAAGTGCCCGGTTTTTATGTGCCCGGCCTGTTTGATGCCGAGCTGGAAGCCCTGGCGGCCCACGATCTCGCCGCAGCGCTCAAAACACTCGCTCCAGGTGAGCCACCCGCGCCCACGCTGCCCGCTAAACCCACCGTGGATGCGCCCGCACCCAGCCCTGACGTCGCCGGGACAGTGCCAAAACCGGCGAACCCAAATCAATGCGACCCCGCTGCCATCGCCAGAACCTGGCTGGAACAACTGGACGGCGCCATTGTCGAGCGCCAGGCGCTGCGCTTTGTCAACCTGTTCGCGCCGCAAGTGCGGGTAAAAGCCCTGGTCCGCAACACCAGCGGTGACACCACGGAACTCAGCTATTCGCGCAGCGAGCTGGCAAAAAGCACCTTTGCCTCCCTGGACCAATTGACCCAGTTTGCAACGCGCCGGCCTTCGGTCAATGCGCAACTGGCGTCGGGTTCAGCACCGGGCAAATGCGACCGGATCGAGGTCGATTCGGTGGTCATCGAAAGCGGGACCCGCGCCGGCATGAGTTACCGGCTGGAGTCCCTGGAGACCTACACCTTGGTGCGATTGGGCGATAACTGGCTGGCCGTCAGCGCCTCTACCAAGCAGCGTTAAAGGCCGTCTTAATTTCGGGATGCCATCAAGAGAACCACCAGCGCGCCAGCACCGCCGTCGGCTGGTTTGGCTTGCACAAAGGCCAGCACTTCCTGTTTTTGTACCAGCCAGCTGTGCACCCGGCTCTTGAGCACCGGCGCCTTGCCGGGTGAGCCGAGTCCCTTGCCGTGGATCACGCGCACACAGCGAATGCCGTGTTTATGCGCTTCTCGGATGAAAAAGCTCAAACGCTCCCGCGCTTCGTCGCGGCGCAGGCCGTGCAGGTCGAGCTGGCGCTGAATCGACCAGTCGCCCCGGCGCAGCTTGCGCGTGATATCGGGGCCGATGCCGGGACGGCGAAAACTCAGAAGATCATCGACATCGAGCAGGGTGCCGACGTCAAACTCGTCGCTGATGGCTTCGATCAACACGGCTTTCTCGTCCTGCAGGTACTGCATGACCTTGGGAACTGGCAGCTCTTTTTTTAATAGCGCCCTGCGCTTGTCCGGCAAGGGCTGGACGGCTCCAGCGGCCTGAAGAAAGAGGTTTTTCTCGCTCACCGCCTGGGTCTTTGCTTTGGCCAGTTCGGCGGCCAGTTGAACCCGCTGCTGGGTTTGCGCCTCAATTTCGCGCTTGACCAGCTTCAAGTCGGCCAGGCCGTTGACTTTCAGGGGTTTTTTGCTCACAGCAGCCCCCGCTCCGCCATCGACAAGGCTTCACCGGGGGCCACGATCACATGGTCGAGCACGCGCACATCGATCAGGGCCAGCGTGGTTTTCAAAGTCTGGGTCAGCACTTCGTCGGCGCGCGACGGCTGTACCGAGCCGCTCGGGTGGTTATGCGCCAATACCACGGCAGCAGCCTGGTGGTGCAGGGCGCGCAGCACGACTTCTCTGGGGTAAACCGATGTTTGCGTGAGCGTCCCGCGAAACAGTTCTTCCATCGCCAGCAGTCGGTTTTGCACATCCAGAAACAGCACGGCAAACACCTCATGCGGCTTGGCGGCCAGGTGCAGTTGCAAGTAGTGCTTGACCGCATCCGGCGTGGCAAAGACGGTGCGTTCCTTCAGTTGCTGGGCCAGCGCCCGGCGCGACAGCTCCAGCACCGCCACGATCTCGGCGCGTTTGGCAGGCCCCAGGCCTTTGATGCGTTTGAGATCCTCCGTGGTGGCGTGCAGCAGGCCGGCAATGCCGTCAAAGCCATCACAGTTGTTGGTGCTGGTTTTGAGCTGGAGCAGCTCTTGAGCCATCTGGAGCACGCCCTTGCCCTGGATGCCGGTGCGCAGCAGGATGGCCAGCAGCTCCACGTCACTCAGGGCGCCGGGACCGCGCGCCAGCAGCTTTTCACGCGGGCGGGCGTCAGGGGGAAGGTTTTTGAGGGGCATGGGTCAGACTCTTCGGAATAGGGGCAGTTTAGACGGTCGTTTTTCCGGCCTTCCAAACTGCCCCTATCCCTGTCTGAAACTCAATGCAGTTCGTGCAGGGGGGCCGGACGCCATTTCGCCAGCCGGTTCTCCACCAGAGTCATGAGGTATTCCGCAGCCAGGGCCACCACCATGATGATCACGATGGCCGCATACATACCGGCGGCATCAAACGAGCCTTTGGCCACATTGATGAGCAAGCCGATGCCGTAGCGGGCGCCGACAAATTCGCCCACGATGGCGCCCACGATGGCGAAGCCGAAGCTGACGTGCAGAGAGGCAAAAATCCAGCTCATGGCGGATGGGATCACTACCGAACGCGTCAGTTGCCAACCCCGGGCACCCAGGATCTGGGCGTTGGCCAGCAGATTGCGGTCGGCCTCCACCACGCCCTGGAAGGCGTTGGAGAACACCACAAAAAACACCATGACAAAAGACAGTGCCACTTTGGAGGTCAGGCCCAGGCCAAAGATCATGATGAAAATCGGCGCCAGCACCACCCGTGGCACGGAGTTGATGACCTTGATGTAAATCGAGAACACATCGGCCAGCATCCGGTTGCGCCCCAAGGCAATACCCGCCACGATGCCCGCAACGGAGCCCGAGAAGAAGCCCAGCAAGGACTCTTCCATCGTGACCCAGAGGTGAAACCACAGCGGCCCCTCCGACGTGCCGTCCACCACCCATTCCACCAAGCGCATGGTGATGGCCGATGGGCTGGAGAAAAAGAAGGCATCCATCAGCTTGTACTTGACGGCCAATTCCCAGCCGCCAAGAAAGAAAATGAGGATGAAGTAGCGCCAGAAATAGACCCTGAACTTGCGCTGGCGCGCCGCATTGGCCGCTTTGGCTTCGATCTCAGCGTCAGAGGTGCCAATCTTGAAAACGGCGCTTGCGGGGAGTGTTGTCGTGTTCATGTCAGTTCCTTCAGGCCACCAGGGCCTCTTCACGTGCAGCACCGCGCTGCACCTCGTCGCGCAGGTCTTCCCAGATGGTGTGCGAAATGTCGATAAAGTTTTTGTCGTAGCGGATCTCGCTGACGATGCGGGGGCGTGGCAGGTCAATGGTGTAAACCGACTTGACCGTGGCCGGGCCGGAAGTCAGCACATAGACCTTGTCGGCCAAAGCAATGGCCTCTTCCAGGTCGTGGGTGACAAAAATCACCGAGGCCTTGGCTTGCGACCAGAGGCTGAGCAGTTCTTCATGCATCGAAACCCGGGTTTGCACATCCAGCGCGGAAAAAGGCTCGTCCATCAGCAGAATTTGCGGTTCGTTGATGAAGGTCTGGGCCAGTGCCACGCGCTTGCGCATGCCGCCGGAAAGCTGATGGGGGAATTTGGTTTCATGCCCGGACAGATGGACACGCGCCAGCCACTCGCGCGCCTTGGCATAGGCCTGCTCTTTCGGCACGCCCCGAAACAGAGGGCCCGCCACCACGTTGTCAATCACGTTGCGCCAGGGGAACAAGGCATCGGTCTGAAAGGCAAACCCGATGCGCGGATGAATGCCGGAAACGGGTTCCCCCATCACCCGCACCTCGCCTGCAGACGGCTTGGCCAGGCCGGTGACCAGGTTCAGCGTGGTGGACTTGCCGCAACCGGTGGGGCCGACCACGGCGACGAATTCGCCGCGCGCCACGGTCATGTTGAAGTCCCGCAGCGCGGTCATGGATTTGCCGTCCGGGGTCAGAAAGCGGCGACTGACGTTGATCAGTTCAATCGCGGGGCTGTTGTCGTGTGTGCTCATGATGTGCTCTTGCTTACTTGGCGTTCTTGACGAACTCGGTGGTGTAGGTTTTGGACAGGTCCACCGTTTTCCCCTTGACGTTCTTGGAGAAGGCAGACAGCACGGTCAACACGGTTTCGGGACCGCCCGCAGGCATCACGCCATCGGCGGTGAACATGCCTTTGCCATCGGCCAAGGCCTTGATGTAGCCGTCCTTGTCGCCTGCAAAGTAGTCTTTTGGCATCTTCTCGGCGATTTCAGCCGCGCTGTGGGTGTTGATGAATTTCAGTGTCTTGACAAAGGCATTGGCCAGTTTCTGCACGGTCGGCTTGTTCTTCTGAATCCAGTCGGTGGACATGTACAAAGAAGCGGCCGGGTAGAGGCCGCCCAGGGCCTGCCTGGTTTTTTCAGGGGAACGCATATCCACCAGCACACGGGCTTCGCCGGTTTTCAGCAAACGGGAGATGGTGGGCTCGGTGGTCATGCCGGCCTGAATCTTGTCCTGCGTCATAGCGGCGATGAAGGTGGTGCCCGCGCCCACCGGAATGGTTGAGAATTCACCCAGCGGTACGCCGGCCTTGACCATCAGGTATTGGGAAAGAAAATTGGTGGAGGAACCCAGACCGGTCACGCCCAGGCTTTTGCCGCGCAGGTCGCCCATGGCTTTGATTTCAGGGTGCTTGGTAGAAATCAGTTCCACTTCACCCGGCGCCTGGCTGAACTGCACTACGGATTGAACGTATTTGCCTTTGGTCTGCAAATCGACGCAGTGGTCGTAAAAGCCGACCACGCCTTGCACCGCACCGGCCAGCATTTCATTTTCGGCATCCACGCCCGAGGACTCGTTCAGCAGCTCAACCTCCAGCCCTTCGGCTTTGAAATAACCCAGGCCTTCGGCCAGTTTGGCGGGCAGGTAAATCTGCTTTTCATAGCCCCCGACGATGATGCTCACTTTGTCGGCGGCCATGACCGCCGAGGAGGCAAGGACCACAGCGCTGAGCGTCATGGCTTGCAAGAGCCGGCTTGGGGTAAGGTGAAGTTTCATGAATGCTCCTGAGTTGATTTGGTGAGGGACGATAAATCAGCGCAGCTTTCAGTCGGCTTTCAGTGTTTGAAACCTAGGGAAAGTACTGAGTCGAAAACCTGGGTCTATGATCTGCCATCATTTTTCAGCCCTCTCCTACCCACTGCATGCCATGCGAATCCTGGTCGTCGAAGACAACGCCGAATTGGCCCAATGGCTGGTGCGCACCCTGCGCCACGAGCAGTACACCGTGGACTGCATCGACAACGGGGCCGATGCCGACTTCGCACTCAAGTCTGAAAAATACAACCTGATCATTCTTGACCTGGCCTTGCCAAAAATGGATGGCAAGGAGGTGTTGCGGCGCCTGCGGGTGCGCCAGGACACCACGCCCGTGCTGGTGCTGACCGCCAACAACACCATGCAGAGCCGGGTGAGGGAGCTTGACGAAGGCGCGGATGACTACATGGCCAAGCCCTTTGACATTGAAGAACTGGAAGCCCGCATTCGCGTTCTCTTGCGGCGATCGTCCGGCCAGGCCAGCCCGATCATCGTGTGCGGCGATTTGAGCTACAACACCAATACGCGTGAATTCAGAATTGGAGAACAAGCCCTGGTTCTGACACCCCGCGAGCGCGCCGTGCTGGATGCGCTGGTGCGCCAGGTCGGCAGCACCGTCACCAAACAATCGCTGGCGCAAAGTCTTTTCTCCCTGAATGAGGACGTGTCCACGGATGCCATCGAAATCTATGTCCACCGCTTGCGCAAGAAGCTGGAAAACAGCTCGGCAACCATCCTGACGTTGCGTGGTCTGGGCTACCTGCTGCGCCAGGCGGATCATGAATAACAGCCTGCGCCGGCAGTTGCTGCTGTGGGTTTTATTGCCTTTGACCAGTGCCATTGCGGTCGATGCCTGGCTGACCTTTAAGAGCTCGATTGCGACGGCCACCGTGGTGCAAGACCGGCTGCTTCTGGGCTCCGCCAGGATGATCGCCCAGCAGATCAGTTTTGAAGACGGCTCATTCCAGCACCAGATACCGCCCGCCGCGCTGGAGCTTTTCCAGTCGCCCGAATCCGACAAGATTTTCTACCGTGTGACGACCGGCAGCGGGCAACTCCTGTCCGGCTACTCGGACCTGCCCGTGCCTGCCATGGCCACGATGGGTTTGTCAGCGGATACACCTCACTTCTTCGGCACTGTCATGCGGGGCCAGGCGGTGCGGGTCGCGGCTTTTTTTCAGCCGGTGATTGGCAACCCCTCGGCCTTGCCTGTGATGGTGGAGGTGGCACAAACCAGCCATGCCCACCGTGAACTGACCTACAAGCTGTGGCTGCATGCGGTGGGGCAGCAGTTGTTGATCCTGGCCCTGGCCAGCATCTGCATTCTGTTTGGCCTGCACCGTGGCCTGGAGCCCTTGATCCGGCTTCGCAACGATGTCCGTTTGCGAAAAGAAGGTTCGCTGCAAAAACTGCAAACCCACAAGATCCCAGCCGAGCTGACCCCTTTGGTGGATTCGTTCAATGATTACATTGAGCGGCTGGAAAATCACACCAACTTGCGCAGCACTTTTATCCAGAATGCTGCGCATCAACTGCGCACGCCGCTGGCGGTATTGAACACCCAGATCAGCGATGCGCTTCGGGCGCAAGACAAAGAACGCGGCGATGTCGCCCTTGTGGCGGCACGCAAGACGCTGCAACAAACCACGCGGCTGGTGAACCAGTTTCTGACACTTTCTTCTGCCGAGGCTTATGCCCCCGACAGGAAGCGGATGTCAACGCAGGAGTGCTGCGAGAGCGTTCAAACAGTGCTGGAAGACCTGGCCTTGCAGGCGCACAAAAAGGGGATTGATCTGGGCTTTGAGCGCAGCGGTGCCGATACGGTCATCTCCACGGATCCCATCGCCTTGCGGGAGATGGCTGTCAACCTCATTGACAACGCCATCCGGTACACGCAGACCCATGGCGTGGTGACGGTGCGGATTCATTCAGCCGAAGGTCATGTGGCCTTGACCATTGAAGACAATGGCC
Source organism: Pseudomonadota bacterium (assembly GCA_040385425.1). Classification (GTDB taxonomy): domain Bacteria; phylum Pseudomonadota; class Gammaproteobacteria; order Burkholderiales; family Burkholderiaceae_C; genus Rhodoferax. Next base: position 4,706 of record JAZKHK010000198.1, on the reverse strand, counting down.
CGGGCGTGCCGCTTGAAAGCCAGGAAAAAATGTTTCAGCGCTTTTACCGTGTCGGCGGCACCGACGCCACCGGCAGCGGCTTGGGTCTGGCCATCGTCAAGGAATTTGCGCTGCAATGCGGGGCTCGCATACGGGTGGGCGCCCCAACCCATGGCGGTCGTGGCCTCTCGGTCAGCATCGATTTCTTCTCCGAACAGCCCTGATCCAATCCGCCCTGACGCCAACAAGGCAGGGGCCAGGCTATTTAGAATAGGGGATGAGTTGAGACCGTCGTTTTTTGCGGCTTTCTTGAGACCTTGCGGGACAGACCCATGATTGCGAAGCAATTGTTCCCTGTCCTCAACAGATTAGATATTCACCCAGGACTGTTATGACCTCCACACTTGCCACTGTTCAACCCGGTTCTTTTCTTACCTTGCATTACCGTATGGCGGGACCTGCCGGGACGGTGATCAACACCTTCGAGGGCAAGCCCGCCACGCTCACCTTGGGCACCGGCGAGCTGTCGCCTGCGGTAGAAGCCTGTTTGCTGGGCCTGGCCGAGGGCAGCCGCAGCACGTTCGAGCTGCCGGCCGGTGCGGCTTTTGGCGAGCGCAACCCGGAGATGCGCCAATGGCTGGCGCGCCAGGTACTCATTGACATGGGCGAAGCCGGTGAAGAGTACCAAGTAGGCGATGTGGTGCAGTTCCCCACGCCGGATGGACAAGGAAAATTTGCCGGTTCAGTGCAGCAGCTGCGCAGCGACGCGAAGGGCGACGCGGTGTTGTTTGACTTCAACCACCCTTTGGCGGGTCAGCCGGTGACGTTTGAAGTGCATGTGATTGGCATTCTGTGAACGCTGGCGCCATCACCACGCCACCGCAGGAAATCCTGCTGGCCGAACCGCGCGGTTTTTGCGCCGGGGTGGACCGTGCCATCGAAATTGTCGAACGGGCGTTGCAAAAATTTGGCGCGCCGATTTACGTGCGCCATGAAATCGTGCACAACACCTATGTGGTGAACGACCTCAAGGCCAAAGGGGCGATCTTTATTGAAGAACTGGATGATGTCCCGGCGGGAGCGACGCTCATATTTTCTGCCCATGGCGTGAGCCGTGCGGTGCAGGCGGAAGCGGCGGCGCGCGGGTTCCAGATTTTTGACGCCACTTGCCCGCTGGTGACCAAAGTCCATGTCGAAGTCGCCAAGCTGCACAAAGAGGGCTACGAGTTCCTCATGATTGGCCACAAAGGCCACCCGGAAGTCGAAGGCACGATGGGCCAGCTCAACAGCGGGATTCATCTGGTTGAAGACGTGGCCGATGTGGCGCGCGTGCAGCCTGCGCAAACCCTGAAGCTGGCGGTGGTGACGCAAACCACGCTCAGCGTGGACGATGCCGCCGAGATCGCGGCCGCCATCAAGCTGCGATTTCCCAATGCACAGCAGCCCAAACAGCAGGATATTTGCTACGCCACCCAGAATCGCCAGGACGCTGTGAAGGTCATGAGCCCGCAGGTGGACGTGTTGATCGTGGTGGGCAGCCCCACCAGTTCCAACAGCAATCGTTTGAGTGAACTGGCGCGCAAACTGGGGACGGTGAGTTACATGGTGGACAGCGCAGATGAGTTGCAGGCGCCCTGGTTCGAGGGTCGTCAGCGTGTGGGTTTGACTGCGGGCGCCTCGGCCCCCGAGATTCTGGTGCGCCAGGTGATTGACCGCATCAAGGCGCTGGGCGCGGTGTCGGTGCGCAAGATGGATGGCACCCCGGAAACGGTGAAGTTCCCCCTGCCCAAGGGCCTCAAGTTGAACGAGTAATCGCTATTAAATAAATAGCTGCTAACGCACTATATTCAAGGGCTAGAGCCTTATTTCTTATATAAAACTGCTAAAAATGTTAGATATCACCCTGCTCCGCAAAGACCTCGACTCTGCCATCGCGCGTCTGGAAACCCGCAAAAATCCGCAAGCCTTTCTCAATGTGGATGCCTTTCGGACCCTGGAGAACGAGCGCAAGACGATCCAGATTCGCACGGAAGAGTTGCAGGGCAAACGCAATTCCTTAAGCAAGCAAATCGGTCAACTCAAGGCCAAAGGCCCGGCCGGCGCGGCCGAGGTCGATGCCGTTATGGCCGAGGTGGCGGGTCTCAAGTCCGAGCTGGAGTCGTCGGCCACCCGCCTCGACCAGATTCAGGCTGAGTTGCAAGTGTTGCTGCTGGCCGTGCCCAATTTGCCGCATGAGAGCGTGCCGGTGGGTGCCGATGAGCAGGGCAACGTGGTGGTGCGCAGCTGGGGCACGCCCAAAACCTTTGATTTCGAGGTCAAGGACCACGTCGATCTGGGTACGCCGCTGGGGCTGGATTTCGAGATGGGCGTCAAGCTGACGGGGGCGCGCTTCACGGTCATGAAAGGCCCGATTGCCAAACTGCACCGCGCCTTGTCTCAGTTCATGCTGGACGTGCAAACCGAAGAACACGGCTACACCGAGTGCTACACCCCCTACATCGTCAATGGGGAGAGCCTGCGCGGCACCGGCCAGTTGCCCAAGTTTGAAGGCGACTTGTTTGCCGCCAAGAAGGGCGGGCAAGAGGGCGAAGCCCAACCCGATAATTCGGCGCTGTACCTGATCCCGACCAGCGAAGTGCCTTTGACCAACTTTGTGCGCGATGAAGTCGTGGCCGAGGCGGCCTTGCCGATCAAGCTCACCGCGCACACCCCGTGCTTTCGCTCCGAAGCCGGTAGCGCCGGGCGCGACACGCGCGGCCTGATTCGCCAGCACCAGTTCGACAAGGTCGAAATGGTGCAGATCGTGCACCCCGACAAAAGCTATGAGACGCTGGAAATCATGGTTGGCCATGCCGAAGCCATCTTGCAAAAGCTGGGCCTGCCTTACCGCGTGATGTCTTTGTGCACCGGTGACATGGGCTTTGGCGCCAGCAAGACCTATGACCTGGAAGTCTGGTTGCCTGCGCAAGACACCTTCCGCGAGATCAGCTCGGTGTCCAACTGCGAGGCATTCCAGGCGCGCCGCCTGCAAGCCCGTTTCAAGAACGCCCAGGGTAAAAACGAACTGGTCCACACGCTCAACGGCTCAGGCCTGGCGGTGGGACGCACCTTGGTGGCGGTGCTGGAAAATTACCAAAATGCCGACGGTTCCGTCACCGTGCCTCAGGCGTTGCAGCCTTATCTGGGCGGTCAGACCGTGTTGGGCGCCGCCGCTTAAAGAACCGCAGGATGACAAAAGGCCGGAATTCATCCGGCCTTTTTATTTTGATCGGCTCAACTGCCCATCAAGGCGCGATAGGCCTCGCGCGTCTCGGGTGACACGGACTCGATCAACTGCGCATACGAGGTTTTGTGGCGTGCCAGCATCCGGGCCGAAGCCACGTTCTTTGACCGGCAGAACCAGTGGCAGGTGTGCTGCATCAAAAACAGTTCGGCGGACAGGGTAAAGGCCTTGTTTTTGTGGGATTGGTTGCGCTCGTTTTTCACGGTCTTTGCAATTCCCTGGGCATGAATGCTCAGGGCTTTACGCAAATCAAACGTCGAATCCTGAAAAATCTTGTCGGCGTGAGGCAGGGCGAATGGAAGTTTGCTGACGCGGGTCTCGGCCTCATCAACCCTGGAAAACTCAAGCACGAAGCGGTTGAACTGCTCGCACAGTTCCAGTTCGGCCGTGCTCAACAGGCTCCAGATTTGCGCCTGGCGCTCCGGGTCGGAATCGCCGAGGGCACGCAGATAGCCCTCTGTCAGGCTTTCCATCAGTTTCTCAATCTGGTGCTTTTCGAGATGGCTGCCCAGCAAGGCAATGCGCCGGTTTTGGTCTCTCGATTTGATAGTGTGAACGCCAAAGGCGATCAACAACAGCAGCAGCGTCAATAGTTCCATGTTTACCTTGAGGGGGTCAAAAGACCCCCCAGGCTGGCCTTCTGAAGTTGAAGAAAATCCTTCAAACTTGCGGGCAAGAGAGCAGTGCGATTACTGCTCGGCAAACGCCCGTTCAATCACAAAGTCGGCTTGCTTGGTGGTGTTGCCTTCGATGAAGCTGCGCTGTTCCAGCAGGTGCTTCAAGTCGCGCAGCATGCCTGGGCTGCCGCAAATCATGACACGGTCATAAGCGGGGTCCAGTTTTGGCAAGCCCAAATCTGCCTGCATTTTTCCGGATTCCATCAGCGTGGTGACACGGCCTTGATTGACAAAAGCTTCGCGTGTGACGGTGGGGTAGTACAGCAATTGCTTGGTCACCATCTCGCCCAGAAACTCATTGTCCGGCAGCTCATTCATCAGGTAATCACGGTAGGCCAGTTCCGCCACATCGCGCACACCATGGACCAGAATGACTTTCTCAAAGCGTTCATAGGTTTCAGGGTCGCGCACGATGCTCAGGAACGGCGCCAGCCCGGTTCCGGTGCCGATCAGGTACAGATGCTTGCCGGGCAACAAATAATTGATCAGCAAGGTGCCGGTCGGTTTGCGCCCGACGATGATCTTGTCGCCCACTTTGATGTGCTGCAGACGCGAGGTCAGCGGGCCGTCCTGCACCTTGATGCTCAGGAACTCCAGATGGTCTTCGTAGTTGGCACTGACGATGCTGTAGGCGCGCAGCAGCGGTTTGCCGCCCTCGGTGCGCAGGCCGATCATCGTGAAATGCCCATTGGAAAAGCGCAGCGCCTGATCGCGCGTGGTGGTGAAGCTGAACAGGCGGTCTGTCCAGTGGTGAACGCTCAAAACGG
>JAZKHK010000197.1:0-24550 GCA_040385425.1 Pseudomonadota bacterium | reverse complement strand
CGCCAGACCTGAATCCCGGGCCAGGCTTTGGCGCGGCCACAGCGCCAGCTTGAGACCGGCCTGCAGGTCAAAAAAGGCGACCGCGCCGTACTCGAACTCCTGGCCCATGATGCCTTCGGTCTGCCACCCCAGCCCATCCTGGTAGAAGCGGACTGCGCGCGCCAGATCATCAACACCCAGGGTGATCACGGTGATGCGTGGTTTCATGCGAGTACTCCTTGAAGTGCGCCCCTACAGGCTTTTCATGTACGCGACCAGTTGGTCGAGGGCTGTGTTCCAGCCCTGGGCAAAACCCATCTCTTCGTGCTTTTTGCGGGTGGCAGCGTCGGCATGCTTGACCAGGGCGGTGTACCGGGTGCCCGCCCCCTGCGCTTGCAGCGTGATGAAGGCCGTCACAAAGGGCTGCGCGGCGGGCCGGTAACCCGGCCCCAGCGCATCGGTCCAGACCAGTTTTTCGTTTTCGACAATTTCAAGATAGCAACCGGTATGGGTTTGCTCCTGCCCGTTGGGTGCGCGCATGACGCTTTGAAAGAGGCCGCCGGGACGCAAGTCGATCTCGCAACCCACCGTTTGCCAGGGCGCTGGCGTGAACCAGTGTTTGATGTGTTCCGGCCGGGTCCACGCGGCCCAGAGGAGCGGGGGAGCAATGTCAACCGTGCGCTCCAGAACCAGGTCAAGCTGGGGGTCGGGGTGATGCAGGGTGTCGGTCATGGTTTTCTCCTTCGATATGGCGAGACACGTCCATCGTCCCCTCTGCGCTTGCGCGTTCCTTGCGATTTCTCAAATTGAACCTGCTTGTATTGCCTGAATTTATTTTCATACTCAAACCTTGCGTTCTTGGAGGTCAGCTTGTCGCCGACCGGAAATGGAGCACGGATATGAATGAGACAACGACCCGGATCAGCCAAGCTGATCTTGAAAGCCAGCGCAAGAAATTCACCGGCCCCCTCCTGGTCCCCGGCGACCCCGATTACGACGAGGCACGCAAGATTTTCAACGGCATGATTGATCGCCGTCCGGGCGCCATCGTCCAGTGCGCCCATGTGCTTGATGTGGTGGGCGCCGTGCATTTCGCACGCCGGCAGGGGCTGGAGGTAGCCGTGCGGGGCGGCGGGCACAGTGTGGCAGGCAACGCCCTCACCGACGGCGGCCTCGTGATTGACCTGCGGCGCATGAACACCGTGCTGGTCGATCCCGAGGCGCGAACGGCCATCGTGGCCGGCGGCGCCACCATGAGCGATCTGGATCAGGCCACCGGGCGGCATGGCCTGGCCACCACGGGCGGGCGGGTGTCCACCACCGGGGTCGGCGGTTTTACCCTGGGCGGTGGCGGCGGCTGGCTTGACCGCAAATTCGGGCTGGCCTGCGACAACCTCCTGTCGGTCGAACTCGTCACGGCCGACGGCAACATCATCCTGTGCAGCGAGGACGAGAAACCGGAGCTGTTCTGGGCCTTGCACGGCGGCGGCGGCAACTTCGGCGTGGCCACCTCGTTCATGTTCCAGTTGCACGCCCTGCCCGTGGTGACGGCCGCGCTACTGCTGTGGCCGCCGCAGGAGGGCCCCCATGTCATGCGCGCCTACCGCGATTTCATGACGACGGCGCCCGACGAGGTCGGCGGCGGCCTGCTGTACCTGACCGCGCCGGCCGAGCCCTTCGTCCCCGCGTCTCTGGTGGGCCAGCTCGCGCTCGCGGTGCTGGTGGTCTACACGGGACGGGAGGCCGAAGCGCGCGAGGTGGCCGCCCCCATGCTGGCGCTCGGGCATGAAGGCGAAATGGTGGCCGAGATGCCCTACGCCCAGCTCCAGAGCATGCTGGACGACCCGCCCGGCTTGCGCAACTACTGGTCCGCCGAATACCTGGACGCCTTGCCGGATGAAGCGATCGACCGGTTCTGCGCCCGGGCCGATGACATGGTCGTGCCCTCGGCATCGCAGCACGTTCTTTTTCCCCAGGGCGGCGCGGTGGAACGTGGGCCGGTGCACTACCCGGTGCCGTGGCGGCATGCTCCGTGGGTCATCCACCCCTTCGGCCTGTGGCAGAACCCCGCCGATGACGAGCGCGCCAAACAATGGGCGCATGACGTCCGCGCCGACCTCCAACCCTGGTCCAGCGGCACGGTTTACCTCAACTTCATCGGGGATGAGGGCGAAGAACGCCTGAAGGCAGGCTTCGGACGCGAGAACTACGCGCGGCTTGCCAAAATAAAAACACAGTACGACCCGGAAAACTTTTTTCACCGGAACCACAACATCAAGCCCGGCTGAGCCGGCGCCGCGCCGGGAAGCCGGCAATTTATGCCTTATCCTGCGGACTTCATCGCCTCTGCAGGAAATTGTCATGACCCGTCCCATTCAACGCATCGCCATCTGTACCGGCGGGGGTGATGCACCCGGCCTCAATGCAGTGATCCGCGCCACCGTCACGGCAGCCGCCAACCGGGGCTGGGAGTGCGTCGGCATTCGGGACGGCTTCAGCGGCATCCTGCAACCCGAGCGCTACCCCAAAGGCGGGGTGGAGTTGCTCACGCGCGATCAGGTGCGCGGCATTGCCCACCTGGGCGGCACCATCCTGGGCACCACCAACAAGGGCAACCCGTTTCACTATCCCATCACCCTGCCCGATGGCTCGATCGGGGAAATAGACCGCTCCGGCGAGATCCTGGACTATTTCGAGCGCGAGGGCATCGATGCGCTGGTGTCGGTCGGCGGAGATGGCTCGCTCACCATTGCCAATGAGCTGCACCGCAAGGGCCTGCGCGTGGTGGGCGTGCCCAAGACCATCGACAACGACCTGGACAAAACCTTCACCACCTTTGGTTTTGACACGGCGGTGTCGTTTGCCACCGAGTGCCTGGACCGTCTGCACACCACTGCCGAGAGCCATCACCGGGTGATGGTGGTGGAGGTGATGGGGCGCTATGCGGGCTGGATTGCACTGCATGCGGGCATCGCAGGCGGGGCGCACGCGATTCTCATCCCCGAGATTCCCTTTGATCTGGAACAGGTGGTCAACAAGATCCGGCACCGCGACGCCGATGGGCGCATGCACACCCTGGTGGTCGTGGCCGAAGGGGCGCTGCCGCGTCACGGTCACCATGAATTACTGGCGCCGGCCGAAATCGGGCACGCAGAGCGTCTGGGCGGCATGGGCGAACACGTGGCCCGGGAGCTGGCCCTGCGCACCGGCAAAGACGCGCGCACCGTGGTGCTGGGTCACTTGCTGCGTGGCGGCAGCCCGACCTCATTCGACCGGCTGGCGGCCTTGCGTTTTGGCGCGGCGGCCGTGCGTGCGCTGGATGAAGGCCTGTCGGGCGTGATGGTCGCGCTGGGTTTCCCCAACGTGAACTACGTCAACCTGGAAGAAGTCGCCGGGCGCATGAAAGCCGTGCCGCCGGACAGCGACACGCTGCAGACCGGGCGCGACCTGGGCGTGTGTTTCGGGGACTAAGCGCTGGCCGACTTGGCTGACAGCTGGCGATACAGGCCATAGGCCACCGCCGCCAGCACCCCGACCCCCAGCAGCAGAACCGCCCACAGCATCACACTGCGCTGCTCCAGGCCAGCGGGCAGCCAACGCTGAAGGGCCGCGTCCACCGGTGTGCTTTTCGCCAGACGCATGTTCGACAGGCTGGCCACCGGCAAATCCGCCAGCTTACCCGTCACCACCGAGCTGATCAGTGAGGGCTGCACCGCGGCGGCCGGGGTGCTGCTACGGCCCACTGCCAGTTCAAACGGCGCCTGGCCCGTGGCCAGAAAAACCAGCTCAACCGGCGTGAACTCCGCTGTGGCCTGCAAGTCCGGCCCCGGCAGCGCCATGCCGTTGGTCGCCTCCACCCGCAGCCAGCGCAGCGACGCACCGCCCAAGGCCACCGGGGGGTTGCTCTTTTCCTGCCCCGGCTCTCCCACGCGGTACACCACGGACTGGGCCAGCAGGCGCCAGGCTTGGGCGGCGTCGTTGCGGCCCAAAATTCTCACCGGGATCAGCGTGTTGTTGCGTGAAACGGTTAAGTGCAGGGCCGCTATCGGCGTGGCAAAGCCAATCGGCCAGTTCATGCCGGTACTGCCGTCCGCCACCCCGGCGGGCAGCGCTGCACGCACGCGGGCCGGTGGCTGCATGGCAGGCGCCACGCGGCCGGTGACGCTGCTCAAGCGCACATCGCCCTGCCCTTCCCAGCCCAGGCGCAGGTAGCGGTCTTCAAGGCGCAGGGGCTGCAGCAGTTCCAGCGTCTGGCTGGCAGGAGCGCCCGCGCCGTCGAAGCGAAAGAGCGGGCCGCTGACCGCCACCCGGGTCCAGTGCGCCAGGTCCGGGCTGGTCGCCACCGTGAAGTGAATCAGGGCATTGGCGGGCAGCTCGGCCTGCAGGCTCAGGGCGGTAAGCGGCTGTTTTTCAGTTCGCGTGTCAAACAGGGCTGACTGCAACGACGTGGCAGAAGCTGGCGCGGTGCCGGCCACATCGGCCTTGTCGGCCAAGCGGACCCAGACCGAACTCTGGCTGCCGTTTTGATCGAGATGAACTTCAAGCGCTCCTTTGGCAGGGCGCTGGCCGCGGGCCGCGGCAAACAGGGGATGGGCAGGGTAAGCGCGGGTGTTCACCGGCACCGGGTCGGGCGTGGCCCCGGCAGGCGCCGTGAACGCAAAAGCCACGGCTTCGCCCCCGGCATTGAACCCCCGCACATCGCGTGCGTCGCTGCTTTGCAGTTGCAGCAGGGCCTCGGGCGGCAAGCTCACACGCGCCATGCTGGCGCCGGCAGGCGGCGTTAGCGTGGCACGCCAAGCAAAGTCGGCGGGCGCGGGGGCATCGAGCGCCCATCCAGGAGCAACCACCAGGGTGCTTGTCAGTAATAACAGGGCATAACGAAACACGGGCCTCATGCGTTCACCTCTTTCAATGGTTTGGCTTGCGTCGCCGGGGGCATGGGCGCAAAGTAGCCCACCACCAGCATCAGCACGCCCACGGCGATGAACACCACAATGCGTTCGGAACCACCGCGGTTAGACAAGTCCACCAGGAACAGCTTGAGCACAGTCAGGCCCAACAAGGCGGCACCGCCCATCCAGACCGGACGCGCCTGGCGCCGGTGAGCCACCACCATCAGCCCCAGCGCGATCAAGGTCCACAGGATCGAATAACCGGCTTGCACCAGGAAGGAATGGAACAAACGCTCTGCATCCCAGGGCACGCCGGCAAACTGGTGCGCGACCCGCAGCCAGACCGTGTTGATGGCAATGAACGCAATGGCGATCAGCACCAGCGGCAGACGTGCATGGCGTGCCAGCGCGGGCAGCGCCAGCGCACTCTGTCGCAAACGCATCAGCCACAGGGCGCAAGCCGCCAGGCCAAGCGCCACGCTCAAGTCAGTCGGATTAAGCAAGGGCACATAAGGCAGCGGACGGGCGTTGCCATTGGAGTGCACCGCCACCGCCAGGCAGCCCAGAGCCACCATCACTGCCACCGGGGCCAGCGCGCGCCAGAGGTAGGCCGTGGCAAACCGGTCCAGCGGCCAGCGCGTGCGGGCGTTGCTGTCGGGGTCAAACCAGGATTTTGGCGACATGGCCAGCAGCACGCCGATGCCTGCCACCAGCAAAATAACCGAGGCCCAGGAGGTGTGGTGCAACTCGGCCCGCTGCACTGCCCACAGCAGCAGATTGCCGGCCAGCAGCAGCACCAGCCAGACGCCGCCACTGTGCACCCAGGACCACCATCGCTGGGGAGTACCCGCGTCCAGATGGCGCAGCATCACGGCATGCAAGACCAGGGCCACCGGCCACACCAGCCAGCCACCGTCCTGGAAAACATGGCCCAACTGGACCATGCCCGCGAATGCCGTCAGCAGCATGACGGGAAGCGCAAACCACGCGGGCGTGGCGGCAATCGGCCAGGTCTGCACGCGGGCTGGCAAGGCCAGATGGTGAGCCGCAAAAGCGCTGCCGACCCAAGCCAGCATGTGCAGATTGGTCTGCAGGGCATGCGACAGCACCGGCATCATCAGCCCTTCGGCATTGAGGACGTGACGGCCGATCTCCTGCCCCAGCGCAAACTGCCACCACAGGAAACCGACCCAGAACAAAACTGGCGACAGTTGCCGCTCCAGCAATTCAAACTGGCGCACCAGAGGTGACGATGCAGCCTGCGACAAGGCATGGGCCTGACGCGACCAGTGGGCCAAGCCCAGCGCCGAAGCGGCCAGCAACAAGGCGCCGATGAACGCCGGGTTGGCAAAAGGCCAGTTCGCCACCTGCGCCTGGTCCAGCACGCTCAGGTACGACAGGGCGGCAAACCCCTGCAAGGCCAGCCCGATGGCACGGGCCAACCAGCGGCCCTGGCGTTGCCCCATCCAGTACACCGCAGCGCCTTCGGCGGCCCACACGGCCGAGGTCCAGCGGGCGTCCAGCGCCAGCGGCACAGCCAGTGTGACAAAGCCCAGACCCAGCGCCACAAAACACTCGGCCAGCCAGCGGCCGACGTCACTGGATTCGGTCTGGCGCTTGAGCGCCCAGGCACCCAGGCCCAGATAAAACGCGCCCAAGGCCAGCGAAGAAAACGCCGTGGCGTACTCGATGTGGTGCACCAGACCGGCCTGCAAGCCAAAAGCCACCAGCGGCGTGCCAAAGATCAACGTGGCATCGACTGCTTGCTTGGGCGCCAGCGAATGGCGCGTGGCGTAGAGCAGGCTGGCGACCACGTAGATCAGGAAGAAGGCAATCAAAAACGGCTCGGTGCTGGCCAACTGATCCGGCTGGTATTTGAGAACGCCCCACAAGGTGGCCACGCCGAAAGTGGCAAAGAAACCCAGCAGATTCAAGGGGCGCCAGGCGCGCAGCCAGGCGACGGCGGCAATCGCCACGTTCAACAGCAGGTAGTAGCTGAACAGCCCGACATGACTGCCCTGCCCGGTGGACGCCAGGATGGGCGCGGCAAAGGCTCCGGCAAAACCGATAAAGGCCATGGCCATCGAGTTTTGCAGCAAGGCAATCGCCGTCGAGAAGGCGCAAATCAGGGCCAGCAGGGCAAACGCCGCGCCTGCGGGCAAGAACTGGTAAAGCCGGAAAGCGGCGAACACGGTGAGGTAGAGCACCGCCACCCCGGCGCCTTGCAGCGTCAAAGCATAGGCCAGCTTGTCGGCCGCTTGTGCCCGCAAGCGAAAGCCGAACACGAACAGGCCAATACCGGCCAGCCCGATACCGGCCAGCCGCAACTCAGGCGGCAGCAAGGCGTTGTCGATGGCGAACTTGGCCAGAAACGCCAACCCCACAAACAAGACCAGCACGCCCATGCGCACGATGGTGTTGCCGCCCAGCAGCCAATCCCTTCCCCGAGCCTGCAGGCAGCTGACCCAGTCGGGGCCGGACGGGGTGGCGGAGGTCGTGGGCGGCCAGAGATCGTCCAGCTCCTGGTCGGTGGCAGCGCTGGCGGTAACAGAACTGGCCGCTTTGCCTGGGTGAAGGGGAACGGTATCCGGTCCGGTGTCACGTTCCCATGGCTGGCCTGGGAAAAACTCTTCATCCTTTGGAGCAGGAGCTTTGGTGGCTGTTGCCGGCGCCTTTGCGTGTGCTGCTGGTGTTGCCGTGACGGGTGTCGGTCCCCATGTCGCCCGCTGTATCTCGATTTCACGGCGAATGGCGTCGCGCAAGGTGCGCCCGGCCACCGCACCCAGCGCCGCGCCCAGCAGAGCGCCTACTTCCGAGTCATAACGACTCATGAAGAAACCCAGAATAGCCCCCCAGATCGCGCCCCAGATCACCATGCTGATTCCCCCTGTTTTTTTGAATGCTTGCGCACATAACGCCTGCCGCTATCGGCAGCCAAGGCAGTCTAGCGCAACTTTTTTACTCTATTGAACCGGCCTTTTTCCATGAAGGCAGCAGCGTCTTACGCAAGAGCGACGTCTTGACTCGGGGGCGGCCTCAGACGACGATAGACTATCCTCGGGTCCAAAGGGAGAAAATATGAGCTTATTGATATTGCGCAAACTTAAAGCACATGCAATTTCATTTTTCATTTCAACGATCGCCACTGCGGCTTTTGCCCAAGCGCCAGCCAATGCGCCTGTTTTCGTTGAAATCCTGCCCACCAAGACACTGCTGAATGAATTGCGATCCGGCGGTTTCGTGTTGTACATGCGGCATGGCAACACGGATAACAGCAAGGCCGATGCGGTCCCCAAGATAGACCTCAATGATTGCGCCACGCAGCGACCTTTGAATGAGGAAGGGCGCAAGATCGTGACCCAGGTCGGCAAGTACCTGCGCCAAGCCAAAATCCCTGTAGCCGAGGTCATTCACAGCCCACTGTGCCGTGCCCGTGAATCAGCGCAACTGGCTTTTGCTTATCTCGGCGACAAGCTCAGGCAGGAGCCCAACCTGATGTACCCGGGCAACCTCACCAGCGAAGAGAAAAAACCCATCATTGCCATGACACGTCAGCTGGTCTCCACCCCGGTGGCGCCGGGCACCAACCGGGTGCTGGTGGCGCACGCCCCCAACATGGCCGACCTGATGGGCTACTTCGTCAAGCCGGAAGCAACGGTCGTGGTGCTTCGCCCGCTGGGTGACGGCCGTTTTGAATACGTCGCCAGCATTCATCCATCGATGTGGCCCCAACTGATTAATTAAGTTACTTTGTGATCCATTCTTCTCCTTGAAAGGCTTCTATGAGGTGCTCATCTTGATGTCTCGCCCTGGCCTGTTTCTGCGGGGAAGATCACGGTTCCTGTTTTACTTTTTTTTGCCCGTGGCATTTTTCTTCGCCTTGGGTGCGACCTTCTATTTCATCTCGATATCCGGCTTTCGGAATATGCAAAATGTTGGCAATGCCAGACAGGCGGCCAATTTACACATCGCGGTTGAAGCCTCTCAGCTAAGTTTTGAAATGCTGATGCAGCAGCAAGATTTAGCCGCCGTGCTGGTACGAGCCCGCTCCGGGAATCTCGACGAGTCGACCGCCTACAAGCTACATGGCGACATGGTGGATCGGCTTGCCAGGCTGGATGTGAGAATCCAGAAACTGTTTGCCACCTCCCATGCTGACACGCAGTCCACCGAGTTCGAAGAGGCCTTGTTGCAGTTCGCGGCCTATCGCAACTATGTCGTGAGAGCGACGGACATGATTGCCATTGAACCTTCGGTGGCGGCACGCTACGCCAGTCAGGCGAACGAGCAATACTATGCTTTCGCCGAGCGCGCACAGAAAATCAATGTTGATTTCACCGCCGACTCGCTCGAAAATCTGGTCGCCATGGAGACCGAACTGGCGGCCTACACCCGTCGCACCCAGTTGATCGGTTTGAGCGCGACAGTGGCGGGCATCATTGCCTGGTTCTTTGCCGCCATGCTGCTGTCCGGGCGACTCTCTCTGCTGGCTCGAGCCTTGAGTCAACTGGAAAAAGGTGATGAAAAAGAGGTGTCCGAGCAGGACTTCACCGCAGTCACAAAACTGGCCCACCATCCCCAGGGCCTGACGGGCGGCATGGCCGCTGCCGTCGTGGCTTTTCGCGTAGCCAATGCCGACAGAACGGCGGCCAAAGCAGCGCTGGAGGCCGAGCGCAACAATCTCGAAGTGCTGGTTGAGCAACGCACGGCCAAACTGGTGGAGACCAGCCAGGCGCTGGTGCAGCAGCAGCTCAGCCTGCGCGAAGCCCATGACGAACAACGTGCCATTTTTGATACCGTGACGGTGGGAATCGTCCTTATGCAAGATCGCCGAATTTTGCACTGCAACCGAAAAATGGAAGAGATGCTGGGATACCAGCCTGGAGAAATGGACGGGCAATTAACGCGCATCTGGTATGTCGATGAAAACGCCTATCTGGTGATGGGGCAATTGCTTTACAGCCAGGCGCTCAAAGGTGATATTTCCCAGCCAGAGCTGGAACTGGTCAGAAAAGACGGCAGCCGGTTTTGGGCACGCATCACCGGCCGGCTGTTTCAACAGACCCCCACCCAGCAGCTAGGCGTCCTTGAAGACATCACCATTGAGCGTGCTGCGGCCGAGGTGCTGCGACAGGCCAAGGAGGTCGCCGAAGGCGCCAATCGCGCCAAAAGCACCTTCCTGGCCAACATGAGCCATGAAATTCGCACCCCCATGAATGCCATTATTGGCATGTCGTATCTGGTGCTGAAGACCGACATGACGCAACGCCAGCGTGAGTACATCAAGAAAATCCAGGGTTCGAGCCAGCATCTGCTGGGCATCATCAATGACATTCTGGATTACTCAAAAATTGAAGCCGGAAAACTCAACATCGAAAGAATCGAGTTTGAACTCGACAAGGTCTTGGACAACGTCGCCAGCCTGATTTCCGAGAAGGCATTTGCCAAGGGACTGGAGTTGGTATTCGACATCGACAAAGAGGTTCCCAACTACCTCATCGGGGACCCTTTGCGGCTGGGGCAAATACTGGTCAACTACGCCAACAATGCCGTCAAGTTCACCACCGAGGGGGAGATCCATATCCAGATCACCCTGAAGGAAACGTCTGAAGACAACGTGTTGCTTTACGGCGCGGTCAAAGACACCGGCATTGGCTTGACGCAGGCCCAGACGGCGCAACTGTTCCAGAGTTTTCAGCAGGCGGATGACTCGACCACGCGGCAATTTGGCGGCACCGGCCTGGGCCTGGCCATTTCAAAACAGCTCGCCAGCCTCATGAATGGCGAGGTCGGGGTGGTCAGCGAACGCGGCAAAGGCAGCACCTTCTGGTTTACCGCCAGATTAGGCAAAGGCCAGGCCTTGCCTCGCACCCTGGCGTTGAGCAGCGACCTCTGCGGCAAGCGGGTGCTGGTGGTGGATGACAACGAGAGTGCCCGCTTGCTGCTGACCGACATGCTGGGCAGCTTGCAATTGCAGGTGGACCAGGTGGACTCCGGCCGGGCCGCGATGGATGCCATTGACCGGGCCGAAGCCCAGGCCAAGCCTTATGAAATGCTGTTTCTTGACTGGCAAATGCCGGTCATGAATGGTACGGAGCTGGCGAGAAAAGTCCGCGAACGACCGCTCACCGTCATGCCGCGCCTGGTGTTGGTGACCGGCTATGGCCGCGAAGAGGTCCTGAAAAGTGCCGAAGATGCGGGGATTGAAGACGTCTTGATCAAGCCAGTCAGTGCCTCCTTGCTGTTTGACTGCGTCGTGCGCGTGCTGGGTGATGCACCGCCCAAGATTCGTCAGCTCGTGGATGCACCCAGTGCCGCCGAGGAGTCCCTGGCTGACATCAAAGGCGCGCGCATCCTGCTGGTGGAGGACAACGAACTCAACCAGGAGGTCGCTACCGAACTGTTGCGCGATGCGGGCTTTATTGTCGATCTGGCCGAAAACGGCCAGGTGGCGCTCGATAAAGTTCAAGCGGCCAGCTACGACATTGTGTTGATGGACATGCAGATGCCGGTGATGGACGGGATGACCGCCACCCGAAAAATACGGGCGCTGCCCCAGCTCAAAGAATTACCGATCGTGGCCATGACGGCCAACGCCATGCAGGCTGACCGTGAGGACTGCCTGGCCGCCGGCATGAATGACCATGTGGCAAAACCCATCGAGCCTCAAGACTTGTTCAAGAGCCTCCTGAAGTGGATCCAGCCCCGGGCGTCGATGGGGCGCACCCTGCCCCAGCATGTGGCTTATCAGGCAGATATTGAATTGCCGGTGATTGAGGGCCTGGATCAAGCCGCCGGCCTGCGCCGCGTGCTGGGTAAAAAGAGCCTTTACCTGTCCATGCTGCGCAAGTTTGTCACCGGACAGAAGTCGGTATTGCAGGACGTGAAGGCCGCCTTGCATAACGGGGATTGGACGACGGCCGAGCGGTTGGCGCACACCCTCAAAAGCGTGGCGGGCAACATCAGCCTGGGCTCGGTCCAGCAGGCGGCAACCGCCCTGGAAACGGCCATTCACCAGCGCCACGCCGAGGGCGGCATCCTGGCGCTGATTCTGTCTTGCGAGCAGGTGTTGCAGCCGATGCTGTCGGAGCTGCAGGCCAAGCTGCCGGTGGAGGAAAAGTTGCAGAAATTCACCTGGGCTGACAACGCAAAAATCACGACCATTTGCAGCCAGTTATCGACCCTGCTGGAGGAAGACGATTTGGCTGCCAGCGACATGATCAACGAACATGACAGCCTGCTCAAATCTGCCTTGGGCGAGGACTTTTACAACGAGATGGAGGCGGCCATCCGCCGCTTTGACTATGAGGCGGGCTTGCAACACCTGAGAGCTGCAGCGGCCATTCGGCATATTGAACTCACCCAACCCGAAAGAAAAAAATGACCGACAACCCGCTCTATTTGCCTGAAAAAGCCACGGTGCTTGTGGTGGATGACACACCGGACAACCTGTTTTTGATGCAAGCTTTGCTGAAAGATAAATACAAGGTCAAAGGCGCCAACAATGGTGAAAAGGGACTGAAGATCGCCAGCTCCGAGAATCCGCCCGATCTGATTTTGCTGGACATCATGATGCCGGGCATTGATGGCTATGAGGTCTGCCGCCGACTCAAGGCCAATCCCGCCACGCGTGAGATTCCGGTTATTTTCCTGACGGCCAAGACCGAGGTTGAAGATGAAAAAATGGGCTTTGAGCTGGGTGCCGTGGACTACATCACCAAGCCGGTCAGTCCCCCCATTGTGCTGGCCAGGGTGCATACCCATCTCACGCTCAAAGCCTCCGCCGATTTTTTGCGCGACAAGAACGATTTTCTCGAAACCGAAGTGGCCAAGCGTACCCGCGAGGTCATCGCCGTTCAGGATGTGACCATTCTGGCCATGGCCTCCATGGCGGAAACCCGGGATTCAGACACCGGCAACCATATCCGGCGTACCCAGCGCTATGTCAAGGCACTGGCCTGGAAGTTATCAACCCACCCGCGTTTTGCCAGTTTTCTGACGGTGCAGAACATCGGCCTGCTGTTCAAGTCAGCCCCCTTGCATGACATTGGCAAAGTAGGTATTCCTGACCGCATTTTGCTCAAACCAGGGAAATTGACGGCAGAAGAGTTCGAAATCATGAAGACCCACACCACCCTGGGTCGTGATGCCATCGCCCATGCAGAGCAGGAACTGGGGGCCGACGTGCCCTTTTTGACGCTGGCCAAGGAAATTGCCTATTCGCACCAGGAAAAATGGGATGGCAGCGGCTACCCTGAAGGACTGAAGGGCGATCAAATCCCCATCTCCGCCCGTCTGATGGCCGTGGCGGATGTTTACGATGCCCTGATCAGTCGCCGTGTTTACAAGGAACCGTTCTCTCATGAACAAGCGCTGGAGATCATCCAGCAAACCAGTGGCCGGCATTTTGACCCCGACATCGTGCAAGCCTTTATGGCGATTGAGGAAAACTTTCACGCCATTGCACTCAGTTATGCAGACTCGGATGCCGATATCAAGAAAAAAATCGACTACCTTGAAATCTCCAGGGTTTGAAGACTGGCACAAAAACAGCCTTCGTAGCCGCCGTCCTGTTTTCAGGAAATCGCTTTTTGTTGCTGCCATTGGCCTGTGGTATCGTCAGCGCCCTCTTGAGGTCCGCCTGCCGGATTCAGTCTGAAAATCCAGCCGTCAAACCCGCAGTGCGGTTGCGCCATGCACAAGTGCCTTCGGTTCAGCGCACCCGTTGCAACCGGTCGCGCGGACCTGTATCAAACAATTTCAAACAGCCGGCACCAGATTTCAAACTGCCACGACGGACTAGCCCGTAATATCCAGCCCAACATAAGGAGACCTTGATGCCCGTGATCACCAACATCGAAGACCTGCGCGTACTGGCGCAACAACGTGTGCCCCGCATGTTTTACGACTACGCCGACTCCGGCTCGTGGACCGAGAGCACGTACCGCGCCAATTCGGACGACTTCCAGACCATCAAGCTGCGCCAGCGCGTGGCCGTGAACATGGAAAACCGCAGCACCGCGACCACCATGATCGGCCAGCCCGTGGCAATGCCGGTAGCGATCGCACCCACCGGACTCACCGGCATGCAACATGCCGACGGCGAGATCAAGGCGGCCCGCGCCGCCAAGAAATTCGGCATTCCGTTCACGCTCTCCACCATGAGCATTTGCTCGATTGAAGACGTGGCGGCAGAAACCGGCGGCCACCCGTTCTGGTTCCAGTTGTATGTCATGAAGGACCGCGCCTACATCGAGCGCCTGATTGACCGCGCCAAAGCCGCCAACTGCTCGGCCCTGGTCATCACGCTGGATTTGCAGATTCTGGGCCAGCGCCATAAAGACCTGAAAAACGGCCTCTCCGCCCCGCCCAAGCTCACCATCGCCAACATCATCAACATGATGAGCAAGCCGCGCTGGGGCTTGGGCATGCTGGGCACCAAACGCCACGGCTTCGGCAACATCATCGGCCACGTCAAAGGCGTGGACAACATGGGTTCTTTGAGCGAATGGACCGCCAAGCAGTTTGACCCGGCCCTGAACTGGGGCGATGTGGAATGGATCAAGAAACGCTGGGGCGGCAAGATCATCCTGAAGGGCATCCAGGACGTGGAAGACGCGCGACTGGCGGTGGACTCCGGTGCCGACGCCTTGATCGTATCCAACCACGGCGGACGCCAGCTTGACGGCGCCGAATCCTCGATCCGCGCCCTGCCGCAGATCGTGGACGCGGTCGGCAAGCAAATTGAAGTGCACATGGACGGCGGCATCCGCTCCGGCCAGGACGTGCTCAAGGCCCGCGCCCTCGGTGCGCAAGGCACCTACATTGGCCGCGCCTTTTTGTACGGCCTGGGCGCGATGGGCGAAGAAGGCGTGGACAAAGTGCTTGAAATCATCCACCGCGAGCTGGACTTGACGATGGCGTTTTGCGGCCACACCAAAATTGGCACCGTGGACAAAAGCATCCTGCTGCCGGGCACGTATCCGACCTGAAACCTGGCGGAGGAAACATGAGGGGACAGGCCAGGTGCTGCGAAGCGCCCTGGCGCTGTCCTCAACGGTTTAAAGCAGCTGCGTCACCAGCTTGAAGTCTTCATCTTCAGCAAACGGCTTGATCTGAAAGCCCAGCCCCTTCATCAACTTGAGCATGTTGGGGTTTTTGGCCAGCACCAGGCCTTCAATCTCGGTCAAGCCTTTTTCACGGGCAAAGTCCATGATCGACAGCATCAGGCGCGACCCAAGGCCCTTGCCCTTGAATTCATCCGACACCACCAGCGAGAACTCGCAACTGGTGCGGTCCGGGTTGGTGATGTAGCGCGACACGCCCACCATGCGGGTTGCTTCGGTCACTCGACCGTCCTCGCCCGAGCGGCGTTCGCGGCACACGGCGACCAGCGCCATTTCGCGGTCATAGTCGATCAGCGTGAAACGCGCCAGCATGGTGGCGGGCAGCTCCTGCATGCTGGAGACAAAGCGGAAATAACGGCTCTCGGGCGACAGACTGCGCACAAAGGTTTGCAGCATGCTCGCGTCATCCGGGTGGATGGGCCGAACGATGTATTCGCCGCCACCGCTGAGGGGCCACACCTGCTCATGCTGGGACGGGTACGGCAGGATGGCCAGGTGGTTGTAGTTGCGTGCCGAAGGCGGGGCGTTCTCAATCACGATGCGGGCATCGACGGCCACGGCCCCGGATTCGTCCACGATGATGGGGTTGATGTCCATCTCGCGCAGTTGCGGCAGCTCGCACACCATTTCAGACACCCGCAGCAGCACCTGCTCCAGCGCATCCATGTTGACGGGGGCGGCACCGCGCCACTCGCCCAAGGTCTCGGCCACACGTGAACGCTCGATCAGGCGGTGTGCCAGAAACTGGTTCAGGGGCGGCAACTCCATGGCCCGGTCATTGATCAACTCGATCATGGTGCCACCCGCGCCAAAGGCAATCACGGGACCAAACGGGTCATCGGTCACCAGGCCGACGCACACTTCGCGCCCGCGCTTCTGGCTGGACATGTTCTGGATGGTGACGCCATTGATGCGCGCCTTGGGCTGCAAACGGGCCACCGTCTGCACCATTTCGACATAGGTGTCGCGCACGCCCACCGCGTTCATGATGTTGAGCGCCACGCCCTGCACATCCGACTTGTGGCTGATATCGGGCGAATCGATCTTGAGCGCCACCGGGAAGCCCAGCTGGGTCGCGATCATGATCGCTTCGTTGACGCTGCGCGCCAGAATGGTCTTGGTGACCGGAATATGGAAAGCCGCCAGCAAGGCCTTGGATTCCATCTCGGTCAGCACCTTGCGGCGCTCGGCCAGCACGCTCTCGATCAGGATGCGGGCACCTTCGACATCGGGCTTGGCCAGGCTGGACAAGGGCGGTGGCGTCTGTTGCAGCAGCTGCTGGTTCTGGTAGAACGACGCGATGTTGCCGAAAGCCCCCACCGCCGCTTCCGGCGTGCGAAAGGTCGGAATGGCCGAGGCGTTCAGAATCAGCCGGGCTTCGCCCACCGTGGCGTCGCCCATCAGGCAGGTCAGCAAGGGCTTGCCCACCTGTTTATGGCTCTCGACCAGCGCATGGGCAATGATGGCGCTGTCCATGCCCATTTTGGGGGAATAGATCACCAGCACGCCGTCGATCTGGCTCGCTTTGGCCGCCGCATCAATCGCTGCCTTGAAATGCTCGGGCCCGGCTTCTTCCGAGACATCGATCAGGTCGCACAGCGAGGCCAGGGGCGGCAGCTGGGGTTGCAAGGCCTGCGCCTGCTCGGGCGTGAGGCAGGCCAGTTTCAGCTTGATTTCACAAATCCAGTCGGCCGCCAGCACGCCGGGGCCGCCGCCATTGGTGACAATCGCCAGCCTGCGACCGACCGGGCGGTAACGCGAGGCCAGGCATTTGGCCGCCGAGAACAATTCCACAAACGAGCGCACCCGCACTGCACCGGCCCGGCGCAAGGCGGCGTCAAACACATCGTCGCTGCCCACAATCGAGCCCGAATGCGTGAGCGCGGCCCGGTTGCCCGAGGGCTTGCGCCCGGCCTTGAGCACCACCACCGGCTTGGCGTTGGCTGCGGCCCGCAAGGCGCTCATGAAACGGCGTGAATTGTTGATGCCTTCCAGATAGACGACGATGCTGTGGGTATTGGCATCGGCGGCCAGAAAATCGAGCACCTGCGCCATATCGACGGCGGTATTGGGTCCCAGGGACACCACGGTCGAGAAACCGACGCCGTTTTTTTGCGCCCAGTCCAGAATCGACGCGGTGAGCGAACCCGATTGCGAAACCAGCCCCAACGGGCCTTTGGCGCACATGCTGCCCGCCACGCTGGCATTGAGTTGCAGATGCGGACGCTGAAAGCCCAGGCAATTCGGTCCCAGCAGATGAATATCGTCGCGGCGGGCAATCTTGTGCAGTTCGGCTGCCTGGCTGGCGTTGATACCACCGGAGATCACCATGGCGGCGCGGCACTTGATGCGCCCGGCAATTTCGAGCGCCGACTCGACCTCCTCCGGCGGCATGGCGATGATGGCCAGATCGGCCTGCGTGTGGGCCAGATCGGCCAGCGTGCCACTGGCATTGATGTCCAGAAACACCAGCGTGCCCGAAAACTGCTGCGCCACCAGGGCGCGGTGCAAAGCCTGCGCCTGCAGCGTCTGCGAGGCTGGATCGTCCGGCTTGCCGGCAAACACAACAATGGACTTGGGCGAGAACAGGGGGGTCAGAAAGTGCTTATCCATATTTGATATAAATTAACCTTGTGTCGTAGGCTCCAGCTTAACCCGTTTCACAGGCCCCAAACCTTGACCTGACGCAGCTCAAGTTCGCGCTATCCTCATGACATGAACAAACCTTTTCTCTGGCTCGGGCCCGCGCGACTTCCTTTTCTGGTCCTGACGCCGGCCTGCATCGTGCTGGGTATCGCCTGTGTGCAATGGACCCACGGCCACGTCAACCTGCTCGACGCGCTGCTGGTGCTGCTGGGCGCCGTGGCCGCCCACATCAGCGTCAATGCGCTCAATGAGTACCAGGATTTCCGCAGCGGGCTGGACGCGCTGACCCAGCGCACGCCTTTCAGCGGCGGCAGCGGTGTACTGCCAGAACACCCCGAACTGGCAGGCAGCGCCCTCGCCATGGCCGTTAGCAGCTTGTGCATCAGCATGGCGGTGGGTGTGTATTTTGTGACGCTGCGCGGCCCGGCCTTGCTGCCGCTGGGCTTGGCAGGCGTGGCGCTGGTGCTGATCTACACCCAGTGGATCACCCGCTCCCCCCTGCTCTGCCTGATCGCACCGGGCCTGGGCTTTGGCCCCTTGATGATTCTGGGCACCCAGGTGGCATTGACCGGCGAGTACTCCGCCACCGCCGCCATGGCGTCGCTGGTGCCGTTCTTTCTGGTCAACAACCTGCTGCTGCTCAACCAGTTCCCGGATGTGGACGCCGACCGCCGCGTGGGCCGCCGCCATATTCTCATCACCGCCGGCCCGGTCGCGGGAGCGCGCTGGTATGCGGTGTTCACGGTGCTGGCGTTTGCCAGCATCCCGCTGGGCGTGGTGATGAACCTGCTGCCCACCGGCGCCTTGCTCGGCACCCTGGGCCTGGCCCTCGCCCTGCCCACCGCGCGTGATGTCCTGAACCATGCGCAAGACGTGCAGCGCCTGCTGCCGGCCATGGGCCGCAATGTGGGGATCAACCTGCTGACGCCGGTGCTGATGGCGATCGGGATCTTCATGTCGTGAGTGCCCCGCCGCCGCGCGGGAGACGCCGCATTGCCCATCTCGACATGGACGCCTTTTATGCGTCGGTCGAGCTGCTGCGCTACCCGCAGCTCAAAGGGCTGCCGGTGGTCATCGGCGGCGCCCGGCGTGCCGAAGACGAAGCGCTACGGCACGCCCAGGGCGACCGGCCATTGCACCGCATCCCGGTGAGCGAATTCCCGCTGCTGCAGGGCTACACCGGCCGCGGTGTCATCACCACCGCCACCTACGCCGCGCGCCAGTTCGGCGTGGGCTCGGCACTGGGGCTGATGAAAGCCGCCAAACTGTGCCCGCAGGCGATTTTGCTGCCGGTGGACTTCCCTGAGATCCGCAAGTACTCGCGCGCCTTCAAGGCCATCATTCTGGACATCGCCCCGCTGATGGAAGACCGGGGCGTGGACGAGGTCTACATCGACTTCACCGACGTGCCGGGCGGCCAGCGCGAAGGCGGCCGCGTGCTGGCGCGCCTGATCCAGAAAACCATTTTTGAGCAGACCGGCCTGACCTGCTCGGTTGGCGTGGCGCCCAACAAGCTGCTGGCCAAAATGGCCAGCGAGTTCAACAAACCCAACGGCATCGCCATCGTTTTTGAAGACGATCTGGAGACCAAAATCTGGCCGCTGGCCTGCCGCAAGATCAACGGCATTGGCCCCAAGGCCGATGAAAAGCTCAAAAGCCTGGGCGTGGCCACCATCGCCCAACTGGCCGCGAAAGAGCTGCAATGGCTGATCGACCACTTTGGCCAGAAAACCGGCGCCTGGATGCATGACGCCGCCCATGGCCGCGATGAGCGCCCGATCGTGCTGGAAAGCGAGCCTGTGTCGATCAGCCGCGAAACCTCGTTCGAGCGCGACCTGCACGCCGTGCGCGACAAAGCCGAGCTGGGCGCCCTCTTCACGCGCCTGTGCGAACAGGTGGCCGACGATTTGCAACGCAAAGGCTATGTCGGCAAAACCATCGGCATCAAGCTGCGTTACGACGACTTCAAAAGCGTCACGCGCGACCAAACCATCGACCACTACACCGGCGATGCCAAAACCATTCGCCAGATCGCCGGGCTGTGCCTCAAGCGCGTGCCCCTGACCCAGCGCCTGCGCCTGCTGGGCGTGCGCGTGGGCTCGCTGGCCAAAGCGGGCGAAACCAGTATTTATGAGCCAAATAGGTCTCTAGCCCCCGTGGACCGTGCGCAGACAGCTACTAATTCGATAGCGAAAATTGATCAACTTTTTTGACCCTGCTGCCATCAGGGTTGGCCTGATTCACGGTTGCCTGTGGTGAAATTTGCGCACTTGACGGATTTTTGTAACAAATCGCATGGCCTAAAGCTTGCTTGAAGCTTTCATTCCTAACTTTTCTTAAATTTTTATGCACCTTGATACCTTGATGCGACGTTTCAGCATTCGTTTTCGCATGTGGGGCGCCATCGGCGTCGTGGTGATGGCCCTGGTGTTGATCGGTGCCATTGGTGTCAGTGCCCAGTTGTATTCAAGCTCGATCACCAGCGATCTGGTCACGCATGACGTGACCTCGCTGACTGAAGTGGCCCGCTTGCGGCAAGCCATGAGCAGTCTGCGCCAGAACGAAAAGGACATGGTCATCCAGTACGAAAACAGTGTGGAAGCCAGCAGATACAAAGACGCCTGGGCGGTGGCATTCACCCAGATTGAAACCTCGGTCAAGGCGCTTGCCCCTTTGCTGCCCCGCGATGCCCAGCGCACGCAACTGGCGCAGGCCCTGGTGGAACTGCAGCAATTCCGGACCGACTTTCTTCCCATGGCCCTGATGCTGGAGGAGATGAAATACCCGTCTGCCCAGGTCGCCGCCGCCAATATCGGCCGACTGGACCCGGTTTTTGAAAAAGCCCAGAAAATCGCGGTGGACCTGGCCGATGAACTGCAACAGACCACCGAAAGCAACCGGGTCAAAGTGGAAACCACCGCGCATCAGGTGGCTTGGCTGATTGCCGGCGTCACCCTGTGCCTGATGGCTGTCATTGTTCCGCTGACGCTGCTGAACATGAACTCCATTTGCCGCCCCATCGACCAGGCCGAACAACTGGCCAACGCCATTGCCAAAGGCGACCTGACCGAGCACCACGTCAACGACCACGGCCATGACGAGCTGGCACGGCTGCTGCGCTCCCTGGTCGCCATGCAGCATTCGCTGGGCAGCCTGGTCGGCCAGGTGCGTCAATCCAGCGACAACATTGCGACCGCCAGCGCCGAGATTGCCTCCGGCAACCAGGACTTGAGTGTGCGCACCGAGCAAACTGCCAGCAACCTGCAGCGCACGGCCTCCAGCATGGACGAGTTGACCAGCACGGTCCGCCAGACGGCCGATGCCTCGCGCCAGGCCAATCAACTGGCGTCTTCAGCCGGCGAGGTGGCGGCACGCGGCGGCGCGGTGGTGGCCCAGGTGGTCAGCACCATGAACGACATCAATGTGAGTTCCAAAAAGATCAGCGACATCATCGGCGTCATCGACGGCATTGCGTTCCAGACCAACATCCTGGCTTTGAATGCCGCCGTGGAGGCCGCCCGCGCAGGCGAACAGGGCCGTGGCTTTGCCGTGGTGGCGAGCGAGGTCCGCAACCTGGCTGGCCGCTCCGCCGAGGCCGCCAAGGAAATCAAGAACCTCATTGGCGTCAGCGTCGAGCGCATCGAGACCGGCTCCCGACTCGTCACCGATGCCGGCCAGACCATGACCGACATCGTGAACTCGGTACAACGGGTATCCGACATCATTGGCGAGATCACGGCGGCGGTGACCGGGCAAAGCCAGGGGATTGGCGACGTCAACAGCGCGGTGGTGCAACTGGACCAGATGACCCAGCAAAACGCCGCCCTGGTCGAGCAATCGGCCGCTGCCGCCGAGAGCCTGCACGAACAGGCGGACCGGCTGTCGCAAGTTATTGGCGTCTTCAAACTCAACGGTGCAACGCATACAGGTGGGGGACGGCTGCCCCGCCCGGCGCAGCCTGTCTTGTTGACTTGACGCTGGGCGCCGGTGTCACGCAGGCGCCAGCCGGCGCCAGCGTCAGGCCTTAGAGTGCGGGCCAGGAGACCCCCGCCATGCACTGTTTTTCACTCAGCACCGACCGCCACATCGCCCATCTGGTTTTGAACCAGCCCGAGACGATGAACACCATGCACCCCACCTTCTGGCGCGAGCTGGACGAGGTGCTGACCCAGATCCACCTGGACGGCAGCGCCCGCGTGCTGCTCATCAGCAGCAGCGGCAAGCACTTCAGCGCTGGCATGGCGCTGGACACCTTTGCCGGCGCCGTCGTCCTGGACGACCGCAATGCGCCGGGGCGCGCCGCCATGTTTGACCTGATCACCGGCATGCAGGCCACCTTCACCAAGCTCGAAACCTTGCGCATCCCCGTGATCGTCGCCATCCAGGGCGGCTGCATTGGCGGCGCGGTGGACATGGTCACCGCCTGCTGCATTCGCTACGCCACGGCTGACGCCTTCTTTTGCATTCAGGAAATCAACATCGGCATGGTGGCCGACGTGGGCACGCTGCAACGCCTGCCCAAGCTCATGCCGCTGGCCGTGGTGAAAGAACTGGCCTACACGGGACGCCGCCTGAGTGCCACCAAAGCGCTGGGCTACGGCCTGGTCAACGAGGTGTTCGACGACCAGCCCGCCATGCTGGCCGCCGCCCTGCAATGCGCCGGCGAAATTGCCGCCAAGCCGCCGGTGGCGATTTGGGGTACCAAACAGGCCGTGCACTATGCGCGCGACCATTCGGTGGACGACGCGCTCAAGCACATGGGCTTGCTGCAAGCCGCCATCTGGAGCAACCAGCAGGTGCAGGAATCCGTGGCGGCGATGAAGAGCAAACGCCCCGGCGAATTTGCCCCTTTGCACCCCTTGCGCGGTTTTACCGAACTGGCTTGAGGATCGTTGACTGCGTAGGGGCTCGCTGGCCGGAGCGGGAGAACCCAGCCTTTAAATAAGTATTTTTCACGGAACATCTCATCTGCAATAAGAGAAACAGCCTGCTATATTTCTAACCATAAATTACAAGTTGTTAGGAATGCGCTGATGAGAATGAATCTACCGGTCTCGAACCAGGAGTTCGATTACCCTGCAAAAGACATGCTCGTGTCCACCACCGACACCAAAGGCGTCATCACCCATTGCAACCACGGGTTTGTCTCGGTCAGCGGTTACACCTATGACGAGCTGCTCGGACAGCCGCACAACCTGATTCGCCACCCCGACATGCCGCCGGAGGCCTACAAGGACATGTGGAGCACCATCGGCCACGGCCGTCCCTGGTCCGGCATCGTGAAAAACCGGCGCAAGAACGGCGACTTTTATTGGGTGCAGGCCAATGTGACGCCCATCATGAAAGACGGCAAACCGCAGGGCTACATGTCGGTGCGCACCAAGCCCAGCCGAGAGCAGGTGCAGGCGGCCGAAGCGCTGTACGCCAAGGTTCGCGCCCAGCGCGAATCCAACCATCCGTCCTTCTCGCTACGCTGCGGCCAGGTGCGCTATGCGGGTTGGCGCGACTGGCTGGGCAAGCTGAACCGGCTCACCATGACACAACGCCTGACGGGCCTGATGATAGGGATGGTCGGCTTCGGCATGGTGCCGTCCTTGTTGGGCATGCAGGGCTTGATGGCACAACTGGTCCAATTCGCGGTGCTCCTGGGCGGCGCAACCGTGGTGCTGTCCTGGTTTCATCTGCGCATTGCCAGCGTCGTCAACGAAGCAGAGCAGTTTGCAAGCGACCTGTCCGGCTGCAACCTTACCACCTCAATCCAGGTGCACCATGGCCGCCCCATGAGTTCGCTCTCGCGCTGCCTGTGGCAAATCCAGATCAACATGCGCGCGATCATTCGCGATGTCAAACAGGAAATCAGTGGCTTCAACCAGACCGCCACTGAAATAACCGCCGGCAGCCTCGAACTGTCGACGCGCACCGAATCCCAGGCCAGCAGCCTGCAGCAAACGGCGGCCAGCATGGAAGAACTCTCCAGCACTGTCCGTCAGACCGCCGACACGGCTTCCCGGGTGAGCGCGCAAAGCGATGAGAGCACCCAGACCGCCGCACGCGGCGGCTTGGCCGTGCACGAGGTCAGCCGGGCCATGCAGAACATCGATGCCTCGTCAAAAAAGATGCAGGACATCATCAGCGTGATCGAAGGCATTGCGTTCCAGACCAACATCCTGGCCTTGAACGCCGCCGTGGAGGCCGCGCGCGCCGGGGACCAAGGCCGGGGCTTTGCCGTGGTGGCCACCGAAGTGCGGGCGCTGGCACAACGCAGCGCGGTGGCCGCCAAGGAAATCCGGGAATTGATCGCCGCCTCGGCGGTGGAGATCTCCCAAGGCAATTCGCAGATGGCCCAGGCCGGGAACACGATTGACGAGGTGGTGGCGGCGGTCAAGCAGGTGGGTGACCTGATTCGCCAGATCACCCATGCAACCCAGGAGCAATCCCTGGGCATTTCCCAGGTCAATCATGCGATCGTCCAACTCGACTCCGTGACCCAACAAAACGCCGCGTTGGTGGAAGAGTCGGCGGCATCGGCCGAGCATCTCAGCAACAACAGCGCAACGCTGACGCGCTCGGTGCAGGTGTTTCAGCTACCGTAACAGCCCCTCACTGCCGTGCCATGCGCGTATTGGCCGGCAGCGCCTGCGGGTAGCTGGTGCGAAACGGGTTGATGTCGAGCCCGCCGCGGCGCGTGTAGCGTGCATAGACACTGAGCTTGAGCGGCTGGCAGCGCGTCCAGATGTCCATGAAGATGCGCTCGACGCACTGCTCATGAAACTCGTTGTGGTTGCGAAAACTCACCAGGTACTGCAGCAGTCCTTCCTGGTCGATCGGCGCGCCGGTGTAGCTGATTTGCACGCTGCCCCAGTCGGGCTGGCCGGTGACCAGGCAGTTGCTCTTGAGCAGGTTGCT
>JAZKHK010000196.1:0-6371 GCA_040385425.1 Pseudomonadota bacterium | reverse complement strand
GTGCTGCCCGCCGGGCGGATTCTCGATTTGCGTTATGAAGATCTGGTGGCTGATACCGAAGCGCAGTCGCGCCGCGTACTGGAGTTTGTCGGTTTGCCTTGGGATGCCAATTGTCTGAATTTTCACCAGAATGAGCGACTGGTCAAAACCGCCAGCGTGGCCCAGGTGCGCAAGCCGATCTACCAAACCTCGGTGGCGCGCTGGAAGCATTTCGCCCACCACCTGCGGCCCTTGCTGGCCCTGGTGAAGGACTACCGCGAGGCGGGAGAGTCGGATGTGCCCGCGCTGCCGATGGCCCCGGATGCGGCCGAAGTCGCTGAAGTCACCGATGTCAATTCGCCGCAGATGTGGCACTTGCGCGGTATCTCGCTGTACCGGTTGAACCGTTTTGACGAAGCGCGGCAGAGCTATGAGCGGGCCTTGCGCTTGCAGCCGGCGTTTCCGGCGGCGCTCAATAGCCTGGGCTTTGTGTTGCAAGACCTGGGTTTGATGGAAGAGGCACGCCGTGCTTTTGAAAAGTCGGTCCAACTGGCCCCTGAATTTGCCATGGCGCGGCTCAACCTGGGCATGGCGCAACTCAAGCTCGGTGACTGGCAGCCCGGTTGGGAGAATTACGAAGCGCGCTGGACCGGTTCGGCAGAAAGCAGCAACGGTACTTTGTCGCGCCCATCGTGCCCCTTGCCGCAGTGGGATGGCCAGGCCGACACCGGGCAGCAGGCGCTGTTGGTGATCACGGAGCAGGGGTTTGGCGATACCTTTCAGTTTTCACGCTTCCTGGCGTTGGCGGCGCAACGGTTTGCCAAAGTCGGCTTTGTCTGCTCGGCACCCACGTTGCGCTTGATGGAGTGGGCGGTGGGTGAGCGCGTGTTGCTGCTGAACCGCATGCCCGCCGATTACGCCACCTGGGATTGGCAGTGCCCGCTGATGTCGCTGCCCCGGGCATTTCAGACCCGGCTTGAGTCCCTGCCGGCAGTCACGCCGTACCTCAAAGTGCCGAAGGTGGCGCAGGACCATTGGCGCGCTCGTCTGGACGAGGCGGCACCGGGCCGTTTTCGGGTGGGTTTGGCCTGGGCCGGGCGCAAGGCGCATCAGTACGACGGGCGGCGCAGTCTGTCGCTTGATCAGTTATTGCCGCTGCTGCACGATGAGCGCGTGTGCTGGGTCAGCTTGCAGAAATGGGGTGCAGAAGAGGCGCACCCGATCATTCCCGCCGACCTCGATTGGCTGGACTGGACCGAAGAGTTGTCCGATTTTGCCGATACGGCTGCGCTGGTGGCCAACCTTGACCTGGTGATTTCCATCGATTCGTCGATGGTGCATTTGGCGGGGGCGCTGGCGCGACCGGTGTGGATGATGAACCGCTTTGACAGCGAGTGGCGCTGGCTGGGGGCTCGTGAAGACAGCCCCTGGTATCCGGGGATGCGCATTTTCAACCAGCCGCAGTTTGGGGATTGGACGAGTGTGTTGGCATCCGTTCAAACGGCACTCAAGGCCTTGCCCATGGCGCATCAGGCGGCCAAGAAAAGGGTGCGAGCCACACCCGCCTTGCCTGCTGACCAGACCTCTGGAGCCGCCTTGCCGGCCACGCTGTCGGTTGATCAAGCCATGCAACTCGCCAGCCAGTACCAGAGCGGCGGGCGTTTGCAAGAGGCTGAACGGGTGCTGCGACAAGTGCTGCAGGTCAATCCGGCGCATGCCCATGCAACCCATCTGCTGGGCGTGGTGGCGCACCAGGCGGGTCAACCGGCGCTGGCCATCGAACTCATCGGCAAAGCCATTGCGGCTGAGCCGGCGGTGGCGTTGTTTCATAGCAACCTGACCGAGATGTGCCGTCAGCAGGGGCGCCTGAAAGAGGCGGTTCAACACGGCCAGCGTGCGGTGGAACTGGATCCGTCCATGGCGTCGGCCCACGGCAATCTGGGCGTAGCCTTGTATGACACCCAAGACTACGACGGTGCCCAAGCCAGCCATCTCAAAGCGTTGGCGTTGGCGCCCGCCATGTTGCAATCGCTCAATAACCTGGGCAGTATCGAGCGCGCCCGCAAGAACCTGAGCGGGGCCGAAGCCTGGTATCGGAAGGCGCTGGCGGCACACCCGGGTTACCTGGAATCGTTGAGCAACCTGGGAGCGGTGCTGGTTGAAGACGACCGTGCCGAGGAGGCAGCGCCCGTGCTGGAGCAGGCGCTGGGCTTGATGCCGAACTATCCCGAGGCGCTTTGCAATCTGGGCCTGGCACGCCTGAAGCAGGAGCAGATCGAGCCGGCCATCACGCTGCTGGAGCGTTCACTGCAACTGAAACCGGCTTATCCCGAAGCGCAGATTGGCCTGGCTCGCGCGCTGTATGAACAAGAACGCTTGCCCGAGGCCGAAGCGATGCTGCGCCAGACGACCCAGCATGCGCCCCAGAATACGGAGGCCTGGTGTCAACTGGGTGGCCTGCTCATGGAGTTGGGAGAAACAGAGCAGTCTGAAGCGGCCTTTCAGTCGGTGCTGAAGATGGACCCAGACATGACCGATGCCCTCGCCGGACTGGGTAATTTAAGACTTGAAGCGGGCAAAATCGACGAAGCCGAGGCGCTGCTCAAGCAGGCGATTGCTCTCAAACCGGACAACCTGGGCGCCCGCTTTCATCTGGTTCAGGTCAAGAAAGTCAAAGTCGGTGACGACAATTTGGCCGAGTTGGAAGCGCTGCTGCCCAAGATGGAAACCCTCAAGGCCGACAAGCGCCTGTCCTTGCACTACGCCTTGGGCAAGGCCTACGAGGACCTCCAGGACTATGACAAATGCTTCGTGCATTTCATGGAAGGCGCACGTCTCAAGCGCGCCACCTTGAAATACGACGCCGATGCCGATACGGCGCGCAGCTTGCGCACCATGGAACTCTTTGACAAGGACTTTTTTGAAAAAAACCGGGGCGGTGGCGATGCCTCCGATGTGCCGGTTTTTGTGCTGGGCATGCCGCGGTCCGGCACGACGTTGACGGAGCAAATCCTGGCCAGCCACCCCGATGTGCATGGGGCCGGTGAACTGCGCGATTTGATGCAAATCGTGCAGCAACCGATCGCCGGGCAGCGGTTTCAACCCTTTCCAGAAAACCTGGCAGGCCTGTCGAAAGCAAACTTGAATCAATGGGGGCAGGATTACGTGGCAGGCCTGCGCCGTCGCGCACCGGAGGCCCGCCGCATCACCGACAAGATGCCGGCCAATTACATGGCGCTGGGCATGATTGCGCTGATGCTGCCAAACGCAAAGATCATCCATGTCAAACGCAACCCGGTCGATACCTGCGTGTCGTGCTTCACGCGCCTGTTCAACCGGCATCAGGATGCCACCTACGATCTGGCGGAGTTGGGGCGGCACTATGCCAATTACGCCCGGCTTATGCAGCATTGGCGCCAGGTGCTGCCGCAAGGCAGTTTTATCGAGGTGCAGTACGAAGACATCGTGGCCGACATGGAAGGCCAGGCCCGCCGGTTGATCGATTTTTGCGGTCTGGACTGGAACGCAGCCTGCCTGGATTTTCACAACAACAAGCGCAGCATTCGCACCGCCAGCGTGACGCAGGTGCGCCAGCCGATTTACAACAGTTCGGTGGAGCGCTGGCGCCATTATGAAAAACACCTGGGGCCGCTGCTGGATGCGCTGGGTGATCTGGTGCCGGGCCGGTGAGCCCCCTTCGCCGTCTTGGTGCGCTGCTGACGGCCCTGGCGCTCACGGGCTGTGCGCTGGCGCCCTCGCCACAAGAACGCCGTGCCTTGGCCGATGAACTGGCGCATCAAAAAGGCTGGCAAGCCGAGTCGATCGCGGCAGAACCTTTTACGCTGCTCGCCTACCGTCCTCTTCGGGTTGTGCCGGTGGAGACGCTAACGGTGTACATCGAAGGCGATGGCCTGGCCTGGCTTGACGGTTCGACGCCGTCACCCGATCCAACGCCACGTCAGCCGCTGGCGCTCAAACTGGCGCTGGCCCACCCTGGCGCTAACGCCGCCTATCTGGCGCGTCCCTGTCAATTCAGGGGGGATGCAGAAGCGGGCCGTTGCAGCCAGGCCTATTGGACGAACAAACGCTTTGCGCCCGAGGTCATTGCCGCCAGCAACAGCGCCGTGGACGTGTTGAAGGCACAGTTTGGCGCCCGCCACATTCAGTTGGTAGGCTATTCCGGCGGGGGTGCTGTGGCCGCGCTGGTGGCAGCCCGTCGCCAAGATGTCTCGCTGTTGGTGACGGTGGCTGGTAATCTGGATACACAAGCCTGGACCCGGCTGATGCGGATCTCCCCGCTGACCGGCTCCTTGAATCCGGCTGATGCGCGAGCGCAATTGGCGCACATCAGGCAGGTGCATTATTCTGGCGAAGCGGACCAGGTGGTGCCGCCGGCGATGGCCGAAGCCTTTGTCGCCGGGTTTTGGAATGCCCCCCGGCCGGAAATACGGGTGATCAAGGGCTATGGCCATACCTGTTGCTGGGCTGAAAATTGGACTTCTCTTTGGAATGCGATTCAATGACTAAAAATTTAACAGCGGTGTCGCACACCCTGAACGCCGCAGATCGTGCGGGCCATTACGGCCATCGCGGAGCGGTGTTGTGGTTAACCGGTCTTTCCGCGTCCGGCAAATCAACGCTGTCCATGGCGCTGGAGCACGCGCTGATGGCGCGGGGCTATTCGTGCTACGTGCTGGATGGCGACAACGTGCGTAACGGCTTGAATGCCAATCTGGGGTTCAAGCCCGAAGACCGCACCGAGAACATCCGGCGCGTGGGTGAAGTCGCGGCCCTGTTTGCCGATGCCGGCCTGATCTGCATCTCGGCCTTCATTTCCCCGTACCGCGCGGATCGGGCCAGTGCCCGGCAAGCCTGTCGTGAGACCTTTCACGAAATTCACATTGCCACCGACTTGGCGACCTGCGAAGCCCGTGATCCCAAAGGACTCTACAAGCAGGCGCGGAGTGGAACGATTGCGGAATTTACCGGCATCAGCGCACCTTACGAGCCGCCAGAGCAGCCCGAATTGGTGCTCGATACCTCTGGCGAAGCGATTGAAGCCAGTCTGCAGAAACTGGTCGCTTATGTCGTTGACACCATCCCGCTTTTGCATAAATCAACGACCCAATCCATTTCTGATCGAATATAGCCGGATTTTCTGGATTTTTCATGCAAAAAGTGCCTCTAGCCCCCGTTGCATATGCCTTTATTGCTATTGAAACTATAGTGAATCAAGCGCTGTTCAACAGGGCGCAAGCAAGCCCGTGCACAATGGCGCTGTTCATTTCTCCAATCTTTTATCCGCACAAGGAACCGTGTCATGCCACTCGTCGTTTTTAATCAAAAAGGTGGAGTCGGCAAATCCACCATCACCTGCAATCTGGCCGCCATCAGTGCCAGCCAGGGTTTGCGCACCTTGGTGATTGATCTGGACCCGCAGGGCAACTCCACCAGCTACCTGTTGGGTGCCCAGGCGCAAGCGGACCAGCCCAACGTGGCCGGGTTTTTTGAACATTCGCTGAGCTACAGTTTTCGCAATGTGCTGCCGACCGAATTCGTCGTGACGACGCCGCATGAGCGGCTGCATGTCATGCCTTCCAGCCCGGCGCTGGGCGAGCTGGAGAGCAAGCTGGAATCGCGCCAGAAGATTTACAAGCTGCGCGAGGCGCTGCAGCAGTTGGCGGGCGGCTATGACCGCATTTACATCGACACGCCGCCAGCGCTGAACTTCTTCACCCGCTCGGCCCTGATCGGCGCCTCGGGCTGTTTGATACCGTTTGATTGCGATGAATTCGCCCGCAAGGCGCTCTACACGCTGATGGACAACGTGCAGGAAATTCGCGCCGACCACAACCCGAATCTGGTGGTGAAAGGCATTGTGGTTAACCAGTTCCAGCCGCGTGCCAACCTGCCCCAGCGCATGGTGGCCGAGCTGATAGCAGAAGGGCTGCCGGTGCTGCAGCCCTACTTGCCGTCATCCGTGAAAATCCGCGAGTCGCATGAGCAGTCGCTGCCCATGGTTTACATGGACCCGAACCACAAACTCACGCTGGCGCTGGTGGCGCTGCATGAGGCTTTGCAGAACTAACGGCCTCAAGGCCGCCAGCACTGCGCGGCCTGCGCTTTAGAGCGACATGCCGCCCGAGATTTCGATCACTTCGCCATTGATGTAGCTGGCTTCGTCGCTGGCCAGGAAGGCGTACAGGTTGGCGATCTCTTCGGGCTTGCCCAGGCGGCGCAGATGCACCTTGGCGCTCAGGTCGGCCAGCACTTTTTCCGGCATGGCCGCGACCATGGGGGTGGTGATGAAGCCAGGCGCCACGGCATTGACGCGCACGCCCTTGGGGCCGAGTTCGCGGCTCCAGGTCTTGGTGAAGCCGATCACGCCGAAC
>JAZKHK010000195.1:0-8759 GCA_040385425.1 Pseudomonadota bacterium | reverse complement strand
CGCCCAGTCCAACGACTGGGCGTTTTTTTTCGCCTGTACTTTGCAAGATTGGCCAAGCCTTTGCAAGCAATGCAGTGTTTATGCGGCCAGCGCGGCGCGGTCATCAGCCACGCCGGACATCCAGGTCGAGGTTCACAAAGGCAGCATCACCATCACGGTGAACTGGACGCTCGACGGCGCCACATCATGCGCTGCAGGGATGATCTCTCACACGGCTTGTCATGGTCGTCAATGTGCAAACCTGATGAATCTCAGCGCTCAACCGCGAGTTCTTGGCTGGCTAAGCGCCTGGAATGTCTTCTGGGGATAGACCGGTAATTTCTTCAATCATGAAAATGCCATAGTGTTGTGCTGAAACTGCTTTTGTGGTTCTCGCTACTTCCGCGATGCGGTGGGCTTGCTCGTGATGGGGGGCGTGTAGATCAGGAAGCCGCAGCCGCTTTCTGCCAATGCCAGGTGCGCTTTGGCCAGCTCCCATTCGTAGCCGAATGACGCGAGGGGGCTCGCAGTTGGAAGTTCTGCATTGATCAAGGCTTTCATCTCTTCAGGTGTGTAACGAATGAAGGTCGAGTCGGTAAAACCTTGTTCGCTTAAAGCGCTCACCGCTGCCTGCATATCAACATCGGATCGAAATGCGATGACTGTGCAACCAATGGGCTTAAAGATTCCCAATGCTTTTGGTGGATCAGTTTTTTTCATGCTTGCCTCCTCTTGAGCAACACATGTTCGACCACGTTCACACCACCGGAATATCTTTGTAATCACCGACAGAAGCTTCAATGACTTCTCGTGCAATCGCCGTTTCTCGTGCCGTGCGGGTCTGTACCATCAAAACGATTTGTCCGTTTGTGATTGCATCTTGAACCAGTTCCGATAGCCAGCCTTCTTTTTTTTCAGGCCCGGCCGCCGGGCTGGCTTCTGCGCCAATGGCGGCCCCAAGCAAACCGCCCAGGCTGGCACCCCAGCCCAGCATGGCAAGAGGAGCGAGTAAGGGGCTGGCAACAAACAAGCTCACGTTTGCAGCTACCAAAGCCACCTCTGCCAGCGCCCCAAGACCGGTGCCCACAGCAGTGCCTATGGCGCCGTCGACGATGACATCCTTTAAAACGGCATTGCTATCTTCTTTCGGCGCGGGTTCTGACGCTGGGGAGTCGGTTTCAAAAATCTGTATTTGTTCGCGTGACAAACCGCGATCAACCAGTGTGGAAATCGTGTTGACGGCGTCGTCGCGATTGGCATAAAAACCTGACACGTGGTGGCTGTAATCACTCATACCCTTCTCCTTTATTCGATCTTTTGAGGAGGCATCAAACCTCGAACTCACCTTAAACGGGATATCAGCAAGTGTCTGTGCGTCGTCGCACAGAGGCATCCCACAATTGAATGCTCGGGGAGCATGTCTTCAATAGCGCGGTTAGCGTTTTGCTGCTCCCTTGATGAGCAAAACAAAAAATCGACACAAGCAGCGGCAGACAATGCGCACAAGGCCTGCGCATTTGCAACGATGTGGCTCTTCATTGCGCGGCTGCGTGGCATGACGGAGGCGCGCAAGGGACGAGATCGCCTATTTGAAGAGAAGATATCTTCCACGTCCTGTGGCAAACTTACGACCTTCTTTCAGTTTTAGTCAGCGCAAGGCTGACGGCTTACACCCTCATGCAGAAAATCATCGCGCAAATCGCGCAGGAAATCCGGGTTCAACCTAAACAAGTGCAAGCCGCTGTGGAGCTGCTCGATGGCGGTGCCACCGTACCGTTTATCGCCCGCTACCGCAAGGAAGTGACGGATGGCCTAGATGACATCCAGTTACGTGAGCTGGAAGCCCGCTTGAGTTACCTGCGCGAACTGCGGGACCGCCTGCAGACGGTGATCAAAAATATTGAAGAGCAGGGCAAGATGACGCCCGCCCTGTTAGCCGCGCTGGTATCCGCCAGCACCAAACAAGAGCTGGAAGACCTGTATTTGCCGTTCAAACTGAAACGCCGCACCAAGGGGCAACTGGCGCGCGAGGCCGGGCTGGAGCCTCTGGCGGATGCATTGTTTGCCAACCCCGAACTGGTGCCCGCTGACGAAGCGCTGGCCTATGTCATCCCGATGCGACCCGTGGTGGAAGGTGAAGACAAACAGCCCGATTTCTCCACCGTGCCGGCTGTACTCGACGGTGTGCGCGACCTGCTGAGCGAGCGTTGGGCGGAAGACGCCACCGTGGTGCAAGATCTGCGTGAGTGGCTGTGGCAAGAGGGCCTGTTCAAGAGTACGCTGATGGATGGCAAGGATGAAAACAACGCCGATGTCGCCAAATTCCGCGATTATTTTGACTATGACGAACCGATTGGCCGCGTCCCCTCGCATCGCGCGCTTGCTGTGTTTCGAGGCCGTGGATTGGAGATTTTGGACACAAAACTCGTACTTCCAGAGCCAAATGTGCCTCTAGCCCTTGTCGCTAGTGCACAAGCAGCTATCAAAACAAGAGCAACCCCCGTGGTGTCGCTGGCCGAAGGACGCATTGCTTTGCGGCTGGGCTGGAGTCATAAAAACCGCGCGGCCGATGATTTGATTCGCAAATGTGTGGCCTGGACCTGGCGCGTTAAATTGAGCCTATCCACCGAGCGTGATCTATTCACTCGCCTGCGCGAAGAGGCCGAAAAAGTGGCGATCAAGGTGTTTGCCGACAACCTGCGCGATTTGCTGCTGGCCGCGCCCGCCGGGCCGCGCGTGGTGTTGGGGCTGGACCCCGGCATTCGTACCGGCGTCAAAGTGGCCGTGGTGGATACCACCGGAAAACTGGTGGAGACGTCTACCGTGTTCCCACACGAACCGCGCAAGGACTGGGAAGGTTCGCTGCACATCCTGGGCAAGCTCTGTGAAAAGCACGGTGTCAACCTGATTGCCATTGGCAATGGCACCGCCAGCCGCGAGACCGACAAGCTGGCGGCTGACCTGATCAAGCTGATGGGCAAAGTGTCTGACCGCCTGATTGAAAAAGTCGTGGTGAGCGAAGCCGGTGCCTCGGTTTATTCCGCCAGCGAATTTGCCAGCCAGGAAATGCCGGACGTGGATGTGAGCCTGCGCGGTGCCGCCAGCATTGCCCGGCGCCTGCAGGACCCCTTGGCCGAACTGGTCAAGATCGACCCCAAATCCATCGGGGTTGGCCAGTACCAGCATGACGTCAACCAGAGCGAACTGGCCAAGACCCTGGAAGCCGTGGTGGAAGATTGTGTGAACTCGGTAGGTGTCGACCTGAACACCGCCAGTGTGCCGCTGCTGTCCCGCGTGTCAGGCTTGAGCGGCAGTGTGGCCAAGGCCGTGGTGCGCTGGCGCGAGGCCAATGGCGCGTTCAACAACCGCCAGCAACTCTTGAAAGTAACCGGTCTGGGGGCCAAGACCTTTGAACAAAGCGCCGGTTTTCTGCGCATTCGAGGTGGTGACAACCCGCTTGACATGACGGGCGTGCATCCCGAGACTTATCCGGTGGTTGAAAAAATAATGACGCACACTGCCAAACCTGTGGTTGAGCTGATGGGGCGGGCTGACATGCTCAAAGTCTTGCGACCTGAGCTGTTTGCCAACGAACAGTTTGGCGTCATCACCGTGAAAGACATTTTGGGTGAACTTGAAAAACCCGGTCGCGATCCGCGCCCGGATTTCAAGGTGGCGCGCTTCAACGACGGCGTGGACGACATCAAGGACCTGAAAGAGGGCATGATTCTGGAAGGAACAGTGAGCAACGTGGCCGCCTTTGGCGCTTTTGTGGACTTGGGCGTGCACCAGGATGGCTTGGTGCATGTGAGCCAGTTGGCCCACAAATTTGTCAGCGATGCTCGCGAGATCGTCAAAACCGGCGACATTGTCAAAGTGCAGGTTGTGGACGTGGATGTGGCCCGCAAACGCATCGCCCTGACGATGAAACTCGGCGCAGCACCCGCCCGACGCGACAACGCCGGCGACAACCGTTTTCAAGGCGTTGCCAACAACCAGCGCGGCCGCCCGGGCGCGCAGGGCGCAGGACAATTCAATGCGCCGCAATCCAACGCCATGGCGTCGGCTTTTGCCAAGCTCAAGGACATAGGCCGCTGATCATGGACCTCAAAGCGCTGCTGGCCTCTCAGTTTGTCTTGCCGAGTATTCCGAAGGTGGTGGCGCTCTTGCTGAGTGAGTTGGATCGTGAAGAGCCCGATCTGAAAACCGTCACCCAGCTCATCAGCACTGACCCGGCGTTGACGACGCGCCTGTTGCAGCTCTCGAACTCGGGGTTTTTCAAGCTCTCGGGCAAGATCAACAGCGTTTCCGAGTCCCTGGCGATTCTCGACTTGGGCCATGTTCGAACCATGGCCGCGGCGGCAGCTTCAGGCGCTTCTTTAAAAGCAGTACCCGGCATCAATTTGCAGCAGTTCTGGGCCTACAGCCTGAACGTCGCCAAGCTGTCCCGGTCGCTCGCCGGCGTGGTGCGACAAAATCAGCAAGCCGCTTTTACCTGCGGCCTGATCCATGCCGTAGGCGAACTGGCGATGCACCTCGGCATGCCTCAAGCTGTGGCGGTGCTGGACCGCGAAGTACCTCCGCTGGATTTGCGGCGCGCCAAAGTCGAAAAAAGATCTTTTGGTTATTCCTATGCCGAGGTCGGTGCTGGTTTTGCCCGTCAATGGCAGTTTCCTCAGCCTCTGGTCGATGCGCTGGAACACCAGTACGCACCGTTTGAAAACAATGTGTACGAACCGCTGGCCGGTGTGATCCATCTGGCGACCTGGCGGGCTCGCGCCAAAGAGGCTGGTCTGTCAGACAAGGCTTTGGCGGTCACGTTTCCGGGTTCGGTCGGCTAGGTGTTGGGGCTGGATATTGATATGGTGTTGCAGCAAGACCCGATTGATTGGTCGGTTCAAACGCCAGGACGCAATCTCCCATAGCTGAAGCTGCTGCCCGACCGGCACCGCAATCACTGTCTGGCTGCGACAGATCAAGGAAGCTTCAACTTGCTTGATGGACATCAAGCTTTGCCATGAAGGGCAAAAAAAAGTACGGTATATTGAAAAAGTCCCTTTTTTAAGGCTAACTTTGGCCGTGCCGCGAGCAAGACAATGCGAAATATCAAGCTGTTCGAATCTGAAACTCACAAATTCATCTTGCTTAATGAAAGTGAGCCCGGCGAAGAAGATGGCGTCCGCTCCAATCAGTATCTCGTGATTCATCAAGAGTCAGGGGCCTTGCTTGACCCGGGTGGTTTTGGCGTGATGCCAAGGGTGCTGGTCGAGATGTTGCGCTATCTCTCGCCCGACAAGATTCGGGGCATTTTTCTGTCCCACCAGGACCCCGACATTGTGGGCGGCATTGCGACCTGGCTGGAGCTGATCAAGGCACCGGTCTATATCTCCCG
This sequence comes from Pseudomonadota bacterium, assembly GCA_040385425.1. Classification (GTDB taxonomy): domain Bacteria; phylum Pseudomonadota; class Gammaproteobacteria; order Burkholderiales; family Burkholderiaceae_C; genus Rhodoferax. The sequence goes on along the minus strand of JAZKHK010000195.1, from coordinate 3,388 downwards.
CATCTGGATGCGTTTTCTGCCGCACTATGGTCTCAACGACATGTCGCGCTTTGTCGGCGTGCCGGATGAAGGCATGGATTGTGAGGTCGCTCCAGGCTTCATGCTCAAAATCGTCCCCGCCCATTTTCTGCATTCGGAAGGGCAGATCAACATCTACGATCCCGTTTCGAAAATTCTCTTCACCGGCGATATCGGCGCGGCCATGATGCCCACGGAAAAAGACGAGCCTTACGTGGATGACTTCAAAAGCCATTTGCCTTTCATCGAAGGTTTCCATCGTCGCTACATGTGCTCCAACAAGGCCATCCGCTGCTGGCTGGACACCATCGCCACGCTGGACATCGACATGATTGCGCCGCAACATGGACCGGTCTATCGCGGGGCGGCAGTGTCTGAGTTCCTAGCTTGGTTGCGCGACCTGCAATGCGGTGTTGACCTGATGCAAAGCGGCGGACGGTTCTCAGAATGAGTGGAATTCTTCCCAGCCAGTTGGAGGGTGTGCGCCTGCGGGTGATCAACCGCATGGCGGTATTACTGGAAAGCCAGACGCGCACCAAGATTTTCGGCAACAACCTGAGTGCGCTGGTGAAGGATATTCACCGTGAAGTGATTTCCGACTTGCGCAGCATGGCTGAAAGTTCGGATGTCCCGGAACTGACCCGGCGTCTGGACAATTCTGTGCAAGCCTGTGAGCATCTGGATGCCACGCTCGATATCCTGATTGATGAACGCCAACGGCAATGGCAGCGCAATGACAGCTACATGCAGGCGACGATGCAGGAGTTCAATGAGACCTTGACGAGCCTGGCTTCAACTCTGATTGAAAAGGATTTGTTTGAGCGCCAGAGCAAGGTGCTGGAACGCATCATCTTGTCGCATGAGCACATCACGCAGTGGAAGGAGTTTGTCCAGGAAATCCTGGCTGATTTTCACACCATCTTTCCCTTCAACTTTTTCTATATTGCGTTTGCCGAGGAGCACGGGCTTTCGCTTTTTCTTTATTACCTCGGCGACTACCCCGATGATTTGAAGAAAACAGCGCGCGACATGCTGTCCAAGCAGATGATTGCGAGCCTGAAATTGCCCCCTGATGCGCTGCTCGATATTGAAGAGTTTGTCGTCAAAGTGGCCGGGCCCATTAACGACATCGATGCGGTTCGCATGATCACGGTCGCGGTGCCGGAGCACAACCCCAAGCTGGCGGGTCTGCTGGGCGTTGCATATGTGTCCAATAGCGGGTTGAGTGCGCAGGAAGAAAGTGTGGTGCGCTCCATCCTCTCTGTGATGGTGATGGTGGTGGGTTCCAGCAAAGTCTTGTCCCGCACCTTGGAGGAACTGGAGTACTACTCCATGCACGATCCGCTGACCGGGCTCTACAACCGCCGACACTTCAACAACATCGTGGAGTATGAAATCGGGCGCTCGGAGCGGCACAGCCATGAGTTCTCCCTGCTCATGCTGGACCTGGACGATTTCAAGGACATCAACGATTCCTACGGTCATCCGACGGGTGACGAGGCCTTGCGCGGGGTGGCGGAAATTCTGCGTGAGCATATTCGCAAGGGCGATCTTGCCGCCCGCATTGGGGGTGACGAATTTGCCGTCGTCCTGATGGAAACCGGCCGCGAAGGCGCGACCACCGTAGCGAGCACGCTGGGACGCATGTTGCGCGAGCGCGTTTTCAACGCCCCGGACAACAAACACTTTCATTTGACCGTCTCGATTGGTATTTCTACTTTTCCCGGCGATGCGCAGAATGAAGCCGACCTGCTGTCCGGTGCGGATGTCGCGATGTACCGGGCCAAGGAGATGGGCAAAGACAGCGCTTGCACCCTCGATGTGCAGGAAGTCCGGGTCAAGAGCATTCGCAATACGCGTGATCATGCAGAAAAGCTGCGCGAGGCTCTGCAACAAGATCGCATTGTTCCGTACTACCACAGCATTGTTGATTGCCAGACCGGCGAGTTGTTCGCCTATGAAACACTGGCGCGACTGATTGAGCCGAATGGTGAAATCCTCTCCGCCGGCCTGTTTATTGAGACGATGGAAAAGTACGGCATGGGCCGTGAGCTGGACCGCATCATCATCGGCAAGGCATTCCAGGCGAAGCGCGAGCAGATGAGTTTGGATTCGTCCCGTGTCAAACTATTTCTGAACCTCTCGGCGCAAGAAATCCAGGGGCGCGGCATTCTGGGCTATGCCGAGGAGTTGTGCAACACGCTGGAGATTCCACCGGAATGCATTGTGTTCGAAATCCTGGAGCGCGATGCCATTGGTGATATGACCAATATGCGCAAGTTTCTGACCAATCTGCGCAAGAAGGGTTTTGCGTTTGCGCTCGACGATTTTGGCAGCGGCTACAACTCTTTCCACTACCTGCGCGAGTTGCACTTTGAATACGTCAAGATCGACGGCGCGTTTGTGCGCAATATTCTCAACTCCAAAATTGACTACGCGCTGGTGCACAACCTTTCAAGGCTGTGTCAGGACATCGGCATTCAGACGGTGGCGGAGTTTGTAGAAAATCAGGCGATCTTTGAGGCTCTCAAGGGCATGGGCATCAACTATGCCCAAGGATTTCACATCAGCATGCCAACGCGCGAGATGACCCGAAAGTAGCTTGTCCAGATAAGGGCGGTATAGAAACCGACATGCCAATAAAAAAGCCGACTTGCGTCGGCTTTTTGCATCAGCAGTGAAGGCTGATTATTTGAGGTGCTTGCCGATCAGGCCGGCCATTTCGAACATGGACACCTGGATCTTGCCGAAGACTTCTTTCAGCTTGGCATCGGCATTGATCATGCGCTTGTTGACTGCGTCTTGCAGTTTGTGCTTCTTGATGTAAACCCACAATTGCTTGACCACTTCGGTACGTGGCAGCGGGCCGGCACCGACCACAGCAGCCAGTGCGGCGCTAGGAGTCAGGGCTTTCATGAAGGCTGCATTGGCCGTGCGTTTTTTGGCTGGTGCTTTGGTTGCAGCAACTTTTTTCGCTGGAGCGGCTGTCTTGGCGGGAGCTGCTTTTTTAGCTGGGGCTTTGGCTGCTACCGTCTTGGCGGGCGCAACCTTTTTTGCTGGAGCCGCGCTCTTGGCTGGTGTTACTTTTGTTGCTGGTGCAGCTTTTTTCGCCGGAGCTTTCTTTGCAGTTGCCATGATTTATTGTCCTTCTGGAAGTTGATTAATCACCAGAGAAAAACAGCTTCTTCACTGGCAAACCGGATGCTACTGGAGAAATAGTGCGTTTCATAGAAAAAAAGCGTTTATTTCATTGGGAAACGTTGTTTTTTCAGGGGCAGTGCGTCTCTGGTGGGCCGTTTTACAATTTTGTCCAACAAAGGAACCTCAACATGACTCTTTCATTTGCTACTTGTGACCTGTGCGACGCCCA
>JAZKHK010000194.1:0-3092 GCA_040385425.1 Pseudomonadota bacterium | reverse complement strand
GATCGATCAGGAACATCTTGCCGGGCTGCAGGCGCCATTTGCGCACGATCTTGTTCTCGGGCACCGGCAGCACGCCGGACTCGGAACCCATGATGACGAGGTCGTCATCGGTGATGCAGTAACGCGAAGGGCGCAGGCCGTTGCGGTCCAGCGTGGCGCCAATCTGGCGGCCATCGGTGAACACGATCGACGCCGGGCCGTCCCACGGCTCCATCATGGCGGCGTGGTATTCGTAGAAGGCCTTGCGGCGCTGATCCATGGTGGTGTGCTGTTCCCACGGCTCGGGAATCATCATCATCACAGCCTGGCTGATGGGGTAGCCCGCCATCGTCAGCAGTTCCAGGCAATTGTCAAACGTGGCGGTGTCGGACTGGCTGGCAAAACTGATGGGGTAGAGCTTTTGCAGATCGGCGCCGAGCACGGGCGAAGACATCACGCCTTCGCGCGCCTTCATCCAGTTGTAGTTGCCCTTGACCGTGTTGATCTCGCCGTTGTGTGCCACATAGCGGTACGGGTGGGCCAGCGGCCACTCGGGGAAAGTGTTGGTAGAAAAGCGCTGGTGCACCAGGCCCAGGGCCGAGACGCAACGCACGTCCTGCAGGTCAAAGAAGTAAGTGCCAACCTGATCGGCCAGCAGCAAGCCCTTGTACACCACGGTGCGGCTGGACATGCTGGGCACGTAATACTCTTTGCTGTGCTTGAGCTTGAGCGCCATGATGTGACGGCTGGCGGTTTTGCGAATCACATACAGCTTGCGCTCCAGCGCGTCCTGCACGATGACATCGCTGCCGCGTCCAATAAAGACCTGCTTGAGAATGGGTTCTTTTTTGCGCACATTGGGCGACATCGGCATCTCGCGGTTGACCGGCACATCGCGCCAGCCCAGCAATACCTGGCCTTCGGCCTTGATGGCGCGCTCCATCTCCTGCTCGCAAGCCAGGCGCGAAGCGTGTTCTTTGGGCAAAAACACCATGCCGACGCCGTATTCGCCGGGTGGCGGCAGGGTCACACCCTGGGCGGCCATCTCTTCGCGGTACAACGCGTCAGGCAATTGAATCAGGATGCCGGCCCCGTCACCCATGAGCTTGTCGGCGCCGACGGCACCCCGGTGGTCCAGGTTTTCAAGAATCTTGAGCGCGTTCTTGACGATGTCATGGGACTTGGTGCCCTTGATATGCGCAACAAAGCCCACGCCACAAGCGTCATGCTCGTTCTCGGAGGAATACAAACCGTTGCTCTGAAGATGTTGGATTTCGGCAGCCGTCGTCATGGCGCTCTCCTAAAAAATTACAGTGGACGCGAAGAATAACTTATTGCAACAAAAGTGCCAAGCAGAACAATAGGGGTCAGATTCCAATTACTTTATGAATTAATGGGTTTATAAAAAATTGGGGACACATCAAAATTCATAGCTAGTCATGCCCTATTGACGGGGGCTAGAGGCTTATTTGACTATTTTTTAACGGAAAAAGGCCGTCCCGCCGGTTTTTTAACCACCCGGCGCGGCGTTCTTTTTTGCAAATCCGCCACGAAATCAGCTTCGCCCAATGCCCAGCCACTTAACGCAGAGTCCGTCAGCGCCGCCTGCTGCACCGGGCTGATGCCGCTTTGCACCAATTCAGCGTACGCGGCTTCGCGCGCGAACGGCGTATTGCCCAGTTCCCAGTAGAGCGCATGCGGCGTGATGCGCTTGTCGGTGCGCTGGCCAATGTAATGACCATGGCTGGACCACGGATAGTCCCGCGCCTGGGCCACCAGTCCAGCCCGCACCGGGTTGAGGTCGATGTAAGCCATGCAGGCCAGCAAATAGCGCTCGGTCTGGATCAGGGTGGATTTGTAGCGCCCTTCCCACAGGGTGCCGCTGCGCTGCTGGGTGTCGTTGAAATAACGCACATAGCGCCGACCCACTGCCTGCATCATCTGCGGCAGGCCTTCCGCCGTTTGCGGCGTAGCCAGCAGATGGAAGTGGTTGTCCATCAACACATAGGCATGGAGGGCAACGCCGAATTTTTTGGCATTCTCCTCCAGCAGGTCGAGCAGCATCTGATGATCCGCCGCCGTGGCAAAGATGGGTTGTCGGTTGTTGCCGCGCTGGATGATGTGGTGCGGATAGCCGGGCAGCGTAAGACGGGGTAAACGGGCCATGAGGTTGCAGTGTGAATATCGCCCGCATCTTAATTGGAATCAACCCGTCATCCCGCACGTCACGGTTGCAGACTGGCCTGCTGTGCGATCATTCAGCCTTCATTCGGAGAAGCCCCGTGACCTCACTCACCAAAGTTGTTCTGTTTACCGACCTTGATGGTCGCGCCCGTTTCCGCAAGGAGTTAGTTGCCTTGACCGAAGGCACCCCCAGTTCGCAATTGTCGCCGTTCATGCCCTCAGAGGGTTACCAGTTGCGCCAGAGCCCGGTGGGTTTTCGCAGCAGTTTTCACTGCACCGGCAGCCCGCAATGGGTGTTCATCCTGAAAGGGCAGATGGAGATATTCCTGCAAGACGGCAGCTCCCGGCTGTTCAAAGCCGGCGAGCATTTCTATTCCGCTGACACCTTGCCGCAGGGCGCGACATTTGATGCCAGCCTTCATGGCCACTGGAGCCAGCAAGTCGGACCCGACCCGCTGGTGACCCTGTTTTTACGCGATTAAACGGGGCTTTATTTAGGTGCTTTGGTAACCCGGACCTTGCTGCCAGTGGTGACCAGGATCACCGCATCGCCAGGGAGCAGCACTTCAGTGCCCTTGGCCTGAACGATGGCGCGGCGTTCGCCTCCTTTGAGCTGGAGCAAGATCTCAACCGCTTCTTCCTTCGTCCCAAAGCGCTCGGCGGCATTACCCACCACCGAGCCAGCCACCGCCCCCAAAACACTGGCAATGGCACCGCCCGACGAACGGCCCCCGGCATTGGCCCCCGCAATGCCGCCCACCACCCCGCCCACAGTCGCGCCAATGCCGGACTGGCTTCCGTCCACTGTGACGGGACGCACGGTCAGCACCACGCCGTCTTCCACTTTGGCCAGGCGCTGGGCATCACCGCGCTGGATGACATCCGGGTTGCTGCTGGCGCAGGCGCCCAGAAAGACCGCCGTCACCACC
>JAZKHK010000193.1:0-13041 GCA_040385425.1 Pseudomonadota bacterium | reverse complement strand
TGTACTGGCCCGAGGCCGTACCGGCCGCGCCGATGCGCAGCGTGCCGGTGCTGCCCTGCGTGAAGTTGCCGCTGATGCTGCTTTGCACGTAGCTGCCGCTGAAGGAGCCGCCACCGCCGTTGATGTTGGCGACGTTGGGATTGGAACCTTGCTCGGGCAGGATGTAGAGCCCGTTGTTGGTCAGGTTGGCGTAGCCGTTGACCGCGCCGTTGATGGTGCCGGCGTTGGTGACATCGGTGATGCCATTCCCCCACAGCTCCATGGCGACGCCGCTGCTGCCGATGATCTGCCCGCCCGCCAGGTTGTGAATGCCCCCGGCGATGGTGCCGCTGTTGACAGTGATGCCCACATTCCCACCCGCAATGGTGCCGCTGTTGGTGATGCCGCCGACGAGAGTGCTGTTGCCTATATAAATGCCGTTAGAGTAACCGCCAGCGATCACTCCCTGGTTGACGATGGAGCCGGTGACCGTCGCGCCGTTACGGAGGCGGATGCCCGTAGAGCCACCCAGAATCACGCTGGCGCTGCCGCTGTTGACGATGTCACCACTGATCGCGGGCGACACGGTTCCATTTCCATCAACAATCAAGCCAACGTATGACCCGACAATGACGCCACTGTTGCGGATATCGCTGGTGATGCTGCTGCTGGCTATGTCGATACCGTCATAGCCCGCGATCGTGCCCGTCAGGCCGTTGGTAATGCCGTTGACCGTTGAGTAGTTGTGAACGTAAATACCGTGGCTGCTGCTCGCAATCAGGCCGCTGTTGACGATGCTGCCGCCAATGGAACTGCGATCAACGTTGATGCCCATGGCATCGGCATAGTTGCCAGAAGCAGTGGCCACAATCGTGCCGCTGTTGGTGATGCCGCCGCTGAAAGAACTGCCTGTGACATTGATGCCATAGGCATTGGCATTGGCATAGGCATAGGCATTGGAACTGCTGCCAGAAGCCAAAGCTGAGGCAGACACAGAGGCAGTGGCCGTAATCAAGCCGCTATTGACGATGCCGCCGCTGAAAGAACTGCCTGTGACATTGATGCCATAGGCATAGGCATTGGCATTGGCATTGGCATAGGCACTGGTGCCTGAAGTCAAAGCAGAGGCAAAGGCAGAGGCAGTAGCCGCAATCGTGCCGCTGTTGGAAATTCCGCTGCCAAAGGAACTGCCTGTGACGCTGAGGCCATAGGCATTGGCATCGGCATAGGCATAGGCAGAACCACTGCCGGAAACCGTAGTTGCCGAGGAGGAGGCCAAGGCGCCAATCGTGTTGCTGTTGGTGATGCCACCGCTGAAAGAGCCGCCAGAAACATTGATGCCATTGGCATAGGTATTGGCATAGTTGCCTGAAGCGGAAGTCGAGGACAAAATCGAGCCGCCGTTGTCAATGCCGCCAGCCAGAGTTCCCCCGCCGACATAAACCGCATCGCCACCGCTCACTGAAATGGAGCCCGGCGCCGTCACCAACAAGCTTTCCCCAGCCTGCAGCGTGCAGGTGGACGTCTGTGCGGAGTTCATCGTGATGATCGAACCAATGGCTGCGACTGGACATGGTGGAGTCGCCATCGCCTGCCCCGCGCCCAGCGCCAGCAGTGCTGCCGCAACCGCTTCAACAACGCCCTTGCGGGTGGACGGCTTGCCTTTGGCTTTGCTCTTCTCATGCGCCACCACGTAGGTGCCACGGGCTTCGCTCCAGACGGTGCTGTAAATACGGTTCATGCTGATCCCTTAAGTAATCAAATATTTGTCAAAAATTGTTGCAAAAATTGTTCATTCCAGCGACTCTTTTTAAACATATAAAAATATTTGCTACAAATTAAATAGCAAACTATCACCCATATGAAAGGGAACAAAAGGCAATTAATGGGGAAATTGTCTTTCGCGCCAAGTCTTGAAAAAATTAAAACAATTACTTACATCTTAATATTAATCAAGAACTTGACAAATATATGTCCCCAAAAGTGGGGACAAGCCAGACGCCGGTTGCTGCTAGAAAAATACCGTTGTGTGGCACCATTGCCCCACATGCAAGCCAGTTCACCCACCCCCCTCATCCGCGTGGCGCTCGTGGAAGACGATGTCAATTTCCAGCAAGCACTGCGGGACGCTATTGAAAACGCACCGGACATGGCGCTGCTGTTTGTGGCGAGCACCCGGGCGCAAGGCTTGCAGGCGCTCGACGGCGAGCCGCTGGATGTGCTGCTGGTGGATTTGGGTTTGCCAGACGGCTCCGGCATTGATGTGATTCGCGTCGCCCATGCCCGGTGGCCGAATTGCGGCATCATGGTCAGCACGGCATTTGGCGATGAGCTGCACGTCATGCAGTCCCTGGAGGCGGGTGCGGCCGGTTACCTGCTCAAAGACAGTGCAACACAAAGCATGCTGGCGGAAATCCGCAGCCTGCACGCAGGGGGCAGCCCCATCAGCCCCTTGATTGCACGCCAGATCCTGATGCGCTTTCGACACCAGGACAAACCGGCGACCGTCACCGCACAACCCGCCCCTGACAAACCCCGCGCAGCCTTGTCGGCCCGCGAGCAGCAGGTGCTGGAGCTCATCACCAAGGGTTTCACGTCCGAGGAGATTGCCAATCTGATGTCGGTAACGCGGCACACGGTGCAGACCTTTGTGCGGCGCATTTACAGCAAGCTTGAAGTGAGTTCCAAAGCCGAGGCCATTTACGAGGCACGCCACCAAGGGCTGCTGGATGCCTGAAGTGAGGGCCTGCCTTGTCTGGTTGATGTTATTGTTGTTCGGCGCACTGTGGCACCCCGCAGTGCAGGCACAGGAACCACTGCACATCACAGCCGCAGAGACGCTCTTGATTGAGGGCCACGGTTATACCCCGCCGCCCTATGAAGCCAACCCTGCCGACCTGAAGGGGACGTGGCAACCCGTGGCGCTGCCCCACGCAATGACACGGCAACTGGTGCCCGATGCCGATAAAGACCCGGCCCTGGGCCCCGCCACGGTGGTGACCTGGTACCGCTTGCCGGTGCCCGAACTGGCCACCTCCGACAGCCCGCGCTACATCTACATCCCGCGCTGGAAGACCGATGGGCAGATTGCGGTGTATGGCAACAACCGTTTGCTGTACCAGTCGCACGCCAATATTTTCTGGAACGGCTGGAACATTCCCCTGTGGATTGCCCTGGATGAGAGCGCCGATGCCGCGTCGCCGCGGGTGATTCTGGTGCGCATTGAGCGCCCACGCAATTCGGGCGGGGGCATTTCGTCTGTGTGGCTGGGCGATGACGATAGTTTGGGCTGGCGCTACCGGGTTCGTTCTTTCTTGCAGGTTCAGTTGCCGTATGGAAGCAGTGCGGCGTTTTTGGCGGTGGGCGTGTTTTCTTTGTTCATCTGGTTCAGGCTGCGCAATGAGACGGTGTATTTGCTGTTTTTCTATGTGTCGCTGGCTGCGTTTGTGCGCACCTTGCACTACCACGTGGGCGAAAACAGGCTGCCGCTGTCCGACGCGTGGTTCAGTTGGCTGACGATCAATTCCGTCTATTGGATGCTCATGATCGTTCACCTGTTTTTGAACTTTTTGCACCGTCGGCCCGTCATCTGGCTGAACCGGGCCGTCATCGGCACCACGGTATTTATCGGCATCATCACCTTGCCCGCCTTTTCGGACTGGCTCAATGCGTATGCCCTCTCGCCGCTCGCTTATGTTGGGTTGCTGGTGATGGGAACGACGGTGGCAGGCGTGGGGCTTTACCAATCACGCCAGGCGAAGTCGCGGGACGGCATTTTGCTAGGTTACTGGGGCTTGCTGGGCATGGTGTTGGGCGGGTACGACTGGTTGCTGCAAAACAATTACATCGGCATCGAAGCCGTTTACCTGGGCCCTTATAGCAACATTGTGGCGTTCCTGATCTTTGTTCACATCATGTTTCACCGCTACGTTGCCGCCAATGACGAGGTCAAGCAGGTGAACATGAGCCTGGCAAAGCAGTTGCAGGCCCAGGAGGTTGAACTGCTCAAGAGTCATGTGCTGCTGCGCGACATCGAACACCGCCAGACGCTGACCGATGAGCGCCAGCGCCTGATGCAGGACATGCACGATGGCTTGGGCTCGTCCTTGCGCACGGCATTGCTGGCGGTCGAAAAAGGACGTCTTGACTCACCGATGGTGGCCGACGTGCTGAAAGACTGCATTGATGACCTGAAACTGACCATCGACTCGATGGAGCCGGTGCAGGCCGATTTACTGCTGTTGCTGGCGACCCTGCGCTATCGCTTGGCACCCCGTCTGGAGGGCGCAGGCATCGTCCTGCGCTGGGAGATTGAGAACGTCCCCGCGCTGGACTGGATTGACCCACGCAACGCGCTGCATATCCTGCGAATTTTGCAGGAGGCGTTTACCAACATCATCAAGCACACGCAGGCCACTGAAATCCGGGTGGCAACCGGCACCGACAACGGCTGGGTGGTGGTCACCATTACCGACAACGGGCATGGGTTTTCGGTCCCGCACGGGGTCAAAAGTGCGGGCAAAGGGCTCAGCAACCAGATTCGCCGGGCCGAATCGATCGGGGCTGAAATCCTTTGGGATTCAAGCAAGGCCGGCACCCGCCTGACCTTGCGCCTGCCGATCGAGCGCATGCCCATCATTTGCTGAACGCACTATCGTTTCAATAGCTACCTACGCAGTGAATACGGGGGCTAGAGGCACTTTATTCATATAAATACGCCTCACAATCCAGTTTTGGCGCTTACGTGCCTTGTGCGCGCCGGGCGGTGACGCTTTCGCCGCCAATGCCCCAGTTGTCGGTGTCAACCTCGTCAATCACCACCACGGTGGTTTGCGGGTTTTTGCCCAGCACATCGACCAGCAACTGGGTCACGCCGAGAATCAGCGCCGCTTTTTGTTCCGGCGTGTTCTGCTCGCGGGTGATCTTGATATTCACATAAGGCATGAGGTGCTCCTGAGGGTTAAGTTGTTGCAATCATTGGACCACGCTGGGCCGTATCAGCCCAGGCGCTCGATGCGGCGCGACACGTCCAGCAGGGCCGCGCTGACCAGCAGTGCGCCGGCGGCCAGCAGCACCGGCAGCGTGAAATCACGGCCCCGGTCGAATGCGGCCACCAGCAACGGCCCGGCGATCTGGCCGAGACCGTAAAACACGGTCAGCAAGCCGATGCGCCGGGCGCTGGCCTGCGGGTCGGGCACACGTGCCAGCCACTGCGCCAGCCCCGCAATGCCCATGAAAGTGCCACCCAGCAGCGCCGCCCCGACCAGGGCCGCGCCCACACCGGGCACCAACACCGGCAACGCCACGCCGATCGCCTGCACCAGCGTGCAGGCGATCAAGGCGGGATAGATGCCGCGCTGCAACGCCAGCCGAATCCAGATCGCGGTGGCCGGCATGGCCGCGATGCCCACCACCAGCCAGCCGGTCAGGGCTGCCGTGCTGGTGCCGGAATTACCACGCAGCATGAGCGGCATGAAGGTCATGTTGACGATGTAGCCAAAACCCGCCAGCCCGTAAGACGCCGCCAGCCAGCCCAGCGGCCGGGGTACGGCAGCGTGCGCTTGCTGGGCTGCTGTTTCATGGGCCGACAGGGCCCGGCGCCCCGCGGGCAACAGCCCGGCCGCCGCGCACAGGGCGGCGGGCAGGGCGATGGCGCCAAGCCACCACCAGCCGTTGGCGGCCTGGCCGTGGCCATTGAGCATGGCTTGCGCCACCACCGCCGAAAACGTGATGCCGCTGCCAACGCCCACATAGTGCAGCATGCTCCAGCCCGGCGCGCCTGTGGCCGCCAGGCGGCGTAGCACGATGCCGGTGGCATACACGTACACCAGCGCACTCGCCACACCAGCGGCAAAACGCACGGCGCACCAGACGCCAAAGCCGAGGTCGAACCCCATGGTCAGCGTGGTCAGCACGCTGACCAGCAGCCCGCCAGCCAGCCGCGTCACCGGATTCGCCTGACGGCTGAACGCCGCCCACAAAGCCCCCGCCAGATAGCCCGCATAGTTGGCCCCGGCCAGCAAGGCGCCCTGCGCGTGGGTCAACAGCCCTTCTTCCAGCATCTGAGGCAGCAGCGCGGTATAGGCAAAACGCCCGATGCCCATGGCCAGCAGCAGCGCCAGCAAGCCGGACACGGCAAACAGCGCCAGCGACCAGCGGCTGGCCGACAGCGGAGGCACGGAAGGCAGGTCGGTCACGGCAGCGGCGGATGTGTTCACGTTGAGATTCCTTGGTTGAGGGCGCAGCTTATGCGGTCTCAACCAAAAAGAAAAATGATTTAATGCGATGCAAACAATCACTTTTACAGATGGAGTTGACCATGATGGATCTTGCCGCCCTGCGCATTTTTCGGGCTGTCGCCGAAGACGGCAGCGTCACCCAGGCTGCCCTGCGGCTCAACACCGTGCAGTCCAACGTGACGGCCCGCATCCGCCAGTTGGAAGACGAACTTGCCACCCCCTTGTTCGACCGCATCAACCGCCGCCTGGTGATCACGCCGGCCGGCCGCCTGCTGGTGGATTACGCCGAGCGCCTGCTCACGCTGGCCGAAGAGGCGGGTGATGCAGTGCGCGCCCACGACACCCCGCAAGGCCTGCTGCGCCTGGGCTCGATGGAAACCACCGCCGCCGCACGCCTGCCGCCGGTGCTGGTGGCTTTGCGCGCACGGCATCCAAAAATTGAGCTGCGCCTCACGACCGGACCGACGGCCCAGCTCATTCAGGGCGTGTTGCAGCATCAACTGGATGCGGCGTTGGTGTCGGCCCCGGTGGTTCACCCGCAACTGGTGATGGAGGCGGTGCTGGAGGAGGAGCCGGTGCTGTTCAGCGCCGCCGACTGGCCGACGCTCAAGAGCACCGCCGAACTGGCCGGGCGCGGGCCGCTGGCCGTGTTCACCTTTCGCGAAGGCTGCTCGTACCGGCAACGCTTGCTGGACTGGTTGCGCGGCGACGGGGTGCAGGTTGCGCAGCTCAACGAATACGGCTCGTTCGAGGCCATCATCGGCTGCGTTGCAGCGGGCATGGGGGTGAGCCTGCTGCCGCGCGCCGTGCTGGAGGTGCATCTGGCCGCCGGCACGCTGCGCACCCACCCCACCCCTGCGGCCGTCGGTCGCGCGCAAACCCTGCTGGTCTGGCACCGCGAACGCTCACGCCACCTGGCCCGCGAAACCTTCAGCACCTTGCTGCGCGACATGCAAGGGAATGGACTCGTATCGGGCTCCGCTGAATTGCTATCCATTTGATAGCTAGTCACACAATACCAACAAGGGCTAGGGGCCTGTTTTTCCACAATTTACGGTCTCTGAGACAAACCCGTCAAAACGAAAGCTCGTTGATAAAAATTTGTTTATTTCATGCCTACGTGGGCCAGGAGACAGACAGGACGGTTCGGGCGTGCTTTCATCCTGCTGGCGCAGTGGACTTGTCCAAGCGCAAAGCAACTCGCATATGGAGCCATTCAAATGCCCCTTTTGAACAACCAGGCAGGAACACCATGAATACATTTTTATCTCGCAGCCGAACCATCGTTTTTAGCCTCAGCACCGTGGCTGTGTTGATCAGCGGCTGCGCCAACATGACCGAGGCGCAGCGCGATGCCGCCATTGGCGGGGGCGTGGGTGCGGTGGCAGGTGCCGCCATCGGCGACCGCCAGGGAGCGGTCATCGGGGCCGGTGTCGGCGCGCTGGGGGGCTACATCTGGTCCCAGCAGATGGCCAAGAAGAAGGCCGCCATGGAGCAGGCCACGGCGGGCACCGGCGTGGCCGTGACGCAGACGCCTGACAACCAGCTCAAACTGAACATTCCGAGCGACATTTCATTCGACACCGGCCGCGCCAACATCAAGCCCAACATGCAACCGATCCTGGACCAGTTCGCGCAGGGCCTGAACAGCCAGCCCAACACCGAGATCCGCATCGTCGGGCACACCGACAACACGGGATCGGATGCCATCAACAACCCGCTGTCGATCAACCGGGCCGCCAGTGCGCGCGACTACCTGGTGGCGCGCGGGGTGAACCCGCAACACATCATGATCGATGGTCGGGGCGAGCGTGAGCCGATTGCCGACAACAACACCGACGCTGGCCGCGCCCGAAACCGCCGGATCGAGATTTTCCTGGCCGAGCGGGCGGTTTCGCAAAGGTAAGCTGCCGCATCGGCTCCCTGCCAAGGGGTGCCGTATTGGATAGACTGGCCGGTCAACTTCATCAAGGAATGCCATGGACACGCCCATACATCACTTCCACGATCTCTTTGCCCAGTTAGGACTGCCTGGTGAAGAACAGGCTATTCGCGCATTCCTGGCAACTCACGCGCCGCTGGCGGATGACATCAAGCTGCCGGATGCGCCGTTCTGGACACCGGCGCAAGCCACCTTCCTGCGGGAAGCCTTGCTGGACGATTCAGACTGGGCCGAACTGGCCGACCAACTGAGCAACGCGCTTCGCACGCCGGATAGTCAAAGCAAGTGAGCGTTGCCGCCGAGCCCGCGACGCAGCCCGGGGCGGCCTGCCGCCAAAGCCTCAGCGCACCCGCAGCTTCGCCGCTGCCGACTCCGCCGTGATTTCACCAATCTCAGTGGCCGCGGCAAAGCCGTGCTGTCGGAAAATGGCCAGCACCGCGTCCACCGCTTCTGGCGCGCACGACACCAGCAGGCCACCACTGGTTTGCGGGTCGCTCAGCAGGGCCTGATCCACCGCTGCAAAGTCGGCGGGCAAGGCAATGTCGTGGCCATAGCCGGCCCAGTTGCGCCCCGATGCCCCCGTCACCATGCCCTGCAAAGCCAGCTCGCGCACGCCATCCAGCAAAGGCACGCGTGACCAGTCGAGCTGCACCGTGCAATTGGCGCCGCGTGCCAGCTCCAGGGCGTGACCGGCCAGACCGAAACCGGTCACATCCGTCATGGCATGCACGCCTGCCAGCGCGGCCAGCTCAGGCCCGGGCGTGTTCAATTGGGTGGTGACGGCGATCATCTGCGCGTAGCCTGCGGCATCGAGTTTTTCCTTCTTGAGCGCAGCCGACAAAATGCCCACGCCCAGCGGTTTGCCCAGAACCAGCTTGTCACCAACTTTGGCATCGGCATTGCGCTTGACGCGACCCGGATGCACCAAGCCGAGCGCCACCAGGCCGTAGATTGGCTCGACCGAGTCGATGGTGTGGCCCCCGGCAATCGGAATGCCCGCAGCGCGGCACACGGAGGCCCCGCCTTCGAGAATCCTGCCAATGGTCTCGGTGGAGAGCACGTTGATCGGCATGCCCACCAGCGCCAGCGCCAGAATCGGCGTGCCGCCCATGGCATAGACATCGGAGATGGCGTTGGTGGCGGCAATGCGGCCAAAGTCAAACGGATCGTCCACGATCGGCATGAAAAAGTCGGTGGTGGCAATCAGCGCCTGCGCGTCGTTGAGCTTGTAGACGGCGGCGTCGTCCGAGGTCTCGATGCCCACCATCAACTCTTTGGGGATCGGCATGGCGGGCATGCCCTTGAGGATGTCCGACAGCACGCCGGGCGCGATCTTGCAACCGCAGCCGCCGCCGTGGGACAGGCTGGTGAGGCGGGGCTGGGTTTTGGGGGTGGTGTTCATGGCGTCATTTTCATGGAATCGGGCGCCCATTATCTGGCCGGCACAAATGAAACAGCTTGTAAGCTGTGGTTCAATTCGCAGTCCTTACAAACCACCTCACTCCCATCCATGCCCAAGGCGACGGACGTCTACATTTTTGGCTATCAGAGCATTTTGTCCAAAGGGTCCCTGGCGGCCACGCTCGGCCAACATGCGCTAAACAGCCATTTGGTGCCAGCATGGCTGGCGGGCTACCAACGCAGTTGGAATGCAGTGCGGGATTTTCAAACGCATGCCAGCAAACGTTACGTGGCGGCGCATGACTGGTCGGTGGCGGCACGCGTCGCCTTTTGCAACCTGCAAGCCGTCCCGGGAACGGCCCTCAACGGGATTTGCCAGTTCGTTCATGCCGAGCAACTGGATGAGCTGGACTTTCGGGAACAGGGCTACCAGCGCATCGACGTGACCGACCAGATTCAGGCCTACCCCGGCCATGCGTTGATGCCGGGGCTGGCCTGCCATACCTACATTGACCTGCATCCCTCACTTGACCCGGCACCCACCAGCCTGCGCTATTTTGAAATGGGTCTGCACGGCGCACGCGCCCTGGATGCCGTGGCGCCTGGTTTTTTTCAGGCTTACCGCAACTCGACCGCCGAACCTCATCTTCTGTTATCCGACCCTGTTTTTGTATTTTTCAGCCCCGATGGACGGCATCTGTGGCTGCTGGACGAGCAAGACTCTTCGCTGACTTTGCTCATGCGTTTTGCACAGTCTCAATTGACCTCAACAACAGCGTCATCCAGTGAACAAGTCGCCGAGTTATCCCGGCCGGTGACCGGCGAACTGGCCTGGCTGGACTTGCGCAGCCGGCGGGACCAGGCGGTGGCGCATCCCTGGATTCCGGCGGCCATGGCCGTCGAACTGCTCCAGACGCCCGATGACCAACTGCACGAATTGGCGCATTCAGGCTACTGGCTGTGCCGGTTGGCCTCGAGCCAGTCCTCCAAGCTCACACCAGCGGCACTCGCCACCCTGAGCAATGACCCGGATTTCTGGGTGCGCCGGGCCGTCCGGCAACGACTACAACCAGGAGAAGAAGTTTGAAACGTGTGCGCCATACCTGGAAACAACTCCAGGCTTCCAGTTACTTTGGGCAATTGAGTCTGATCGCCGGGATGTATCTGCTTTTCTACGGCCTGCTGTTTGTGCTGGTCAGTCATTTCACCTGGGGGTTTTCCGGGCTGCCGGGCCTGACCGATCGCGCCATCAAGATCACCTCGTTCCTGTTTCTGGACAGTGGCGGAGCAACGGATGTGAACTCCGTCTGGAGCGCCATCAACAAACTGGGGGTGTTGATGCTGACGGCGTTTTCGTCCTCGCTGCTGACTTCCAAAATGATCAGCCATCAATCCAAATTGCGTTTTTCAACCCCGCTGGCTTACTACTCGCGCGCCATCATTGACTCGGAGCAATCGCAGTTTCCGGGCGAATACCTGGTTTTCAGGCTGCTCAATGACAACGAGGATGACCTCTACAACGTCAAGATATCAGCCACTTTGCGCTACTTCCATGCGCCAACGCGCACCTTCCAGCACTACACCTGCCGGGTCACCAACGGCTCGCTCCCGGTGTTGGGAACGCAGATGCCGTTTCGGATTTATATCGAGATGAGTGAAATCGTTTCGGCCATTTACAAAAAACGGCTGTGCTTCCATCCCGAAGGCGGCACGACCATCAGCATTGCTGAAATCCAGTCCGAAATTGCCGCCGGAACACGGCCGCCCGATGCCGACCAGTTTATTTTGTACCTGGAAGGTATCGACAGCGGTGAAGGCAAATTGACCACCTCATCCCACCGCTACGACTTGGGGAAAATTCAGGAAGGCAAGTTCAAAAGCATTGACCCCCGAGAAGGCCAAGCGGGCTTTGACCCCAAAGACATCAAGAAACTGTTCAATGAGGTCGCGCCACTGGATGGCAAATCCTGAATCAGTCGGAGGGGCCGGATTTTGATGCCATTTATATAAGAAATCAGCCTCTAGCCCATGTATTCATTACCCGAGTAGCTATCAAAATAGTAGTGATGAGCCTCGACCTGCGGGTGCAGCGCGGATGAACCGGGACGTACCCAGAACATCCGCGCCGAATCCCGACGCTCAGGAATCCAGCTCCTGGCCGTGTTTCTCTTTGGCAAAAGAGACCGCGATCAAGGAGATCACGCCACAGGCCATGATGAAAAGACCCACCGGCACATAGCTGCCGTTGTACTCTTTCAGCAACCAGGTGCCGATCAGGGGGGCCGGGCCGCCCACCAAGGCGGCACCGATCTGGTAGCCCAGTGATACACCGGTGTAACGCACGTCAGCGCTATAGCTTTCGGCAAACAGCGTGCCCAGGACCGCGCCGTAGATGGACCAGATCACGCCAAAGCCGACCACGACCGCCACAATCAGCAGAGGCACCGATTTCTGATTCAGCAGCCAGAAATACGGCAGGATGTAGAGCATCACCAAGACGCCGCCGGTCATGTACATCTTCTTGCGGCCGATGCGGTCAGACAGGGCACCGACCGCGAGCATCACCGGAATGGCGACGATGGCTGCAATCAAAATGGCGTTCAGTGCTTCGCCGCGGGTGAAGCCGAGGCTGATGGCGTAGGTCAGCGAGAAAGTCGCAAAGATAAAGAAGGTCGAGGTTTCCAGAAACTTCGCGCCAATCGTCACCAGAACGGCTCGCCAATGGTTCTTCAGCGTTTCCATCAAAGGAACGCGCGCAGTCGTTTTCTCAGCCTGGACTTTCTGGAATGAAGGCGTCTCTGCCACCGCATTGCGAATCCACAGACCCAAGCCCACCAGCAACACCGACATCAGGAACGGAATGCGCCAACCATAGGCGAGGAACTCCTCGTTGGTGAAGATGGCGTTGGCGCCGGAAGCCGTCAGATTGCCCATGGCCAGCCCGAACAAGGCGCCGGTCTGGGGAATGGCGCCATAAAAGCCGCGCTTGTTCTTGGGGGCGTATTCAACCGCCATCAGCAAGCCGCCGCCCCATTCGCCACCCAGGGCCAAGCCCTGCAACAGACGCAACAGAGTCAGCAGCACAGGCGCCCACATGCCGATCGACGCATAGGTCGGCATCAGGCCGATGCCGGCGGTCGCCAGCCCCATGATGGTCAAGGTCATGACCAAGGTCTTCTTGCGCCCGACGCGGTCGCCGATGTGCGCAAATAGCACGCCACCGACCGGGCGGATTAGAAACGCCAGCGCAAACGAAGCCAGCGCCAGCATCTGGCTGGAAACCGGGTCCGCGGCCGGAAAGAACAAGGGCGCGAAGACCAGACTGGCCATGGTGCCGTAAAGAAAATAGTCATACCATTCGACCGCACTGCCGACGGCACTTCCCAACATTGCCCGGCGCCGGGTCTTTTCGTCGATCATGTCGACCGTTTTTACGGCGGACGCTGCCGTAGTTTGACTGGACATCAAATGCTCCTGTTT
>JAZKHK010000192.1:0-13655 GCA_040385425.1 Pseudomonadota bacterium | reverse complement strand
CACCGACACGTTGGCGTCGCAGCGGAAGCTGCCTTCCTGCATGTTGCCGTCGCAAATACCAATCCAGGTCACGATCTTGTGCAATTCCTTGGCGTAAGCCACGGCCTCGGCACTGGAGCGCATGTCGGGCTCGGTCACGATCTCCAGCAAGGGGGTCCCGGCGCGGTTCAGGTCAATGCCGGTTTGGCCAATGAAGTCTTCGTGCAAGGATTTGCCGGCGTCTTCTTCCAGATGCGCGCGCACCAGGCGCACCGCCATCTGGTGTTCGCCCAAAAAGAACACGACCTCACCGCCCTGCACCACCGGAATTTCAAACTGGCTGATCTGGTAGCCCTTGGGCAGATCGGGGTAGAAGTAATTCTTGCGCGCAAAAACGCTTCGCGGCGCAATGTGCGAACCGACGGCCAGACCGAACTGGATGGCGCGCTCTACAGCCCCTTTGTTCATCACCGGCAAGGTACCCGGCAAGGCCAGGTCCACCGCACAGGCCTGCGTGTTGGGCTCGGCACCAAATGCAACCGGCGCCCGGCTGAAAATCTTGGATTGGGTGGAGAGCTGGGCGTGGGTCTCGAAGCCGATCACGACTTCATAACCCATCACCAACGGGGACTTGAGGACCGCTCGCGAAGGCGACGGTGCTGTTTCAACAAATGCGTTCATGTTCAAAATCCTTCGGGCTTTTGGGCGTGCCAATCGGTGGCCTGCTGGAAGCGATGCGCCACATTGAGCAGCTTGGCTTCCTGCAAATAGTTGCCGATCAGTTGCATGCCGACCGGCATGTGCCCGGCACCAAAGCCAACCGGAATGCTCATGCCCGGCAAACCCGCCAGCGAGCCCGGCAAGGTGAAGATGTCGGCCAAATAATCGGCCAGCGGATCGTTGCCGTGTCCGCCCAGCTTCCAGGCCACGGTCGGCGCCACCGGTCCGGCGATCACATCGCACTGGGTGAAGGCTTGCTGGAAATCATCGGCAATCATGCGGCGGATTTTTTGCGCCTGCAGGTAGTAGGCGTCGTAATAGCCGTGCGACAGCACATAGGTGCCGATCATGATGCGGCGCTTGACCTCGTCGCCAAAACCTTCGGCACGGGTCTTTTTGTACATGTCGATCAGATCGGTGTACTTGTCGGCGCGGTGGCCGAACTTGACGCCATCAAAGCGGCTCAGGTTGCTGGAGGCCTCGGCGGGGGCAATGATGTAGTAAACCGGAATGGACTGCTCGGTACGGGGCAGCGAAATGGGCACCAGCCTGGCGCCCAGTTTTTCATACTCTTTCAGGGCCGCGTCCACGGCAGCACGCACATCGGGCGCCAGCCCTTCACCGAAAAATTCGGCCGGTATACCAATGCGCAAACCATCCAGCGAGTCATTGAGCGAGCGGCTGAAGTTCTCGGCAGGCACATCCAGCGAAGTGGAATCGCGGTCCAGATCGGGGCCGCACATGCTTGAGAGCAGCAAGGCGCAATCTTCGGCAGTGCGCGCCATGGGACCGGCCTGATCCAGGCTGGAGGCAAACGCCACCATGCCGTAACGTGAGGCGCGGCCATAGGTGGGCTTGATGCCCGTGATGCCGCAAAACGAGGCCGGTTGGCGGATGGAGCCGCCGGTATCGGTGCCGGTCGCCGCCGGTGTCAGTCGGGCCGCCACTGCTGCCGCGCTACCACCAGACGAACCGCCCGGTGTGCGGCTGGTGTCCCACGGATTTTGCACCCGGCCAAAAGCGGAATTCTCATTGGCCGAGCCCATGGCGAATTCGTCGCAATTGAGCTTGCCCAAGGCCACCACGCCCTCTTGCGCGAGCTTGGCGACCACGGTGGCATCAAAGGGCGATCGATAGCCCGCCAGCATCTTGGAGCCGGCCGTTGTGACGAAATCACGGGTGACAAAAATATCCTTGTGCGCCAAGGGCACGCCCAGCAAGCTTGGCAACGCATCGGCAGTGCCAGAAGCCAGGGCCGCATCGGCAGCACGGGCTTGCGCCAGTGTCACCTCGTCATTGGTATCGAGAAAGGCGCCCAACGAAGCATGGGTTTTGGCGCGGGCCAGAAAGTGCTGCGCCATCTCGACGGCTGAGACTTTGCGTTCGCGCAGTTGAGTGGCCAGTTGGGCCACGGTGAGGTCATGAAGGGTAGCGGTGTCGTGCGTCATGTTTTACTTTTATTGTTCGCCGGGTTACTCAATGACCTTGGGAACCAGAAACAGCCCGTGCTCGACGGCGGGGGCATTGCGCTGGTTGTCAGCGCGCTGATTGGGTTCGCTGGCCCGATCCTCGCGCAAGCGCAAGGTCACGTCCTGGATCGTGGCCATGGGGTGCGCCAAAGGCTCAATCCCGCTGGTGTCAACCGCACTTATCTTCTCGACCATGTCGAAAAATCCATTAATTTGTGCCAGCATGCGTTCGCTTTCGTCTGGCTGAAGCTCCAGGCGGGCTAGATTGGCAATGCGTGCGATGTCAGCAGAAGTCAGGGACATAACGTATTTTCATTCGAAACCGGGTGTAAAACACTTCGACAGAGGCGTCGCCGGCTAAAGTTTTCAAAGGGGATAAGGTATTATCCTGCCTTTGGCATCCAGCCTTCTCGGCTGCAGGAATATGCCAAAAATATTCAATATTGAACCAGTTAACAAGGTGGTGGCGGACCGAAGTGTTCGCCATGCCCGAGAGGATTTTAAATGTTTGGAGCATTCCGTCAGTACTTCTCTACTGACTTGGCCATTGACCTTGGCACCGCCAACACCCTGATTTACGTACGAGACAAGGGCATTGTGCTGGATGAGCCGTCGGTGGTGGCCATCCGCCACGAAGGCGGCCCGCAAGGCAAGAAAACCATTCAGGCCGTCGGCAAGGAAGCCAAGGCGATGTTGGGCAAGGTTCCGGGCAACATCGAAGCCATCCGCCCCATGAAAGACGGCGTCATTGCCGACTTCACCGTCACCGAGCAAATGCTCAAGCAATTCATCAAGATGGTGCATCCCCGCAGCATCTTTCGCCCCAGCCCGCGCATCATCATCTGCGTGCCCTGCGGCTCCACCCAGGTCGAGCGCCGCGCCATCCGCGAATCCGCCCTGGGCGCGGGCGCCAGCGATGTCTACCTGATTGAAGAACCCATGGCAGCCGCCATCGGCGCCGGTCTGCCCGTCAGTGAAGCCAGCGGCTCCATGGTGGTGGACATTGGCGGCGGCACCACCGAGGTCGGCGTGATCTCGCTGGGCGGCATGGTTTACAAAGGCAGTGTGCGCGTGGGCGGCGACCGCTTTGACGAAGCCATCATCAACTACATCCGCCGCAACTACGGCATGCTGATTGGCGAACCCACGGCAGAAACCATCAAGAAAAATATCGGATCCGCCTTTCCAGGCAGCGAAGTGCGTGAAATGGAAGTCCGTGGCCGCAATCTGTCCGAAGGCGTGCCGCGCAGCTTCACAATCTCAAGCAACGAAATCCTGGAAGCCCTGACCGACCCGATCAACAACATTGTTTCAGCCGTCAAAAACGCGCTGGAGCAGACGCCACCCGAGTTGGGCGCCGACATTGCCG
Organism: Pseudomonadota bacterium; assembly: GCA_040385425.1. Lineage (GTDB taxonomy): Bacteria > Pseudomonadota > Gammaproteobacteria > Burkholderiales > Burkholderiaceae_C > Rhodoferax. The sequence continues at coordinate 10,118 of JAZKHK010000192.1, read as the reverse complement.
ACCGCGGCATGATGTTGACCGGCGGTGGCGCCTTGTTGCGTGACCTGGACCGCCTGCTGGCCGAAGAAACCGGCCTGCCGGTCCTGGTAGCGGAAGATCCCCTGACCTGCGTGGTACGGGGCTGTGGCATGGCGCTGGAGCGGATGGACCGCCTGGGCTCCATTTTCACCAGCGAATAATTCTCAGGTGCAGCGATGCCACTAGGTACGCTGGACGGTACACCCCCTCCCTTCTTCCGGCAGGGGCCGTCGGCCCTGTCCAAGCTCATATTTTTCAGTGCACTGGCACTGTTTCTGATGGTAGCGGACGCGCGCTTCTCGGTCACGCAGCCCTTGCGATCCGCGGTGGCCGCCCTGTTGTACCCGGTGCAGTGGGTGGCGCTGCGTCCGGTGGTCTGGGCGCAGGGGAGCAGCCACTATTTCGAAACCCTGAGCGCATCCCAAGCCAGCGAAGAAGCCGCACACCGCAAACTGGATTTGCAATCCCAGCGCGCCAATCAGGTGGAACAACTGGCCCTTGAAAATTCGCGCCTTCGCCAGTTGCTGGGCCTGCGCGACCGGGTAACGACACCCTCGCTGGCGGCGCAGGTTCTGTATGACGCAGCCGACCCCTACACCCGCAAAGTCATCATCGACAAAGGCGTGGTCGAGGGCGTGGTCACCGGCTCACCCGTGCTGGATGAATCCGGCATATTGGGCCAGGTCACTCGTGTCTATCCTTTGGTCAGCGAAGTCACTCTGGTCACGGACCGGGACCAGGCCATCCCGGTGCTCAATACGCGCACCGGCGCACGTGGGGTCGCGTTTGGCGACCCGGCATTGCGCTCCAATGCGCTGGAGTTGCGTTTCATGGCCGCCAACGCAGACGTCCAGAAAGGCGACCTGTTAACAACCAGCGGCGTGGATGGTGTCTATCCGCCAGGCCTGCCGGTGGCCCGGGTGGAAAAAGTGGAGCGACGGGTCGATTCGGGCTTTGCCAGGATTACCTGTTTGCCGCTGGCCCTGGTCTCAGGCGTGGAACACGTGATGGTGCTCAAGCCGCTCGGCACCCAGGTAGCGCCGCGCCCTGCGGAGGAAGTACCTGCCGGGCTCGCCCGGCGAGGAGCCAAAAAATGATCATGCGTCCCGGGCACCAACTGCTGCTGCCGGCCAATCCATTTTTCATCTGGGGCAGTCTGCTGGCGGCACTCTCCCTGGGCATGCTGCAAAACATGGGACTGGGCGGGCGGGCGGCCTGGACGCCTGACATTTTGGCGCTGGTCCTGGTGTTTTGGAGCATTCACCAACCGCAACGAATCGGCATTGGCGTCGCCTTTGTCTTTGGCATATTCATCGACGTGCATCAGGGTGCGATGCTTGGCCAGCATGCCCTGAGCTACACCGTGCTGAGCTTCTTGGCCATTGCCATTCACCGCCGGTTGCTGTGGTTCCCGGTGCCGTCCCAGGCCTTTCAGGTGTTGCCGATCTTTGTGGCGTCTCATGTCATTGAGTTGACGGTCCGCATGCTGGCGGGCGGTGCTTTTCCGGGGTTCTGGCTGCTGCTGGCCCCGGTCCTGGAGTCACTGCTGTGGCCCGTCGGCAGCGTGATACTGCTGCTTCCGCAACGAAGAACGCCTAACCCCGATGCGCACCGCCCACTCTGAGACGGCCACCGCGCTGCTGCCGGCATGATGGAGCTTCGCAACGTTGAAGCCGATCTGTCCCGCTTTCGGGGGCGGGTGCTGGTGGCCAGCATCACGGTGCTGGTGTGTTTTTTTCTGGTGGCCTCGCGGCTGGTTTACCTTCAGCTCGTGCGTCACGAAGACCTGCTGGAACAGGCCGAGAACAACCGTACCGCCATCGTGCCGATTGTTCCCAACCGGGGGCTCATCCTGGACCGCAATGGCATTGTTCTGGCCACCAATTACTCGGCCTACACCCTGGAAGTCATGCCCTCGAAGATCGCCAATATGGAGCAGACGATCGAAGCGCTGTCCCAGATACTGGACATCTCGGCACGTGACCGGCGCCGTTTCAAGCGGCTGCAGGAAGAGTCGAAAAGCTTCGAGTCATTGCCCCTGCGCACGCGCCTGAGCGATGAAGAAGTGGCCAAATTTGCCGCGCAGCGCTACCGTTTTCCCGGGGTGGATATCAAGGCGCGCTTATTTCGGAACTATCCATTCGGTGAGCTGGCAAGCCACGTCATCGGCTATATCGGACGCATCAACACGGCGGAGAAAGAAAAACTCGACGACTCTGACGACCAACCCAACTACCGGGGCACAGAGTACATCGGGAAATTGGGGGTGGAGCAGAGTTTTGAGGCCCAGTTGCACGGCTCCACCGGCGTGGACTCGATGGAAACCTCGGCGGGCGGACGCGCCACACGCCGGCTGGCCAGCAGTCCTGCGACCCCGGGCAATACGGTCAAGCTGGCCATTGACATCAAATTGCAGCACCTGGTGGAGGAGTTGTTTGGCACACGCCGCGGTGCGCTGGTCGCCATGGACCCCAAAACCGGGGAAATTCTGGCTTTTGTCAGCAAGCCCACGTTCGACCCCAATCTGTTTGTGGAAGGCATTGACAGCGACAGCTGGAAAGAACTCAACGAATCCCCCGACAAACCGCTGCTCAACCGGGCGCTGCGCGGCACCTACCCGCCCGGCTCCACCTACAAACCGTTCATGGCCCTGGCGGCCCTGGAGACCGGTGCCCGCACCCCTCAGCAGTCGATTGCCGACCCCGGATTCTTCATGTTTGGCGGCCACCGCTTCCGCGACGACAAGGAAGGCGGGCATGGCACGGTCAACATGTACAGCTCGATCGTGCAATCCTGCGACACCTATTACTACATCCTGGCCAACGACATGGGCGTGGACACCATCCATGACCAAATGCAGCGCTTTGGCTTTGGCGAGCTGACCGGCATCGACATCTTCGGCGAGGTGCGCGGCCTGCTGCCGTCCACCGAATGGAAACGCAAGGCCTACAAACGGGCTGACCAGCAAAAGTGGTACGCCGGTGAAACCATCTCGTTGGGCATCGGCCAGGGCTACAACAACTTCACCATGCTGCAACTGGCGTCCGCCACCGCCACCCTGGCCAACAACGGCGTCAAGATGAAGCCTCACCTCGTGAAAGAAGTGATGGACATCATGACGCACGCCCCCACCACCACCACGCGCGAGTCGATGGGGGAAGTGATCGCCAAACCGGAAAATATTGCGGTCATCAAGAACGCCATGGTGGGGGTCAATCTTGAGGGCACGGGCGCCTCCGCTTTTCGCGGCGCACCGTACACCAGTGGCGGCAAGACCGGCACGGCCCAAGTGGTCCAGATCAAGCAAAACGAAAAATACGTGGCTTCCAAAATGGATGAGCGCTTTCGCGACCACGCCTTGTTCACCGCTTTCGCGCCGGCAGACAATCCCAAAATTGCACTGGCCATCATCGTGGAAAACTCGGGCTTTGGCGGTCTGAATTCAGCCCCGATTGCACGCCGTGTGATTGATTATTGGCTGCTCAACCAGTACCCCAGCCTGGAAGACATGGCGGCCGTGCAAAAAGCCCAGGCCACCACACCGATCGGCAAGCCACGCAGCATGGCCGATGTACCCTGGCCGCCGGGTTCTCCCGTCACGGTCACACTGCCTGAAAAAACGGCCAGCGCCGCGCCACGTGGCCGTTAAGGCCGTTCAACGAATGAAAGCGTCGTAGCTGGTCTTGAGAATCAGCGCGCTCACCACCACGATAAACACAGCACGGACAAAGCCCGTGCCATGCTTGAGCGCCAGACGGGTCCCCAACAGACTGCCCACCACATTGGCCACCGCCATGGCGGCGACGAAATGCCACCAGATATGGCCTTTGGCGACGAAGAGAATCAGCGCAGCGATGTTGGTGGCGGTGTTGACCAGTTTGGCGCAGGCGGAGGCGCTCAGGAAGTCGTAGCCCAGCAGCCGCACAAACATGAAGACCAGAAAGCTGCCGGTTCCCGGCCCGAAAAACCCGTCATAAAACCCGATGACAGCCCCGACGCCGGCCGCTACCCAGGCCTCTGTGGAACCGGAAAAACGGGGCACATGGTGGCGGCCCAGCTCTTTTTTGACCAAGGTGTAAATCAGCACGACCCCTAAAACCAGCGGCAGCAATTTGCGCAAAAAATCGGGCGAGATCACGGTGACCAGCCAGGCCCCGAAAAAAGCCGCGACAAACCCTGTGCCGGCCGCTGGCAACAAGGCGGCCCAAGGCATCTCGACCCGGCGGCTGAATTGCCAGGTGGCAAAGGCGGTGCCGCACACCGAGGCGCCTTTGTTGGTTCCAAAGAGTGTGGCCGGGTGCGCAGCGGGAAACGTGGCGAACAAGGCGGGCACCAGAATCAGGCCGCCGCCGCCCACGATCGAATCAACAAAACCGGCCAGCAACGAGGCCAGCGTGACAATTAACAATTCCATGGCCTGATTGTCGCATTCAGCCCTGGGGTATTTTGCTAGCTTGTTGATAGCTGCTCACGCATTATCTACGGGGGCTAGAGGCATTTTTGGCCAAAAAAAAGCACCGGGTTAGCGGTGCTTTTCCAGATGCATCTGCTTGTGGATGCGTCATTTCTAATGAACCCTGCGGGCTTGTCTCCTGGGTCTTTCTCCTTCAGCAGACTTGAGGTCTGTTGCCGAATGCGTGCACTGTAAATAAACCCGACACAGTCCATGTTGAGACTTGTCAAAATTCATATCTGTTTACATTGAAACGGATCGTACGCGTCAAAACTTCTTTACACATCAGGATTTACCCTTTGGGTAGTTACCCTTTCGCTTTTTGTGCTGCATCTTCAACAATCCATTGCGCGGCTTTTTCCGCCATCATCAGGGTCGGCGAGTTGGTGTTGCCGCTGGTGATCAAGGGCATCGCGCCCGCATCGACCACGCGCAAACCGGCAATCAGGCCGTCCTTGCCGCGCACCCGCAGGCGGGAATCGACCACCGCCATCGGGTCATCCGCCGTGCCCATTTTGGTGGTGCCCACGGGGTGAAAGATGGTGGTGGCAATGTCGCCCGCCAGCTTGGCTAGGTCGTCATCGGTCTGGTACTGCACGCCGGGTTTCCATTCCTGCGGCTGGTAGGGGGCCAGGGCCGGTTGGGCCACGATGCGGCGCGCGACACGCAGCGAGTCGGCAGCCACTTTGCGGTCGGCGGCCGTGCTCAGATAGTTGGGCGCGATGGCGGGCGCGTCTTCAAACCGGCTGCTCTTGATCGACACCGTGCCGCGACTCGTCGGGTTCAGGTTGCAGACACTGGCCGTGAACGCATTGAAACTGTGCAGCGGTTCGCCAAAAGCGTCCAGGCTGAGCGGCTGCACATGGAATTCAATGTTGGGATGGGGCTGGGCCGCGTCACTGCGCGTGAACGCCCCCAACTGCGAAGGCGCCATGCTCATGGGGCCACTGCGCTTGAAGGCGTACTCCAGCCCGATCATGGCCTTGCCCCAGAGTGAGTTGGCCTGGGTGTTGAGCGTCTTGACGCCGGCCACCTTGAAGACCGAGCGAATCTGCAAATGGTCCTGCAAGTTGGCGCCCACCCCGGGCGCGTCATGCACCACGGGGATGCCGTGCTGCTGCAAGAGCTTGGCCGGGCCAATGCCGGAAAGCTGCAGGATCTGGGGCGAACCGATGCTGCCGGCACTCAGGATGACTTCTGCCGTGGCCGTGGCGGTGACCATCTCGGTGCTGGCCCAGACCTGCACGCCGGTGCAGCGCTGGCTGCCGTCGGGCTGGGTTTCAAGCAGGAGCTTGGCGACCTGGGCCGAGGTCCACATCTCGAAATTCGGCCGCCCGTAGCAGGTAGGCCGCAAAAAGGCCTTGGCCGTGTTCCAGCGCCAGCCCGCTTTCTGGTTGACCTCGAAGTAACCCACGCCTTCGTTGTTGCCCTGGTTGAAGTCATCGCTGGCCGGAATGCCCGCCTGCTGCGCGGCCTGTGAGAACGCATCCAGCACGTCCCAGCGCAGGCGCTGCTTCTCCACCCGCCATTCGCCCCCGGCATTGCGGTGCCGCAGGATTTGAGCGTACGGGTCGGCCTGGTTGCGCATCAGTTGAGGCGCCACGCCACGCGCCCCATGCGCCGGGGTCGCCCCTTTGTAATGGTCTTCATGCAACTTGAAGTACGGCAGCGCGTGCGCCCAGGTCCAGGTGTCGTCTCCGGTGAGTTGAGCCCACTGGTCGTAGTCCCGGGCCTGGCCGCGCATGTAAATCATGCCGTTGATGCTGCTGCAACCGCCCAATGTCTTGCCGCGCGGGTAGCGCAGGGTCCGGCCATTCAGGCCGGCGTCCGGCTCGGTCTGGTACAGCCAGTCGGTGCGCGGGTTGCCGATGCAATACAGGTAGCCCACCGGAATATGAATCCAGTGGTAGTCGTCGCGGCGACCGGCTTCGATCAGCAGAACGCGCTTGCTCGCATCGGCCGAGAGCCGGTTGGCCAGCAGGCAACCGGCGGTGCCGGCGCCGATGATGATGTAGTCAAAAGTGGTGCTCATGGCAGGCCCGGGTTCAATGACCGACCCAGTTCGGCTTGCGCTTTTCCTGGAATGCTTTTTGCCCCTCTTTGGCGTCTTCGGTCAGCGTGAACAAGGCGATTTGGCTCTCGGTGAAGGACATGGATTCTTCAAACGCCATCGCCTCCACCTTCTTGAGGGTGTAGAGGCCGCGGCGAATGGCCGCCGGTGACTTGTCCAGCATGCGGTCGAGCAGCCACTGCAGTTTGGCGTCCACATCGTCGTCCACATAGTTCACCAGTCCCACTTCCAGCGCTTGCGCCGAAGTGATGGGTTCGCCAGTCAGGCACATCTCGTTGAGCGTGCGCCGGGGAATCAAATGCTGCAACACGCTCAGCACCTGCGCCGGGAACACGCCGACTTTGACTTCGGGCAGGCCGAACACGGCGTGGCGCGCAGCCACGGCCATGTCGCACATCGACATCAGCCCCATGCCGCCCGCCATGCAGGCGCCGTTGACGCGGGCCACCAGGGGCACGTTACTGGCGCGCGCGGCGCGCAGCAGTTGCGCCAGATGGCCATGCGGCTCAGAATAATCGGTGGTGAAGGCCTGCGCCGACTGCAAGTCAGCCCCGGCGCAAAACGCTTTGGCGCCCGCCCCCGTGATGACGATGGCGCGGATGTCACGCTGGCCCTGGGCCGCCAGAATCGCCTGCGTCATGCCGGCGAGCACGCCATGGCTCATGGCGTTGCGCCGCTCTTCACGGGTGATGGTCAGCCACAGCACCGGGCCGCGTTGCTCGACGCTCAACTCGGGCGTGGACGAAAAGATGGGCTGATTCATGTTGTCTCCTGTTGTTTTAGGGCATTTTGCCGCAACGCGCCGATGCAAAACCAGGGCACGCCAAGGAGCCGCCCGCATGTCGAAAAAACTGACATCTGACGCCTGTTTTCAGGCGCATTTTGCAAGGAGCCGGCGCAAGCCCTTGATTTAAAAAGTCTTTTCCAATTGGGCGTGAATATTGCATATTTTTCATGTGTTGATTGCGCCACGCCCCAGGTCGCTGGAATGGCCCTTCATACAAGCACTCACCAGGAGACAAACATGTTATTCAAACGTCTTTGCACCCTCCTCCTGCCTCTGGCCCTGAGTTTGCCCCTGAGCGCACTGGCCGGCCCTTTCACCAATCTGGTGGTGTTCGGCGACAGCCTGTCGGACACCGGCAACCTCGCCATCGCGTCGGCCCCCACCAACAACCCGCCCGGGCCCGGCTTGCCAGCCCAGCCCCCGGGCTCCGGCTTCAACGGCCCTTATTTTCAAAACTCCCGGTACTCCAACGGCCCGCTCTGGATCGAAGGCCTGGCCGCCGGCCTGGGACTGCCCAACGCCGCCACGCCCTATCTGCTGGGTGGCAGCAACTATGCGTTTGGGGGGGCGCGGACAGACCTCAACCAGAACCCGCCGGGGATACTGGCGCAGGCAATCGGCTTGTGGGGCGGCGGCAACCTCACGCCGGATCCAACTTTTGCCGACCCCAATGCCCTGTATGTGGTCGTGGGGGGCGGTAACGACATGCGTGACGCGCGCTCTGCCCCCGGTAGCGACGCGACCAGCCGTCAGCTCGCGGCGACATCATCCATCATCAACCTGGCGGCCACCCTCACTTATCTGGCCAGCAAGGGCGCCAAAAACATCCTGATTTCCACCCTGCCCAATCTGGGCTACACCCCGGAGGCGGCGCTCCTGAACCTGCAGGCCGCCTCGCTTGATGCGTCCAATCAGTTCAATGCGCTGATCCAGACGTCTTTGATGAATTACGGGACCGGGCTGGGCCTGCACATGAACCTGCTGGACATGGATGGTTTATTTATGGATGCTTTGGCCAATCCCGCCAGCTTCGGCTTCACCAACACCAGCTTGCCGTGTGCCGGGTTTGAGTATTCAGCGGGCGCAAGCTGTGCGACGTCGCTATTTGCAGACGTCCTGCACCCGTCCGCCTACACGCACAGCCTGATCGCGCAGGCCGCCCTGGAATTGCTGGGCATCCCCGAACCCGGCACTCTGGCGCTGTTCGCGCTGGCCTTGTTCCTGGTCATGGCCCGACGTCGCCGTCCAGCCGCCTGAATCAGGAAAAAATACCGAATTTAAGTTCCAAATAAGCCTCTAGCCCTTACCAGTCGTACACAGACAGCTATAAATTGAATAGCGCGATGGCGACCCGTCATACACAAACTCAACTGCTATTAATACAATAGCTATTCATGTCCGCTGCACGGGGGCTAGAGGCCTTTTTCATCAATTTTTCACCTATTTTTCAAGCCTGCAGCCGCGTCGCGGACCGATAAACGCGCTGCTTGAGAAAATTGACGCAAGGCAATTATTTTGTCTTTCACGCATGATGGCCCACAATACCCTTCTGGTAAAAGGCCCTCTCGAAAGAACAAATGAAAGCCAACCTTCCTGTCACGCAACGCGAATATCAATTTCCCGGCAATGAAACGCTGCTCTCCACGACCGATACAGACAGCCATATTTCCTACGCCAACGCCGCCTTCGTTCGCACCAGCGGCTATTCCCCCGATGAGTTGATGAGCCAGCCGCACAATCTGGTGCGCCATCCCGACATGCCGGCCGAAGCGTTTGCCGACATGTGGAAGAGCCTGAAAGACGGGCAATCCTGGACCGCGCTGGTCAAGAACCGCCGCCAGAATGGCGACCATTACTGGGTGCGCGCCAATGCGGCCCCGATGCGCCGCAACGGCCAGCTGGCGGGTTACCTGTCGGTACGCACCAAGCCATCGCGCGCTGAAATCGAAGGTGCCGGAAAACTCTACGCCCGTTTCAAGGAAGGACAAGCTTCGGGCCTCGCTTTTCATCGGGGCCTGGTCATTCGCACCGGCCTCATGCGCTGGGCCAGTGCGCTGCAACTCTTGCCCGCGGCCTGGCGCGTGCGTCTGCCCTTGCTGGGCGCAGGCGCGGTCTTGGGCGTGGCGCTGGCTTGGTCGGGACTGGGCGGTGCAGCATTGGCCGGCATGGGCGCGGCCGTGGCCGGCAGTCTGCTGCTGGCGGACTGGTTCATCGAAACACAACTGTCATCGCCCCTGAAGCAACTGCTGGGCGTGGCCGAACAGGTCGCCAGCGGGGAACCCGGCGCCGACCTGAACCTCAACCGATGCGACGAGATTGGACTGATCGCGCGGGCTATCAACCAGGCCGGACTGAACCTGCACTCTCTGGTGGCGGACGTGCATGAACAGGCCTCGGGCGTGCAGGTGGCCAGCATGGAGATTGCCAGCGCAACCAATGATTTGTCGGGCCGGACCGAGCAAGCCGCCTCCAGCCTGGAGCAGACCGCCGCCGCCATGGAGCAGCAGACGGCCTCCGTCCGTCAGAATTCCGATACCGCTCATCAGGCCGCCGATTTGGCCCAGGCCGCCGTGGCCGTCGCCGCCAAAGGTGGCCAGGCGATGGACAATGTCATCGCCACGATGTCGCTCATCTCGGGGTCCAGCCGCAAAATTGCCGACATCATTCAAGTCATTGACGGCATTGCCTTCCAGACCAACATCCTGGCGCTGAACGCCGCGGTGGAAGCCGCCCGGGCCGGTGAGCAGGGCCGGGGTTTTGCCGTGGTGGCCAGCGAGGTGCGCAGTCTG
>JAZKHK010000191.1:0-8526 GCA_040385425.1 Pseudomonadota bacterium | reverse complement strand
TCCGCCAGCGCAAATGTTTTAACTCTCCTTGGCTTCATCAGGATATCGCTCGACGACAAGACGGTGCCTGTGCTCAACGGGGAATCGTGAAGGCCAGGGGGCCGCCGTCGCACAGGCCGTCTGACAGGACCAATAGTTTGTAGGCTTGCGGCGTTTCTTCCAGCACGGTGAGGGCTTCGGGTTTGATCTGCGCATCGCAGGGGCGCAGCTTGACGCCGCTGATGTCCAGCGCGGCCAAGGGCTTGGGCTGAACCACGTTCGGACTGGTTTTGCCGTCCCACCACGAAACGGTCCACCCCACGCTGTCTTGACTGGCCGCGTCATCATCCGGGCCGCCCAGCAGCAAAATGCCGCTCTTGACGGCGACCATGTCGCGGATGCCGCGTCGTTCGCCCAGGGCAATCCGGGTTACGGTCGCTTTCGGGTCGCCACCCTTGAAAAACGCCTCTGCATCCACCGTCAAAACCTTGGCGGCGCCCTGAATGACCGGGCCACGAAATCCAAAATACAGGCGCCCGTCCTGAACCGCCAGGCCTTCGATGTTGATGCCTTGTTGCACACCCCCGAGGCATTGGCGTTCACCCACGTAAGCCTGGAGTTCCGGCTGTGACTGCATGATCTGCCACAGGCGCCCGCTGTCGGCATAGTCCACCAAGGATCCATTGGCGCCACCTGCTGGCGACCGCAAGGCGTGACCGGTGGCGGGGTCCAGCCGAAAGCGAATGACGTGGCGGCTATCGGGGTTGCTGGCGCAATCGGATCGCTTGGCCGAGTGCGAGCCGGTGACGTAAAAGTAATGCCCGTCGGTGGCCGCGCCTTCAGCGTCCAGTTCACCTGCGATGTCGCGAAACAGCACCGGTTCGGGATCGACCGTCAGCGAGTTTTCACGCACCTGGGCGTAGCGTGCCTGCGCCCCTTCATCGAACACCATGAGACAGATGCGTTGCAGCCTGGCGTCCCGTGTGCAGGCCATGCCGCTCAAGGACTGGCGGGTCTTTTGTGCCTTCTTCTTTTTCAGATCAAACTGAAAACCCGCGCCACTGTCCCACGGCGCCCCGGCGGGCTTGATCGAAGGGGGTGTCCCTTGCGCCAAGGCCAGGGTGCCAGCCAGTGTCAGCGCCATGGCCATGGCCCCAGCCGCTAGCGTCTGGCGAACCAAGGCTGTCGGGATGGGTGCGAGGTGGAACAGCATGATGGGGTGCCTTAGCGGGCCAGCAACAACGCCAGGCTAATGGCCGCCAGTGCCCCGGCGGCAAGGACAGAAGCGGATAGCCAAAGCAGCCGAATGCGATTGGCCTCAACGCGCTGGACCAGCTCGGTATTCTGCTCGGCCAGGGCCTTGATCAGTGTGGAGGAGTCCAGCATTTGCTGATGCAGTTCAGACACCGTGGTTTCGAGTGCCGCGAGTCGGGCATGCGCCAGGGCGAGGGTTTCGATTTCGGGCGCGAACGCAGCGTGAGGTTCTTGCCCCGAAGCCGTTGCAGGCGAAGGCTTTTTGCCAACCGCTCGCCACAATTTCTTGGCACCGTCGGCAACCGTGGGCGCGGACGAAATCACATCCGCCCAGGGAACGGTTTTTAGCAGTGAAATCCAGCCGATGGCCATGATGAAACCTTTCAATGAAGAGTCGGATCATTATCACGGCCGGTCTCAACTTCACCGATGAGAATGTTTCTTGCCCCGTGATTCGAAATCCTGGGAAACAAGCGAGCCCCCAAACATGCCCGCCGTTTTGGGTTTGGCAGACCGGTCCGGTGTCGTCAGGATTTCAAACAGCTTTTTGCCGCGTCTTTTCAACAATTCATACAGGCCGGTTGTACGGTCAGCGTATTCAGTATTCATGGGAATCTCCAAGGTTGGTTTTAGAAACTATTTATACTGTTTACGCTGTTTTTCACATTGATGATTCTCATGGGGGAATGGACGGGTTCTCCGGCATCGTTGGCTCAGAAAACTGCCCAATCAATCGCCAATTGATATCTGATAAACCCCTGACTGGCACCATCTCGCCGCATCGCGTAAACTTCGCCCCGCCCGGGGTGCGCTGTGAAGGCGCTGAGATGGTCGACCAAACCCGCGAACTTGATCCGGTTCATACCGGCGTAAGAAGCGCCAGACTGTTGTCTTTTGACCCCTTGCCGGGGTAACGCGCTGTCTCCCCGTTCGCTTGCTTGGTCGATTGTTCTCCGGAGCCCATTCAGCATCTTCAGGAGACCCGCGATGAACGCCCCCGATAAATTCAGCCAGTTGATGAGCCTCACGCGCGAGCCTTTGCCGGCCTCGCGCAAAATTTATGTGCCCGGCTCGCAAGCCGACATCCAGGTGCCGATGCGTGAAATCATGCAAAGCAACGGCGAAGCCGTGGTGGTGTACGACACCTCCGGCCCTTACACCGACCCGACCGCCACCATTGACGTGCGCCAGGGCTTGCCGCTGGTGCGCCAGCGCTGGATCGAAGCCCGGGGCGACACCGAGTCATACACCGGCCGCACGCCGTTTGCGCTCGATGATGGCGGTGAGAGCGCAGCATTGGCATCCCTGCGCTTGCAAGCGGCCGGTCTGCAGCGCACGCCGCGCCGCGCGAAAGCGGGCGGCAACGTTTCGCAAATGCACTACGCCCGCAAAGGCATCATCACCCCCGAGATGGAATACGTGGCGATCCGCGAAAACCAGAAGCTCGAATGGATGGAACAGTACCTGGGCAACGCCGAGCGCGAAGCGCGTCTGGCCGGCAATAGCTTTGGCGCCAGCATCCCGAAGATCATGACGCCCGAGTTTGTGCGTGATGAAGTGGCCCGTGGCCGCGCCATCATCCCTGGCAACATCAACCACCCCGAAATCGAGCCGATGGCGATTGGCCGCAACTTTTTGGTCAAGATCAACGCCAACATCGGCAACTCGGCGGTCACGTCGAGCATTGAAGAAGAAGTCGAAAAACTGGTGTGGTCGATGCGCTGGGGCGCTGACACCGTCATGGACCTGTCCACCGGCCGCAACATCCACACCACGCGCGACTGGATTCTGCGCAACTCGCCGGTGCCGATTGGCACCGTGCCGATCTACCAGGCGCTGGAAAAAGTGGGCGGCATTGCCGAAGACCTGACCTGGGAAATCTTCCGCGACACGCTGATCGAGCAAGCGGAGCAGGGCGTCGATTACTTCACTGTGCACGCGGGCGTGCGTTTGGCCTTCATCCACCTCACGGCCAACCGCATGACCGGCATCGTGTCGCGCGGCGGCTCGATCATGGCCAAGTGGTGCATTGCGCACCACAAGGAAAATTTCATCTACAGCCACTTTGATGAAATGACCGAAATCCTGAAGGCCTATGACGTGAGCTACTCGCTGGGCGACGGCCTGCGCCCCGGCTCCGGTGCCGACGCCAACGACGAAGCCCAGTTTGCCGAGTTGCGCACCCTGGGTGAACTGACGCAACAAGCCTGGAAACAGGACGTGCAGGTGATGATCGAAGGCCCCGGTCACGTACCCTTGCACATGGTGCAGGCCAACATGACCGAACAGCTCAAGCATTGCCACGAAGCACCGTTCTACACACTGGGACCACTGACCACCGACATTGCACCCGGCTACGACCACATCACCAGCGGCATTGGCGCCGCCATGATCGGCTGGTTCGGCACCGCCATGCTGTGCTACGTGACGCCGAAGGAACATCTGGGTCTGCCGGACCGCGACGACGTGAAGGTCGGCATCATCACCTACAAGATTGCCGCGCACGTAGCCGACGTGGCCAAGGGTCACCCCGGCGTGCGGGCGCGTGATGACGCGCTGTCCAAGGCGCGTTTCGAGTTTCGCTGGATGGATCAGTTCAATCTGTCGCTCGATCCCGACACCGCGCGCGACTTCCACGACGAGACTTTGCCCAAGGACTCGTCCAAGGTGGCGCATTTCTGCTCGATGTGCGGACCGAAGTTTTGCTCGATGAAGATTTCGCAAGAGGTGCGCGAGTACGCCAAGGACAAAGGCGTGAGCGACGAGCAGGCGCTTCAGTCGGGCATGGACAGCATGTCTGAAGAGTTCAAAAAGGGCGGCGGCGAGATTTATATCCCGATCAGCAAGGCCTGATTCTGTAGCGCTCCAACAAAAACGGCACCCGAAGGTGCCGTTTTTTATTGCAAGGCCCGAAGGCCCTTGGCAATTAAGCTACTTTGGTAGCTTTCTTGACTGCATCAGATGCTTGTGTAGCGGCTGCCGTGAAGTTGGCTTGGGCTGTTTCAACAGCTTTCTTGGCTTGAGCCTGAGCGGACTCAAATGCATTTTGACCAGCGGTCAAAGCGTTCTTGAAAGCGGCCACAGCGGATTCGCTGCCGGCAGGTGCGTTCTTGGTCAGGGTATCCAGTGCGCCGCCGAAAGCTTTTTGTGCTTCAGCAGTCTTGGCTTCCACGGCTTTGGTGATGTCGGTGGTGCTGCCAGCCACGATCGTTTGAACGTGTTGAGCGTAAGCAGAAGTTTTTTCAGCCAAAGGCTTCAGCAGGCTGGATTGCAGAGCGATAACTTCTTTCACGTCTTTGGCGCCCAGGATGGCTTGAACGTGGCTGAAAGTCTCGCCCAGAACGGCTTTGGAAGCAGCCAGGTTCAGTTCGGTCAGTTTTTCAACGCCAGAAAAAGCCTGAGTGGCAATGCCTTCCAGAGCTTGCAGGTTGGCTTTGTTGGTGGCGATGAATTGAGCGGCGGTAGTGTTCATTGAGTTTCCTTAATTGAGGGGAGAAATCGGTTGCCTGTTCAGTAAATGCTTTTCAGGCAATTTATGTTGCAGTGCAGCATGAGCGAATTATAGGGAAAACGCGAGGTTTTGGTAAATTTATGTTGCATTGCAACAATTATTAGAGAACCAGGCCTAGCCTTGCTGGAAATGTGATGTTTTTTTGCCCTATTCCCTATTCTTTCAAGGGTCGAAAGATGAAAGGCCGTGACATTGCTGGTTGCTCCCCCAGGAATCCCGATCTGTGACGCACCACCGTACCGTTGCCGCGACGCTCAATGCAAGGTTCGTTCACCTTGATCGACTGGTCATAGCGTTGGCGCTGGTCTGGATCAGACAAAACAGAATAGGCCTTGTTTAACTGCACTTGCTGCTCGCAGGCGGTGTCGCAACCGGACTTTTTGTCAGGATGGTTGCGTTGGGCGAGCGCGCGGTAAGCGGCCTTGATGACCTGAGGGCTTGCGCGGGGACTGACTTCCAGGGTGTCGTACAGGGTGAGGTCACGTTTCATGGCGCCATCATCGCCCGGGTGCCTGCGGGGCGATTGCGCCTTATCAAAACAGGTAGGGTAGTCTGGACGGCGAACGCTGGCGCGGCAGGGCTTGACGCAGCTTGAAAACAGGTTCAATGTCTCAGGTCGTTCTCGGCTGCCTTTCGTACGTGGGCGCACAGACGATGGGTATTTGCTTAACCTATTCTTGAATCAGGGATCACGCATTGTGCAGAGCCCAATGTCCCCCTGGTTCAATTCAAAAAAAGGAAATCGCCATGCCTACCGTATCCACCCGCCGCCGCTTTATTGAAATCCTGCCTGTGGCAGGCGTAGCGCTGTTAGCCGCTTGTTCGAAGGTTGCCGAGACGCCGCCCACGCCCGTTGCCGTACCGGCCCCGACTCCAACTACCCCGCCAGCGCCGCCACCCGTGGCAACGCCCGCTCCCGTGGCAACGCCGAAGGTGGTTGCGATGGTGGACGAAAAGAGTGCCCAGGCCATGGCGCTGGGCTACGTGTCGGACTCTTCTCGGGCGGACAAGGTCAAGTACAAGAACTACGTGGCGGGCAGCCAATGCAGCGGGTGCGCCTTGTACTTGGGGAAGGCGGATGATGCCGCGGCGGGCTGCCCGCTTTTCCCGGGCAAACAGGTGGCAGGCAAAGGGTGGTGTTCTTCCTGGGCCAAGAAGGCTTAACTCAGTCCCTCAGCCCAGCCATTTCAGCCCAGCCGTTTTAAATGCCGCGCAATTTGCGCGCGCACCTGGTTCGGCGCGGTGCCGCCCAGAATGTCGCGCGCATTGAGCGAGCCGCGCAGGGACAGCACTTCGTACACGTCTTTCTCAATGCTGGGGTTGAACTCCTGCAGCACTTTCAAAGGCAGTTCCGACAGGTCCACCTGATGCGAGATGGCAGCTTTCACCGCGTGCGCCACAGTTTCGTGCGCATCGCGGAAGGGCAGACCCTTTTTCACCAGGTAGTCGGCCAGGTCGGTGGCGGTGGCGTAGCCTTTGAGAGCCGCGCGTTCCATCGCTTCGGGCTTGACGGTGATGCCGCCTTCCTTGACGCCGGTGGCGGCGTTGAGCTGGCCGCCGACCATTTCAGCAAAAATCCGCAGCGTGTCTTTCAAGGTGTCCACGGTGTCGAACAGCGGTTCCTTGTCTTCCTGGTTGTCCTTGTTGTAGGCCAGCGGCTGGCCTTTCATCAGGGTGATCAGGCCCATCAGGTGGCCGACCACGCGGCCGGTCTTGCCGCGCGCCAGTTCGGGCACATCGGGGTTTTTCTTCTGCGGCATGATCGAGCTGCCGGTGGTGAAGCGGTCGGCAATCTGGATGAAGCCGAAGTTCTGGCTCATCCACAAAATCAGCTCTTCGCTGAAGCGGCTGATGTGCACCATGCACAGGCTGGCGGCTGCGGTGAATTCGATGGCGAAATCGCGGTCGCTGACCGCGTCCAGCGAGTTCTGGCAAACCTGCGGCTGGCCTTTGTCATCGACCATGCCCAAGGTGGTGGCGACACGTTCGCGGTCCAGCGGGTAGCTGGTGCCGGCCAGGGCGGCGGCGCCCAGCGGCAGGCGGTTGGTGCGGCGGCGCACGTCATTCATGCGCTCGGCATCGCGGCTGAACATCTCGACATAGGCCAGCATGTGGTGGCCGAAGCTGATGGGTTGCGCCACTTGCAGGTGGGTGAAGCCGGGCAGGATGACTTCGACATTTTTCTCTGCTACTTCAAGCAGCGCTTTTTGCAGGTCGGTCAGCAAGCCGCCGATCAGGTCGATCTCGCCGCGCAGCCAGAGGCGCACGTCGGTGGCGACCTGGTCGTTGCGCGAGCGGCCGGTGTGCAGGCGCTTGCCGGCAATGCCCACGAGTTGCGTCAGGCGCGCTTCGATGTTGAGGTGCACGTCTTCCAGATCGAGCTTCCACTCGAAGGCGCCGGATTCGATCTCGGCGGTGATGGTGGCCATGCCGCTTTGAATGGCGCTGTGGTCTTCAGCGGTGATGATTTTTTGCGCAGCCAGCATCTCGGCGTGGGCCAGCGAGCCGGCAATGTCGGCTTGCCACAGGCGTTTGTCGAAAAACACGCTGGAGGTGTAACGCTTGACCAAATCGCTCATGGGCTCGGAGAAGAGGGCAGACCAGGCTTCTGATTTTTTATCGAATTGGTTATGTGACATGGTCGTATAAAAATGAGGCATCGGCGCACGATGGCCGTGTCGGGTTAGGGAGGCGGGAGCAGATCATCAATAATCTATTAATGAAAGACTCCCAAATTTTATCGGTCTTCCAGGACCCGGCTTCCGAGTTGCCCGCGCCGGCCGTTACGCGCAAGCTGGTGTTCGACGCCTGCCATGTGGGCGTGGTGTTGCGGGCGGTGCTGTTTGTCGAGTCGGTGGTGGCGGTGGGTGCGATGTTTGGCACCGTCACTTTTCTGGACTGGCTGCTGCGACTGTCGCTGCTTACCGGCGGCGCCTTGCCGGCGACGCTGGTGTGGCTGGTGGTGGCTTGCAGCCTGAAGAAAGTGCTGGCGCGTTTGAGCCAGCCCCTACAGCAGGCTGCCGGGGTGGTGCTGGGTGCCGTGGCCGGACTGTATGGCTGTGGCGTGCTGGCGATCGCAGGCTTGATCGAGTCGCCGGCCCCCTGGCTGGCATGCGCGTTTGGCGGCGCCCTGTTGTCTGCTGCGCTGGTGGCCGCGCTGGCGTTGCGGGCCAGGGGAACTACCCCAGCGGCGACGGCGGCGCGCCTGAGTGAGCTGCAGGCCCGCATCCGCCCTCATTTTTTATTCAACACGCTCAACAGTGCCATTGCGCTGGTCCGCGCCGAGCCGGCCAAAGCCGAGGCGCTGCTGGAAGATTTGAGCGATCTGTTTCGCCACGCCTTGATGGAGCAGGGCGAATTTGTGACCCTGGCCGACGAAATTACCCTGGCGCAACGCTATCTGGCGATCGAGCAAGTGCGCTTTGGTGAGCGAATCCAGGTGGAGTGGGCGCTGGACCCCGGCGCGTCGGGCGCCAAATTGCCGCCTTTGCTGCTGCAGCCGCTGGTGGAAAATGCGGTCAAGCACGGCGTGGAGCCCAGTCCGAACGGTGCGCAGATCAAAATTTCAACGCAACGCCGCGGCTCGACCGTCGTTATCAAGGTCAGCAACAGCGTGCCGGCCGGGCAGGGTGAACGCGGCAACGGCGTGGCGCTGAAGAATGTGCGTGACCGCCTCAGCCTGATGCACGATGTGCAGGGTCAGTTCCAGAGCGCGCTCAAACACGGTGTTTTTCAAGTCAGGATCGAGGTACCCGTATGACGACAGAAAAGGTTTTGCCATG
>JAZKHK010000190.1:3693-25776 GCA_040385425.1 Pseudomonadota bacterium | reverse complement strand
CCCATGCCTTGGGTGGGCTCGTCGAGCAGCATCAAGTCGGGCTCCAGCGCCAGGGTGGTGGCCAACTCCAGGGCGCGCTTACGGCCGTAGGGCAGGTTGACGGTGGTTTCCTGGGCGAAATCCTGCAGGTCGACCTCTGCCAGCAGTTCCAGGGCGCGCTGGTGCAGCCCGTGCAGGGACGATTCGGGCTTCCAGAAGTGAAACGAGGTGCCCAGGCCGCGCTGGAGCGCGGCACGCACATTCTCCAGCACGGTCATGTGCGGGAATACAGCGGAAATCTGGAACGAACGCACCAGGCCGCGGCGGGCGGTCTGGGCGGGTTTTTCGGACGTGATGTCCACGCCCTGGAAGACGATGCGGCCCCGGGTTGGCGCGAGAAACTTCGTGAGAAGGTTGAAGTAGGTGGTCTTGCCGGCGCCGTTGGGGCCGATCAGGGCGTGTATGTCGCCCTTGCGGACCTGCAGATCCACCTGGTTCACGGCAACAAAGCCCTTGAACTCCTTGGTCAGTCCCTGGGTTTCCAGGATGTACTCAGCCGCCAAACGCGCGCCCCCGTGTATTCGGAAGCCCCAATGTACCCAGCTATTCCCCCGCCTGACACGGGGGCTGACCCTAGTGCCCCGTGCAAGCTACGAGAAAGGTGGCGGCGGTATAGCTGATCACATATTGCGCCGGTATTGGCCGCCCACCTCGAACAAGGCGGTGGTAATTTGGCCCAGCGAGCACACCCGCACGGCGTCCATGAGCACCTCGAACACGTTCTTGTTGTCGATCACCGCTTGCTGCAGGCGGTGCAGCATGGCGGGGGCCTGGTTCGCGTTGCGGGTGTGGAAGTCCTTCAGGCGCGTGAGCTGGCTCTGCTTTTCCTCTTCGGTGGAACGGGCCAGCTCCAGGTTGGCCTCGACCGCGTCGCCCTTGGGGTTGCGGAAGGTGTTGACGCCGATGATGGGCAGCTCTCCGGTGTGCTTGAGCATCTCGTAGTGCATGCTTTCATCCTGGATGCGCCCGCGCTGGTAGCCGGTTTCCATGGCGCCCAGAACGCCGCCACGCTCGGCGATGCGCTCGAACTCGGTCAGCACGGCCTCTTCGACCAGCTCGGTCAACTCCTCGATGATGAAGGCGCCCTGGCTCGGGTTCTCGTTCTTGGCCAGGCCCCACTCGCGGTTGATGATCAGCTGGATGGCCATGGCGCGGCGCACGCTGTCCTCGGTGGGGGTGGTGATGGCCTCATCGAAGGCGTTGGTGTGCAGCGAGTTGCAGTTGTCGTAGATCGCGATCAGCGCCTGCAGCGTGGTGCGGATGTCGTTGAACTGGATTTCCTGCGCGTGCAGGCTGCGCCCCGAGGTCTGGATGTGGTACTTCAACTTCTGGCTGCGCTCGTTGGCGCCGTACTTTTCCTTCATGGCCACCGCCCAGATCCGGCGCGCCACGCGGCCCATCACGGTGTACTCGGGGTCCATGCCGTTGGAGAAGAAGAAGCTCAGATTGGGCGCGAAGTCGTCAATGTGCATGCCGCGCGCCAGGTAGGCTTCGACCAGGGTGAAGCCGTTGGACAGCGTGAACGCCAGTTGAGAAATCGGGTTGGCGCCGGCTTCGGCAATGTGGTAACCGCTGATGGACACCGAATAGAAATTGCGCACGCGGTTGTGCACGAAATACTCGGCAATGTCGCCCATCACCTTCAGAGAAAACTCGGTGGAGAAGATGCAGGTGTTCTGGCCCTGGTCTTCTTTCAGGATGTCGGCCTGCACCGTGCCGCGCACGTTTTCCTGCACCCACTCCTTCAGTTTTTCCAGTTCGGTGTCGGTCGGCTCGCGGCCATTCTCGAGCTTGAACTTGTCGATGTTCTGGTCGATCGCCGTGTTCATGAACATGGCCAGAATCGTCGGAGCGGGTCCGTTGATGGTCATGCTGACGCTGGTGGTGGGGCTGCACAAATCGAACCCGCCGTACAGCACTTTCAAGTCGTCGATCGTGGCAATGCTGACGCCGCTGTTGCCGACCTTGCCGTAAATATCGGGACGCGGATCGGGGTCGTTGCCATAAAGCGTGACCGAGTCAAACGCCGTGGACAGGCGCTTGGCGGCCATGCCATCAGACAGCAGCTTGAAACGGCGGTTGGTGCGGAAGGGGTCGCCTTCGCCGGCAAACATGCGGGTGGGGTCTTCGCCTTCGCGTTTGAAGGCAAAGGTTCCGGCGGTGTAGGGGTAGCTGCCAGGCACGTTGTCGAGCGTGAGCCATTTCAGGATCTCGCCGTGGTCTTCATACTGGGGCAGGGCTACTTTGCGGATGGTGGTGCCGCTCAGGCTTTTGCTGGTGAGCGCCGTGCGGATTTCCTTGTCGCGCATTTTGACGACGTACTCGTCGCCAGCGTAGGCGGTCTGCATGGCCGGCCATTGCGCCAGCAGCTTGCGTTCTGCGGCACCGAGATGTTCTTCACGTTGTTCGGCCAGCGCCATCACGGCCTCAAAGGCATTGCCTTTGTTGGCATCGTCCTGCTTGAGCATGCGACCGGATTCGCGCAATTGCTGGATTTCGCGCGCCAGTTGGGCCTGGCTGCGGCCGCGCTTTTTGTAGCCGCGCACCGTGTCGCTGATTTCGGCCAGGTAGCGGGTGCGTGCAGCCGGCACCACCGGCGTCTGGTTGGTGCTGTGGTGCACCGAGACAATGGGGAGTTGAGATTCAGCGAGCTTCAATCCCAACTCGGCCAGACGGGTTTTAAGGGCCTGGTACAAGGCCGTGACGCCGTCATCGTTGAAACGCGCGGCCATGGTACCGAAGACCGGCATCTGCTCGGCGGGCGTGGTCCAGGCTTCCTTGTTGCGTTGAACTTGTTTGGCCACATCGCGCAAGGCATCGAGTGCGCCCTTGCGGTCGAACTTGTTGATGGCGACGAACTCGGCAAAGTCCAGCATGTCGATTTTTTCGAGCTGGCTGGCGGCGCCAAACTCGGGCGTCATCACATACAGCGGCACATCCACATGCGGCACGATAGCCGCGTCGCCCTGGCCGATGCCCGAGGTTTCGACCACGATCAAATCGAACCCGGCCACCTTGCAGGAGGCAATCACATCCGGCAAGGCCGCGCTGATCTCACTACCGAAGTCACGGGTGGCCAGCGAACGCATGAACACGCGCGGCCCCTGGCTCCAGGGGTTGATGGCATTCATGCGGATGCGGTCGCCCAGCAGCGCGCCACCGCTCTTGCGGCGCGACGGGTCGATGCTGATCACCGCCACGCGCAAGCTGTCGTTCTGATCCAGCCGCAGACGGCGAATCAGCTCATCGGTCAGCGACGACTTGCCGGCGCCGCCGGTGCCGGTGATGCCCAGCACTGGTATCTTTTTGATAGCAGCCTGCGCCCGTATCTCAAGGGTCAGAGCCGTTAATTGCTCTGAAACCGCGCCTTTTCCCTCGCCTGCTGCTTTTTCATTTTCCAGGGCCGTGATCAGTTGCGCCAGGGCGCGCCAGCTCATCTCGTTGTGGCCCTGGATGGCGCTGATGGCCGTCGGCGCATAGCTTGAGAGGTCTTTGTCGCAACGCATCACCATCTCGCCGATCATGCCTGCCAGACCCATGCGCTGGCCGTCTTCGGGGCTGAAAATGCGGGACACGCCATAGGTTTGCAGTTCACGGATTTCCGGCGGCACGATCACACCGCCGCCGCCGCCAAACACCTGAATGTGCGCGCCGCCCCGGCTTTTCAGCAAGTCCACCATGTACTTGAAATACTCCACATGCCCGCCCTGGTAGGAGCTGATGGCAATGCCCTGCGCATCTTCCTGCAAGGCAGCGGTGACCACTTCTTCCACGCTGCGGTTGTGACCCAGGTGAATCACCTCAGCGCCCATGCCTTGCAAAATGCGCCGCATGATGTTGATGGCGGCGTCATGTCCATCAAACAAGCTGGCCGCCGTGACAAAGCGGACTTTGTGGGTGGGGCGGTAATTGGCGAGCGCCTTGAATTCAGCTGACAGGTCGGTCATGGTGTTGTCTCCGGATTTGTGGGGTGGCTGGGTCAGCATCAGACAGGTGTTCGCTGACTTGACGTTTACGTAAACGTCAATCTTAACGATTTACCCATAAAAAAAGGCGCTTTCGCGCCTTAATTAAGGGTAAACCCTAGCCTACTTACATCAACAATCCAGCTTTTGCCCGCAACGGTCAACCGCCCAGATACGCCGCCTTGACCGCCGGATCGTCTTTTAGCTTGTCCGCCGGGCCATGCACCGAGATGCGGCCGTTCTCCAGCACATAACCGTAGTCAGCCACTTTGAGGGCGGCCGCTGCAAATTGCTCGACCAGCAGCATGGTGACGCCCTGTGTTTTGAGGCGCGAGATGATGTTGAACACCTCCTCCACCAGAATCGGGGCCAGCCCCATGGACGGCTCGTCCAGCAAAAACACTTCCGGGTTGAGCATGACGGCACGCGCCATGGCCAGCATTTGCTGTTCACCGCCCGACAGGGTGCCGGCCAGTTGGTTCGTGCGCTCTTTGAGGCGCGGGAACATCTCCAGCGCTTTTTGCAGATCGGACTCGACATCGCCCTTGGGGCGCGCATTGGTGTAGCGCACGAACGCACCAAGGCGAATGTTGTCGAGCACGCTCAGGGTCGGGAACACACGCCGGCCTTCGGGCGAATGGGCCAGCCCGAGTTTGGCGATCTGGTGCGAGTCCAGACCCGTGATGTTTTTCCCCGCCAGGGTGATCTGGCCCGATACCGGCTTGATCATGCCCGAGATGGCCCGCATGGTGGTGGTTTTACCCGCGCCGTTGGAGCCGATCAGGGTGACGATCTTGCCTTTGGGCACCTGGATCGAAACGCCGTGAAGCACTTGGACCTTGCCGTAACCGGCTTGTAGATTTTCAATCGTGAGCATGTGAGTCTTCTCCGCCATCAATGCGCATCTGTGCCGCTGCCCAGATAGGCCTCGATCACTGCGGGGTTGCTTTGCACATCAGCGGGTTTGCCTTCGGCAATTTTCTGGCCGAAGTCGAGCACCGAGACCGTGTCTGAAATACCCATCACCACGTCCATGTGGTGCTCGATCAGGATCACCGTGATGCCATGGTCGCGAATCTTTTGCACCATCTTCATCAGCTCGGGCAAGTCGGCCGGGGGCAGACCGGCGGCCGGCTCATCCAGCAGCAACAGAGTGGGGTTGAGCCCCAGGGCGCGTGCAATCTCCAGCATGCGCTGCTTGCCGTACGGCAGGTTACGCGCCTGCTCTTCGCTCAAGTCCGTCAGGCCGACAAAGTCCAGCAGGCTCGCTGCCTGCGCCCGCGCCGCCGCATCTTCGCGCCGGTAGCGGGGCGTGCGCAGCATCACATCGAGCGTGTTGCTTTTGAAGGTGTGGTGCAAGCCCACCAGCACGTTGTCGGTCGCGCTCATTTCGCCAAAGAGCTGAACGTTTTGAAAGGTTCGCGCAATGCCGGACAAGGCAATGCTGGAAGGCGTTTGGCCGGTGACCTGCTTGCCGTTGAACAGCACCTGCCCGGCGGTGGGCTGGTAAATGCCGGTGAGCACGTTCATCATGGTACTCTTGCCCGAGCCGTTGGGGCCGATCAAGCCGTGGATCGAGCCGCGGGCAATGTTCAGGTCCACCTGGTTCAGGGCTTTGAGGCCGCCGAACTGCATCAGCACCTGCTGCACTTGCAGCAAGGGACCGGCGCCAGCGGCGGCGGCCTGATGCGGCGCCGTCCAGGCGCGCACCGGCGCGGCAGGATGCTTGTTATGGACGTGCGATGCGGGTTTGACAAAGCGCGCCAGCAAATCACGGGCAAAACCCACCACGCCATCTTGCAGGTAATAGACCACGAACAGCGTCATCAGGCCAAAAATGGTCAACCGCCAATCGGTGATGTTTTCCAGCTGGAATGAAAACGCCGCCATGGCCACCGTGGCCACCACGGGCACGGCCAACTCGCGCACGGTCTTGACTTGTTTGACGAAGTTGTAAACCGCCATGCCGGTGACCGCCACGGCCAGCACGGTCGCGATCTTGCGAAAGAGCGCAATGTCCGACAGCAGGCTGGGCAGCATCACCACGATCACGGCACCGATCAAGGCGCCGGAGCGGGTTTTGCGCCCGCCCATGATGACCGCCAGCAAAAACATGATGGTCAGCTCAAAGTTGTAGGTGTTGGGCGAGATGTACTCTTCGGAATAGGTGTACAGGGCACCAGCCAGACCAGCCAGACCGGCACTGATGACAAAAGCATAGACCTTGTAGAGATAGACCGACACCCCCATGCAGTCGCAGGCCACCGGGCTGTCGCGCAAGGCTTCAAAAGCGCGACCCAGATGGGATTTCAAAAGGCGATGCACCACGATCAGGGCCAGCACCATCAGCACGGCGACCAGATAGTAGTACTCCACCTCGTTGAGCTTGTGGCCCAGGAGCACGGGTTTGCTCACCTTGATGCCGATCGGCCCTTCGGTCAAGAACGTCATCTCGTTGATGAGAATCTGGATGATGGTGCCAAAAGCCAGCGTGACCATGGCCAGGTACGGGCCGGTGACGCGCAAGGCCGGCAGCGCCAGCACCGCGCCAAACAGGGCCGTCACGCCCATAGCCCCGGGAATGGCCAGGTAAAAAGGCAGGCCCAGCTTCAGGAACAGGACGCCGGCGGTGTACGAACCCACACCGAACAGCCCGGCATGGCCGAGCGACACCTGGCCGGTGTAGCCCACCACAATGTCCAGGCCAAACAGCAAGATGGCATAGATCAGGATGGTTTCGACCAGGTGGATGTAATACGGATTGGGCACCAGCACCGGGAACAAACCCAGCGCCGCCAAACCGGCCAACGACAGAAAGAATGATTTACTTGTAATTTTCATGGTTGCCTGTATCCGTCAAACCTTCTTGATTGCCATCTTGCCGAACAGCCCGGCAGGCTTGATCGCCAGCACCAGCAAGAGCAGCACCAGCCCCGGCACGTCCTTGTAGCCGGTCGAGATGTAATAGCCGGTGGTGGTTTCGGCAATGCCCAGAATCAGGCCGCCCACAATCACGCCGACACCGGAGGTCAGGCCGCCGATGATGGCCACGGCAAACGCCTTGAGCCCGAGCACCGACCCCATCGTGGCACCAGTGAGCGTCAGCGGAGCCACCAGCACGCCCGCCACGGCGGCGGTCACGGACGACAGGGCATAGGAGAAGGTGATCACGGCCCCGGTGTTGATTCCCATGAGCGAGGCGGCGTCCCGGTCGTTGGAGGTGGCGACCACGGCTTTGCCGTAGATCGACTTGCGGTTGAAAATCTCCACGATCGCCATCATGGCCAGCGCACCAATCACCACCACGATTTCCATCGGCAGCACATTGGCCCCGAACAGTTTGATGGGCGCCTCGGGCAGGGGCGAGGGGAACTTCAGGTCGTCCTTGCCCCAGATGTTTTCCGCCACGTTCTTGAAAATAATCGCCAGCGCGATGGTGGACATGATCCAGCCGAACTCGCTCTTGATCTTGATGGCGGGACGCACGCCGATCCACTCCACCAGCGCGCCTTGTGCCGCGCCAAAAATCACGACCAGGGGAATCATCACCCAGTAGTTGAGATAGGGGCCGCCGTGGATCGTTCCGGCCAGCGACAGGCCAACCAGTGCCCCCAGCATCAGCGACTCGCCCTGACCGAAATTCAGGGTGCCGGAGGTGGCGAACGTCAGCTGGTAGCCAAACGCAATCACCCCGTAAATCATGCCCAGCGCGATACCGCTGTAGATGAGTTGTAAAAAAATTTCCATGGCTAACCCCACATAAAAAAATAACTCCCGTTCCGCAAAAAACCCACAAAAAAAGCCGGACGGATGACCGGCTTTTTCTCAGGAAAGCACCAAAGTTGCGCTATCCGGGTAGTGATTCAGCGCCTACTTCTTGGCGGCCTTGGTGCGAACCTCGCCACCTTTTTTCTTGTCTTCGTCATAGGCGTACAAGACCTTGCCGTCCTGCACTTTGCCGATCACCGCCATGTTGAGCGTGATGGCTTCGTGGTCGGCTTTCGAGAACGGGTGGTTGTAGGTGGTCACCACGCCTTCCACCGGGGCCTTCAGGTCTTCCAGGGCGGCCAGCACTTTGGGGCCTTCGGTCGAACCGGCTTGCTTGATGGCGGCGGCCAGCAGGTACACCGAGTCGTAGCCTTGGGCGGCCGAGACCGGCGACGGAATGCGGGTCACTTTGTAGGCTTTCTGGTAAGCATCGATGAAGCTCTTGCGCTTGGGCGTGTTGGGCTCCTGGATGAAGGTTTGCGGCATCAGGGCGCCATCGGCATTGGCACCGGCGTTGTCAATGAAGTTGCCCATGGACAAGGTCCAGGAACCCATCATTGGGACCTTCCAGCCCAGCTTGATCATGCCGTTGGCAATTTGCGCCAGCTCCGGGCCAATGCCGTAGGTAATAACCACCTGCGCACCAGCTTCTTTCGCCTTGAGCAACTGGGGCGTCATGTCCACGTCCTTGATGTTGTACTTCTCGATGGCCACGGCGGTGATGCCTTTTTCCTTAAGCGTTTTTTCCAGGTCGGCCCGCCCCAACTGGCCGTAGTTGGTGGAGTCCGCCAAAATAGCAACTTTGGTGAATTTGCGACGAACGATTGCCTCTTCCACAATCATGGCGGACTGGATGGTGTCATTGGCTGAATTGCGGAAAACGTAGTTCTCGGGCTGGTCCGCGAACTGCTTGGTGATGGTGCTGGCCGTGGCCACGTTGTTCATCACCGGGATCTTGGCTTCCTGGTAGAAGCGCTGCGAGGCCAGCGCCACGCCGGAGTTGATGTAGCCCAGGGTGGCCACCACTTTTTCCTTGTTGATCAGCTCCTGGGCAATCTGGACGCCGCGCTCGTTTTTGGCCTCGTCGTCCCGTTCGATCATCTCGAGCTGGCGCCCCAGCACGCCGCCTTTGGCATTGATCTCGGTGACCGCCAGCTTGGCGCCATCGCGCATGGACACGCCCATCGGGCTGGAGCCGCCGGTCAGCGGGCCTTGTAAACCGATTTTGATGTTGTCAGCGGCAAAACTGAAGCTTGCCACGGCAAGAGCGACGGAACCGAGAGCGATGTTTCGAATAAATTTCATGCAAATCTCCAGCGGGTAATAGGGCGGCAAGAACGGAGAACGACCGTGCTTAATTAATTATGTGGAGATCGCGCCAAATCCCCTCTAGGTGAAAACCACGACGCAAGCATGATTTAAATCACAATTGGTTGAAATTTTTTTCAAATAGTGAGGAAAGAAAATACCGCCGTCCTCGACGGCTGTGCCTGATGGCCAGCGCAGGCTTGCGCTTTGTCCGGGTCACCGGTGCCGTTTGATGATAATGACGGCATGAAATTTCTGGCAATTGACGTTGGCAACACCCGCCTGAAATGGGCACTTTACGAAACCCCTCACCCGCAAGCGCCTTTGCTGGCCCATGGTGTCGAGTTTCTTGAAAACATCGACAAGCTGGCCGAGGGGGCCTGGGCCAGCTTGCCGCATCCCGAGCGCATGCTGGGCTGCATCGTGGCCGGCGACGCCCTCAAACGCCGGGTCGAGGAACAAATGGAAATCTGGGACGTCGCCCCCCAATGGGTGGTGTCGAGTGCCGCGGAAGCCGGTCTGGCCAATGGCTATGACGTGCCTTCCCGCCTGGGCGCCGATCGCTGGGTCGCCATGATCGGGGCTTGGCACCGCGCATTGGCCGAAGGCCCGGCCCGCCCGATGGTCGTCGTCATGGTGGGCACGGCCGTGACCGTGGAAGCGATTGATGCCCAGGGCAAATTTTTGGGCGGCTTGATCCTGCCCGGCCACGGCATCATGCTGCGCGCCCTGGAGTCCGGCACCGCCGGCCTGCATGTGCCCACCGGCGACGTGCGCGAGTTCCCCACCAACACCAGCGACGCGCTCACCAGCGGCGGCACCTACGCCATTGCCGGTGCGGTGGAGCGCATGGTGCAGCACGTGCGGGCGCACTGCGGTGCCGAGCCCAAATGCATCATGACCGGCGGCGCCGGCTGGAAAATGGCACCCAGCATGTCACTGCAATTCGAGCTGGTGGACAACCTGATCTTTGACGGCCTGCTGGAGATGGCGGCGCGCCGTTTTAATGCCTAAACAGGCTCTAGCCCTTATAGAACATGCGCGACCAGCTATCAACTTGATAGCAATGCTTAACCGACTCGTGCAGAGTCATTCTTCAGCGCTTTAAAGCGTCTTCCAGTTGCGCCTTGTTCATGCGGGAGCGGCCCTTCACGCCGCGCTGGCGCGCTTCGTTTTTCAACTGCGCCAGGGTTCTTCCGCCCTCGCCCGAGTGAGAGCGCAGGCCGCCGCGCCGGCTGGCGGGCATGTCGTTGAGCGATGAGGCGCTGGCCTGAGCGGCTTCGCCGTGTTGCGCCCGTTCCTTGTTGACGGTGCGGGCCGCAATTTCTTCGGCCAAATCTTCATCCTTGCCACGCTCCAGCAGCGAATCCTTGATGTGCTGGTA
Organism: Pseudomonadota bacterium; assembly: GCA_040385425.1. Taxonomy (GTDB): domain Bacteria; phylum Pseudomonadota; class Gammaproteobacteria; order Burkholderiales; family Burkholderiaceae_C; genus Rhodoferax. The sequence goes on along the minus strand of JAZKHK010000190.1, from coordinate 15,312 downwards.
CTGGCGCTCGCGTTTCGCGCTCCATGCTTTTTGTGGCATGACAGCTCCTTGGGCAGACGCACAAGCCGGCGAATTGACAAGGCGGCTGCCAAGCCTTGATTCGCGCCCGGCGGCCCCGCGAGGCCACTTGATTTGACCGTAGCGCCTACGCGGCAAGGAGTCTGTGCGACGTCGCACAAAAACCTGAAAATCCAGAAAAATAATGGCGGAAATAGCCTCTAGCCCGCGTGGGATATGCGCAAGCAGCTACTATTTATATAGCAAACATCTCACACCCCCGGCTTCAGCCAAGCCTCCGCCAACCGAACCCAATACGTGGCGCCCAGCGGAATCAGCTCGTCGTTGAAGTCATAACTTGGGTTGTGCAGCATGCAGGGGCCGCCGCCGTGCCCCATCTCCCGGTGCGCGCCGTCGCCGTTGGCGATGAAAGCGTAGCAACCAGGCAGGGCCTGCAGCATGAAGGAGAAGTCCTCCGCGCCCATGGTGGGCTCCTGCACCTGCACATGGGCCTCGCCGACGATGCTGGCCATGACCTGGCGGGCGAAAGCGGCTTCATCGGCACTGTTGATGGTGGGCGGGTAGTTGCGCAAAAACTCGAACTCGCAGCTCATGCCGTACGCAGCGCAGGTGTGCTCGGCGATCTGGCGCATGCGCTGCTCGATCAGGTCCAGCACCTCGATGCTGAAGGTGCGCACCGTGCCCTGCAGCTCACAGTGGTCGGGGATGACGTTGGTGGCCTCCCCGGTGTGGATCATGGTGACGGAGATCACGCCGGCCTCGATCGGCTTGACGTTGCGGCTGATGATGGTTTGAAACGCCTGCACCAGCTGGCAGGCCACCGGCACCGGGTCCAGCGCATTGTGCGGCATGGCCGCGTGGCCGCCTTTGCCGTGCAGGGTGATCTTGAACTCGTTGCTCGACGCCATGACCGGCCCCGCGCTGGCGGCGAATTTGCCGACTTCGGAGCCGGGCCAGTTGTGCATACCAAACACGGCATCCATCGGGAATTTGTCAAACAAACCGTCCTTGATCATCTCGCGCGCTCCGCCGCCGCCTTCCTCGGCCGGCTGGAAGATCAGGTACACCGTGCCGTCAAAGTCGCGGTTGGTTGCCAGATGCTGGGCGGCGGCCAGCAGCATGGCGGTGTGGCCGTCGTGGCCGCAGGCGTGCATCTTGCCGGGGTGGCGGCTGGCGTGGCTGAAGGTGTTGAACTCCTGCATCGGCAGGGCATCCATGTCGGCCCGCAAGCCGATGGCGCGGGGCGAGTGGCCGTTTTTGATGATCCCGACCACGCCGGTGGTGCCCAGGCCGCGGTGAATGGGAATGCCCCACGCCGTGAGCTTTTGGGCCACGATGTCGGCGGTGCGGACTTCTTCAAAACACAATTCGGGATGGGCGTGAAGGTCACGGCGAAGGGCGGCTATCGCCGTCGCCTGGGTCACGATGGAATCTATCAATTTCATGGCTGCTCCTGTGCCGCTAGTCTATAACCAGCCAGCCCCTCGCGCCGCACTGCACATCAATGCCACCTGCAATGCCTGCGGCTTTAGGCGAAATGGCCGAATCAGCCTGCTGTCCTACAAGCGCTTGGCATTAGGTAGCGTAAAAATGTAATTTTTTCCTTTCTCCCCGCTTCATGTCACCTCCTGACTCCCCCATCCAAGTCAATGCAGCGGTCAGCGTCGCCGTGCCCGACCTGGAGGACGCGGATGAACTGGTTGCCACCGAGGCAGAGGCTGCCATTGCCAAGGCCTCGCAGAGTTTCTTCATCAAGGTCCTCACCGTCAACATTCACAAGGGGTTTACCTTTTTCAACCGCAAATTCATGCTGCATGATCTGCGCGAAGCGGTCCGCGCCGTGGGGGCCGACGTGGTGTTTTTGCAGGAAGTCACCGGCACCCACGCCTGGAACGAAAGCTGGGTGGCCAACTACCCGAGCACGCCCCACTATGAGTTTCTGGCCGAGAGCATCTGGCCGCAGTTTGCCTACGGCCGCAACGCTGTTTACACCGATGGCCACCATGGCAACGCCGTGCTATCGAAGTTTCCCATCGTCAGTTTCGAGAACCGCGACATTTCCCTCAGCGGCACCGAGCGGCGCGGCATGTTGCACTGCGTGCTGCAGGTGCCGGGCCGCAGCCTCCAGGTCCACGTCATTTGCATCCATCTCGGCCTGACCGAGTCGCATCGCCGCCAACAACTGCACATGTTGTGCACCATGGTGCAGCAGGACATTCCGGCGAGCGCGCCGGTGATTGCAGCGGGCGACTTCAACGACTGGCGCCTGCGCGCCCACGAGGTGCTGGCGCAGGGCGCCAGCCTGCATGAAGTCTTTGTGCAGGCCCACGGCAAGGCGGCCCGCACGTTTCCGGCCCGTTTTCCCCTGCTCTGCCTGGACCGCATTTATGTACGCAACGCCATCGGCCATGCACCGGTGGTGTTGCCGATCAAACCCTGGTCCCACCTGTCGGATCACGCGCCGCTGGCGGCGGAAATCGAACTATAGAAATATGGCCCCCACGCTTGTCACTTCGTGTACTGCGCTGCCCCCCGAGGGGGCTGGACTTGCTTGGGGCAGCCCGGCGCGGCGTCCGGAAAGGGCGACAACATGAACCGGCGTTGGGTTGGCGGCAACCGCTTTACCTTGCTGGAAAACGGCGAGGCCTATTTCCCGCGGGTGTTTGAGTGCATTGCCGCCGCCGAACGCGAGGTGCTGCTGGAAACCTTCATCCTGTTTGAGGACAAAGTCGGCCAGGCGCTGCAAGCGGCACTGTTGACGGCGGCGCAGCGCGGCGTGCAGATCGACGTCACCGTGGACGGATACGGCTCGCCCGACCTGTCGCCTGCCTTCATCTCGACCCTAACGCGCGCCGGGGTGCGAGTTCACGTGTTCGACCCCAGTCCCCGGTTGTGGGGCTTACGTACCAATGTGTTCCGGCGCATGCACCGCAAGATCGTGGTGATTGACGGCCAACGCGCTTTTGTCGGCGGCATCAACTACTCGGCCGATCACCTGACGGCCGACAGCCCAACGGCCAAGCAGGACTACGCGGTTGAAATTGAAGGGCCGCTGGTGGCCCACATTCACCATTTTGTCCGCGCCCAACTGCGGCTCGGCCAGCGCGACCCGCGCAGCTTTCGGCAACGCCTGTTCGAGCGCCAACGGGATTTTCCGATCGACCGCACGCTGCCCGCCGCAGGCAACGCCGAGGCCTTGTTGATCACGCGCGACAACCGCGAACACCGGACCGACATCGAGCGCCACTACCGCATCGCCATCCGCGGGGCGCGGCACCGCGTCATCATCGCCAACGCCTATTTCTTCCCCGGCTACCGCCTGCTGCGGCAACTGCGCCGGGCGGCGCAGCGCGGCGTGGACCTGCGGCTGATCCTGCAGGGTGCGCCCGACATGCCGATTGTCAAAACCGCCGCCAGCCTGCTGTACCACCATCTGCTGGCCGCCGGCGTGAAAATTTACGAGTACTGCGAGCGCCCGCTGCACGGCAAGGTCGCGCTGACCGACGACGAATGGGCCACCGTCGGCTCCAGCAACCTGGACCCGCTGAGCCTGTCACTCAACCTGGAGGCCAACATCATCATCAAGGACCGTGTTTTCAACCAGCAATTGGGCGACCATCTGGAACGTCTGATGCAAACCAGTTGCAAGCAAATCCAGGCCAGCGATCTGGTCGAAGCCGGACTCTGGGTCAAAGTGCGCAGCTTCTTCGTATTCCACCTGCTGCGCCATTACCCGGCCTGGTTTGGCTGGCTGCCAGCCCATACGCCGCGCCTGACTCCGGCCGAACAACTGCTGGCCGAGACGGGCAGCGACCGTGTCAATGAAGGCCCGGTGTCATGAAGCGCAAGCCGGCACACGGCCATTCTGGTATCAGGGGCAAGGTCGGGTGGCGCTGGGTCAAGCGCGTCGCAACGGTGATTTTTTTCATGCTGGTGACCTGGCTGCTGGTCACGCAGGCGCGCGCCATTGAGTGGCGCGAGGTTTTTGCCGCCTTCGCCAACTACCCGCTGCCGTCGCTGCTCGGCGCGGCTGCGCTGGCCCTGCTCAGTCTGCTGCTGTACAGCTCGTTTGACCTGCTGGGGCGCCACTACACCAGGCACACCCTGCGTGCGCCGACAGTGATGCGGGTCACCTTCATCTGTTATGTATTCAACCTCAACCTGGGCTCGCTGGTGGGCAGCGTCGCCCTGCGCTACCGGCTGTATTCACGGCTGGGGTTGAGCATGGGCACGATCACCCGGATCATGACCCTGAGTTTGCTGACCAACTGGATGGCGTACCTGCTGCTGGCGGGCGTGATTTTTTGTTTTCATACCCCGGTGCTGCCAGCGGGCTGGAAAATTGACAGCGGCGCTTTGCAAATTTTCGGTTTTGTCCTGCTGGCGCTTTCCCTCCTCTACCTGCTGCTGTGCGCTTTGTCCCGGCAGCGCCGCTTTCACCTGCGAGGCCATGAACTGACCCTGCCATCGCTGCGACTGGCAGCACTGCAACTGCTCATGGGCGCAAGCAATTGGCTGCTCATGGGCGGCATCCTCTTCATGGCGCTGCAGCAACAAATCGGTTTTTTCACCGTGGTCGGCGTGCTGCTGGTCGCGGCCGTGGCCAGCTTCATTGCCCACGTTCCGGCCGGACTCGGGGTACTGGAGGCGATCTTTGTCATCATGCTGTCGCCTCAATTGCCACGCAGCGAATTGCTCGCTGCCGTGCTGGTTTACCGCGTCATTTATTACCTGGTTCCGCTGGCACTGGCGGCCATGATGTATTTGGTGGCGGAAAAAGGCACAAAAAAACCAGCCTCGCCTGACTGCGCCAAAATACCGGCTCATCCCACCTCAAGCCCATGAACCTTCCCTCTTCCCCCTTGACCGATTCCACGCACCTCCAAGTGGTGGGCGCCTGCCCGCATGACTGCCCGGACACCTGCTCCCTGCTGACCACCGTCGCGAACGGCATCGCCATCAAGGTGCAGGGCAATCCAGCGCATTCCCATACCGACGGCGCCCTGTGCACCAAGGTGTCGCGCTACCCCGAGCGCACGTACCACCCCGAGCGCCTCCTGCACCCGCTCAAGCGTGTGGGCCCCAAAGGCACGGGCCAGTTCGAACGGGTGAGCTGGGACACGGCTTTGCAAGACATTGCCGCCCGATTGCAAACCATTGCCGCGCCAGGCCCGGAGGCGGCGCAAGCCATCCTGCCCTACAGCTATGCCGGCACCATGGGCCTGGTGCAAAGCGACAGCCTGTCGGCGCGCTTCTTCCACCAGCTGGGCGCTTCCTTGCTGGACCGCACCATCTGCGCCTCGGCAGGCGGCGAGGGAATAACGCACACGCTGGGCGGCAAGGTCGGCATGCGGGTGGAGTTTTTTGCCGAGTCCAAACTGATCCTGATCTGGGGCAGCAACTCGATCACCAGCAATCTGCATTTCTGGCGCTACGCCCAGGTCGCCAAACGCAACGGGGCCAAACTCATCTGCATCGACCCGCGCCGCAGTGAGACGGCCGAAAAATGCCATGAGCATATTGCCCTGCTGCCCGGCACCGATGGCGCCCTGGCCTTGGCGCTGATGCACGAGCTGATCACCCATGACTGGCTCGACCACGATTACCTGGCGCAGCACACCTTGGGCTGGGACTTGCTGCGTGAGCGCGCCCTGCAATGGACGCCCGAACGGGCCGCCCAGGTGTGCGGCCTCAACGCCGAGCAAATTCGCGCCCTGGCGCGCGACTACGGAGCCAGCGTGGCCAACCGTGAGCCCGCCGCAATCCGCATGAACTACGGTTTACAACGGGTGCATGGCGGTGGCAACGCGGTGCGCCTGATCGCCTCCTTGCCGGCGCTCATTGGCGCCTGGCGGCACCGAGCGGGTGGGGTGCTGCTCTCCAGCTCCGGTGCCTTCCCCGTCAACCGGGCAGCGCTGCAACGCCCCGACCTGCTCGGCGAGCGAACCCCGCGCACCATCAACATGGCCACCATTGGCGATGACCTGCTGCGCCCGGCCAGCGCGGCTTTCGGCCCGGCCATTGCCGCGCTGATCGTGTACAACAGCAACCCGGTGGCGATTGCGCCCGACTCCAGCAAGGTCGTGCAGGGCTTTGCCCGCGAAGACCTGTTCACCGTGGTGCTGGAGCATTTTCAGACCGACACCGCCGATTACGCCGATTACATCCTGCCCGCCACCACGCAGCTTGAGCATTGGGATGTGCATTCGAGCTACGGCCACACCGATGCGCTGCTCAACCGCCCGGCCATTGCGCCGCTGGGCGAGGCCAAACCCAATACACAGATTTTCCGGGAACTGGCGACCCGCATGGGCTACACCGACCCCTGCTTTGCCGACGACGACCTGGCGCTGTGCCGCATGGCCTATGGCGATGCGCTTGATTTTGAAATGCTGCAGGACCAGGGCTTTGTGACCCTGGCAACGGCAGAAGCCCCGTTTGCCAACGGCAAGTTCCCCACGCCTTCGGGCAAATGCGAGTTTTTCAGTGAACGGCTGGCAGCCCAGGGACTGGACGGCCTGCCGGACCATGTGCCCAATCACGAAACCTTCAACTCATCACCTGCTTACCCGCTGGCCATGATCTCGCCGCCGGCACGGAATTTCCTGAATTCCAGCTTTGTCAACGTGACCAGTCTGCGCAAGCTGGAAGGCGAGCCCTTGCTGGAAATGCACGCGCAGGATGCAGAAAAGCGCGGCCTTCAAAACGGCGATGTCGTGCGGGTTTTCAACCAGCGCGGGATGTACCGCTGCAAGCTTGAAATTTCAAAGCGCGCCCGTCCTGGCGTGGTTCACGGGCTAGGCGTCTGGTGGCGCAAGCTGGGCCTGGATGGCACCAATGTGAACCAGTTGACCAGTCAAAAGTTGACCGACCTGGGCCGTGCGCCCACGTTTTACGACTGCCTGGTGGAAGTCGCTGCGGACCGAATTCAGGCGAGCGATTAATCCGCCTCTTCCATCTGCCCGTCGATGTAATACCAGCGCCCACTCTCGCGCACAAAGCGACTGGTTTCGTGCATGCGCTGCGCCCGCCCGTAGTCACGGCAACGTGCCACAAACTCCACCACCCCGGCATCGCCTGCGGCCTGGGCGTGGCGCACTTCCAGTCCGAGCCATTTGACAGGCGACAACTCCAGCTCGCCCGGTGACGTGGACGGGTGCCAAGTGGCCAGCAGGTACTCAATCAGACCCAGCACATAAGCGCTGTAACGCGACCGCATCAGCGCCTCGGGTGTGGGCGCATGCACGCCCTCGTTCAGCCCTGCATGCCACGGACCGCAACAAACGTCATAAGTCAAGCCGCTGTCGCAAGGGCAGGCAGTTGAGGACAAGCGCTGGTTTTTCTTCATGCCGTTGATGGTAGCGAAAGGCGGGGATATCAATTTTGACGGACGAAAAAAAACCAACCTTTGTGGGGTTGGTTTTTTAAGTTTGGTGGCCTGGGGCGGAATCGAACCACCGACACAAGGATTTTCAATCCTCTGCTCTACCGACTGAGCTACCGGGCCTAAGCGGCAAATTATAGCAGCATCCCAGACCCCTAAAAAATATCAGCCTGCCGCATCAAACGCCAGTGCGCTTGCTTCGCGTGAGGTCAACGCCCAACTGTTTGAGCTTGCGATAGAGATGCGTTCTCTCAAGCCCGGTTTTCTCGGCTACGCGCGTCATTGAGCCGTTTTCTTTCGCGAGATGGTATTCAAAATACGCTTTTTCAAATTCATCCCGCGATTCACGCAAGGGTTTGTCGAGCATGAAAGTTTGTTGGGATGGCAGGCCCACTTCAATGGCCGCAACCACGGATTGGCCAACGACGACGGCCACTTCCACCACGGGTGCCGTGGGCTGCGCTACCAAAGAAGCGGCGGCCTTGCGCAACGTTCCACGCGTCAAGCCCTGCTCAACCGCTTTGAGGAGTTTTTGCAGGGTAATGGGCTTTTCAAGGAACGCCAGGGCACCAATCTTGGTGGCCTCCACAGCGGTTTCAATGGTGGCATGCCCGCTCATCATGATGACAGGCATGGTGAGCGCTCCCGTGGAAGACCACTCCTTGAGCAGCGTCACGCCGTCGGTGTCGGGCATCCAGATATCGAGCAAAACCAGATCGGGGCGGTCACGCAAACGGGCGGCACGGGCTTGCGCCGCATTTTCGGCCACTTCAACGTTGTGCCCTTCGTCGTTCAGAATTTCAGATAACAGATCGCGGATGCCGAGCTCGTCATCAACCACCAGTATGTTTGCCATGTTTTATCGATCCCTTGGATGTGCCTGTATCGCTCGGTTAAGCCGCCACGACATTCTCTGTGGCGAATGATAACGACACTTGCGCGCCAGCCACTTTACCGTCCACAACACGGTTGGCAATATCGACGCGCGTGCCATGCTCGTCGGCAATTTTCTTGACAACCGCCAAGCCCAGGCCCGTGCCTTTGGTTTTGGTGGTGACGTAGGGTTCAAACGCACGTTTGAGAATGTGTTCCGGAAAACCCGTGCCGCAATCCAGCACGCTCAGACGAACTCGCCCCGTCGTCTCAAGCCATTGGGTTTTGATGGTGACGACCTGTTCTGTGCCGGCTTGGCCTGCTGACTCTGACGCATCCTGTGCGTTTTGCAGCAAATTGTGGATCACCTGACGCAGTTGCTGGGCGTCCCCCAGTACTTTAGGGCTGCGGGAGTCCAGTTCCATTTGCACCGGTACCGGAGAGGTTTCACTGGCATACAACTGCAATACTTCTGACACCAGGGCATTCAAATCCAGCGGCTTCAATTCTGCCGCGGGCAGGCGCGCATAGTCGCGGAATTCATTGACCAGCCGCTTCATGGCCTCCACTTGGTCCACGATGGTTTTGACGGATTTGGTGAGCAAGGCCTGCTCAGGCGGGGCCACTTTGCCCGTCAGCTTCATCTCCAGGCGTTCGGCTGACAACTGGATAGGGGTTAACGGGTTTTTGATCTCATGCGCCAACCGTCGGGCGACTTCACCCCAGGCTTGCGAGCGCTGGGCGGACACGATTTCAGAGATGTCATCAAAGACCAATAGTCTTTGAGCCCCCGGTAGCTCTGCACCACGTGCTACCAAAATAATAGCATTATCGGCTTGCCGGCCCGTCAGTGCGGCGGCGGCGTTGCCCAGTTCAAAGGAGTGCTGCCAATGGTCCAGGCAATGCTCGCTGCGGGCACCCAAGAACGAATCGAACTGGGCCTGAACATTGTGGCCAAACGTTTGCAGACCTTCAATGTCCGTCAGAGGACGACCTTCGTAGGCCGCCAGAGGCACCCGAAGAATGCGCGTGGCACCCGGATTGGACGACTGAATCACGCCTTGCGCATCCAGCACCATGACTCCGGCCGTGAGGTTATCAAGGATGGTCTGCAAATTGGCCCGGGCCGCATCCACCTGGTCCATGCTGGATTCCACCGCCTGCCGGGCATCGGCCAGTTGCTGGGTCATCTTGGCAAACGAGCGGGTCAAGCCATCCAGCTCGTCGCGCCCTTGCAAGGATGTTTTCGGCGACAAATCGCCCATCGCGACCTGGCTCACGCCATCTGCCAGCAGCAGCAGGGGGCGGGCAATCTGATTGCCCAGGACAACTGCCAGCAGCACCGCGCCAAACACCGCCAGAAATAGACTGAGCGTCAGGGTTCCGATGTACATGTGGCGCAGGCCATCCCGCGCCAGCGCCCGTTCCTGGTATTCACGATTGGCTTCCGTGACGGCTAGTGCATAGGCCACCAGCGTGGGCGGTAAGGTCTGCGTCACCAGCAGAAAGCGCGGCTCGCTCAGCAAGCGCAAGTTGGTGCTGGACACCAGAACCAGTGCTTTGATGCGGGCATCTCCCGCCATGCCGGGAACGGCATCATCCAGCCCATCAATCCAGGTGACGGACTTCTGAACACGCGCGTTGCGGAACTGCTGTTGACTGGGCCGCGCCGGATTGAGCTCGTAGCGGGACTGGCCTACCGCCGCAATCAACTGCCCCGAGGCGCTCCAGAGCATCAGGTCACTGGCACCTAACTGATCGCGGACGCGCTCCAGCGGCAAGGCGGCGCTGACATTGGGCGTATCTGCCAGTTGTGCCGCCGAGGTTCGCGCCTTGCTGGCAAGCTCATTGGACAGGGTTTCCAGCGTGACACGGCCGAGGTTGACGCCGGCATCCAGTGCCCCCTCAACCTTGACATCAAACCAGCTTTCGATAGAGCGCGACACGAACTGGTAGGACACCACATAAATCAGGACACCGGGCGCAAACCCCGCCAGCGCAAAAATGGCGGCCAGTTTGACCAACAGGCGACTGCCAAATTTACCCTGCCGCAGCCGCCTCATCAGCCTGAAAGCAATCCACACAATGATGACGAGCAGCAGACCGGCCACCACCATGTTGATGGTGAAAAGGCGAGCGTAATTACGCTCGTACATCTCGCGATTCGTGGTGGCTTGGGTCAACAGGAACAACAGCACCAGCCCGACCGCCACCATGGTCGCCAAACCAGCACCCACGGTCCAGCGCAGGGCGCGTGAACTTCTCAAGGAAAAGCGGCCGGTTAAATCGGTAACACGCCCTGCACCGCTCACTTCGGGCTCTCCAGAACCAGTGCCCGCAGCGTGGAGACCGAAATGTCCCAGTCAGTCTGGCCAATTGTTCCGATCTGCAAAGGGCGAGGCAGTTGTGACATGTCCAGACGGAAGCGAAACTCCACGACATGGCGCTGTTCCAGATCGAGTTCAGAGAGGTCGGCAATTCTCCAGCGGGACAGTCGCTGAATCGCCGCCAAGGCGTCAGACAAGTTCTCAAAATTCTGATTGAGCGCAATGCCTATCCCGACATTGGTAATCACGCCCGAGGCCACATTCAGCCGCCAGCGCCGGGTCAGGGGCTGGTAGGCCAGCCGCATGTGGCGCTCGGCGTTCGCTACCCGCCGGTTCGTCCAGTACCAGCGTTCGCGCAAGACCTCCGCTTCGGCCACGAAAATAATGGCCACCCCTTTGAGAAGGGCATCCTGGACCGCCGCAGGCAACTCGAATTTGACGCTGGCGGTCAGTAAGACGTCATCGCCTGCCCGTTCAAATTTCAAAAGGGAAATTTCTGTTGTCGGCGCCTCCGCCCATGCCGCTGCGGGATAGCCCCACACCAGACAGACACAGGCCAGCAAGCCGATCAGGTCAAGCCGTGCGTTTTTCAAGCAATGCGTAATAAAAGCCGTCATGGTCAGAAGCTAGATTGTCCGGGACGGCCTGATTATTGCCCCCGTTAACAGGCAACAAATGCCCGGGCGATGGCAGTAAGGCCGCTTGGGTGTTGTTTGCAAGAAACGTTTGTATCTGTCCTTCGCCTTCGGCCTTGAAAACAGAGCAGGTGCAGTACAGCAGACGGCCACCCGGCTTCAACAAGGCCCACAAGGTCTTGAGCAGCCTGGCTTGAATCACGGCCAACTGGGCAATGTCGGATTCGCGGCGCAGCCAGCGCACGTCGGGGTGGCGTCGCACAATGCCGGAGGCGGAGCACGGTGCATCCAGCAAAATGACGTCAAATTGATGGCCGTTCCACCAGGCCGACGGGTTGGCTGCATCAGCGGTCAGCACCTCAGCCTGCAGTCCCAGCCGTTG
>JAZKHK010000190.1:0-3683 GCA_040385425.1 Pseudomonadota bacterium | reverse complement strand
GTACAAACCCACACCAATCATATGAGACAAGCACTCATCATAATAGCTGGCGTTATTTTTGCCGTGAGTCTTGTGGTAGCCGGATTTGCGTATACACAGACTACTCAAGAGCAAGTTGCGCTCTCCGCGGATCTGCAATACCGCACGCATCTGCTCGCCGAAGGGTTGAAGGAATCCGTCGAACCGTATTACGCACAGCACTCAATAACGCCGTTGCAAAGTCTGATGGATTTTTCCGCAACGTGCAGCGTCAATCTCCAGCGCCGTGACGTGGCAGTCCGCCATCTCCAGCAGGTGAGCCGTTTTGCCGCCGGGTGCGGCGCAGGCGTCCAGCACATGGAGTTGCCCATTCGCTGTCAGGCCAGCCATCAGCAGGGGGGCCGCCAGTTGCGCGGCGCCGTCCTGCACCGAGACAACACCCTCGGCAAAACCCGGTAACTCCTGGACGGGCTTGGCTTGCGCCAGCGTTATGCCCGACGGGCCTGTTGCGCTGGCGTCCAAACCCAGGCCTTGAAGCGTTTGCAAATACGACTGTGCATCGGTCCGCCGGGCGTTCACCCGCAGGGTCATCGGCGCCTGATGATTGTTGGCGGCGAGGATGGCCTGCCAGTGGTTCGGCCATTCTTTTTTGAGCCGGTCAATCCACCATTTGGGGTGATTCCAGACCGCGACCGGATTTTTATCCGTGCTGGCCACCAAGGTAGCGCGCTCGCGCAGGAAACGGCGCAGGCAGGCATTGATAAAACTGGCCTGGGCGCTGGTGGCGGCCTGTCGTTTGGCGGCCTCCACTGCCTGGTTGACGAGGGTAAATACCTCGTACGGGGCGTCTTCTTCGCGCCAGGCCAGCGCCAGTGCTGTGCACAACAGCGCGTCAGCGGGCGGTGGCGGTGTGCGGCTGGCGAGCAACTGGCGCAGCGCTTCCGCGCGTCCGAGCGAGCGCAGCACATGAAATGTCAGCGCCTGCACCCCCGGCCGCAAATCAGCGGGAACATCGGCCAGTGCAGCCGTTCCCGACACGCCCGAGCGGATAGCCTGCAAGACGACCGCAACCGCTTGCAACTGCCGCCATAGCGGAATTTTTTGTTCACTCAAATCCATCATCTTCCAACTTATATCGGCTGCGCCGGCTTGAAACCAAACACCCAGGCCAGCAAAAGTGCTGGAAACTGGTGGATGGCTTCGTTGTAATTCTCGATTCGCCGATTGAATTCGGTTCGGGCTATCTCAGTCTGCAAGCTCAGGTGTTCCCACTGCGACTGCAATTGATTCGGCAACGCAGGCCCCGCCAGATCGGGCGGCAAATCGCCGAGTCGGAGCCAGGACAGCGACAAGGTTTCCCACGCTGTTCTCAGCGCCTGGGTCGTGGGGCCATTCAATGGCTGCGCATGAGACACCTTCAAGGACGCGTTGAACTGTTCAGCCGCCGCTACGAGTCCGCGCCAGGCGACCGAAATGGCGTCTTGGTCCTGATCTGAATCCTGAGCCGTCGAGAGTTGATCCGCTGGCGGAGAATTTGTGTTCACGATCAACAGATATTGATTGAACAAGCCTTCCAGAACGGCAAAAGCGAGAATTCCCCGGGAGCGAAGACGCACCAGACGGTTGTAGGCGCCCATCGCCCAAAACAACAGCACGGCCATGACAAACCAGACTATGACGGAATCGCCCATTTCCTTCAATCTCCAGACCGGAAAATTCTTTAAAAAAACAATGAAAAACGCCTCAAGCCCCCGTCAATGGGGCGTGAGGCGCTATTATTTTAGTAGCAATCGAGTGTTACTCGGTTGCCGCTCCTTCATTGGCTTCTGTCGCTTCAGCATCACCTGCCAGTTCGGCAGCTTCTGCTTCGGAGATGGCACGACGCTCGGCATCGTCCATGTTCTCGCGAACTTTGCGTGCTTCGTGATACGCCATGCCGGTACCGGCTGGAATCAGTCGGCCCACAATGACGTTTTCTTTCAAGCCACGCAGTTCGTCGCGCTTGCCCATGATGGCGGCTTCGGTCAGAACGCGGGTGGTTTCCTGGAAGGAAGCCGCGCTGATGAAGCTGTCGGTGGACAACGATGCCTTGGTAATACCGAGCAACAAATTGGTGTAAGTCGCTGCAATCTTGCCTTCGGCGCGCAAGGCGTCATTGGTGTTGAGCATTTCCGAACGCTCGACTTGTTCACCATTGATGTAGGTGGAGTCACCAGCATTCTCAACCACGACACGGCGCAACATCTGGCGAACAATCACTTCGATGTGCTTGTCGTTGATCTTCACGCCCTGCAAGCGGTACACGTCCTGCACTTCGTCCACGATGTAACGGGCCAGCTCTTCGGAGCCGAGCAGTCGCAAGATGTCTTGCGGGTCGGCCGGGCCGTCCACGACGCTTTCGCCCTTGTTAACCACTTGGCCTTCGTGCACGATGATGCTCTTTTCCTTGGGCACGAGTTCTTCCCAGACCGCGCCTTCTGGATCGGTGATCTGCAAACGAACCTTGCCTTTGGTCTCTTTGCCGAATGACACGGTACCGGTCATTTCAGCCAGAACGCCCTTGTCCTTCGGCGAACGTGCTTCGAACAACTCGGCCACACGCGGCAGACCGCCGGTAATGTCGCGGGTCTTTTGGCCTTCGATCGGGATACGGGCCAGCACTTCGCCGGGGCCCACGTCCTGACCGTCGCGCACTTGCACCAGCGAACCAATCGGGAAACCGATCGTCACCGAGTGGTCGGTACCCGGAATCTTCACTTCGTTGCCCGACGCATCAATCAGCTTGACTTGCGGACGGATGACTTTGGCAGAACCGCGGTGTTTCGGATCGATCACGACCATGGTGGACAAACCGGTAACTTCGTCCACCTGCTTGGCGACCGTCAGGCCTTCCTGGACATTCTCGAACTGGGCCTTGCCCGCGAATTCGGTAATGATGGGGCGGGTCAACGGGTCCCAGTTGGCGAGGATCGTGCCGGACTTGATGGTCTGGTCCGCCTTCACGGCCAACACAGCGCCATACGGCACTTTGTGGCGTTCGCGCTCACGGCCATGTTCGTCATGAATGACGATTTCACCGGAACGGGAAATGACGACCTGTTCCTTTTTGCCATTGGTCACATAACGCATCGCGGCGTTGAAGCCGATGTTGCCGTTGGACTTGGCTTCCACGCTGGAGGCAATGGCAGCACGGGATGCGGCGCCACCGATGTGGAAGGTACGCATCGTCAACTGGGTGCCTGGCTCACCGATGGATTGCGCTGCAATCACACCGACGGCTTCGCCACCGTTGACCAAACCACCACGACCCAGATCGCGGCCATAGCATTTGGCGCAAATGCCAAAACGGGTTTCGCAAGTCAGTGCGGTGCGCACTTTGACTTCATCCACACCCACGACTTCGAGTTCGTCAATCAGGTCTTCGTCCAGCATGGAACCGGCAGGTGCCACCACGGAGCGGTTCTCGGGGTGCAGGATGTCGTCGGCTGCGGTACGACCCAAAATGCGGTCGCGCAAGGATTCAATCACTTCACCGCCTTCGACGATGGCGCGCATGAGGTAACCCGCATGGGTGCCGCAATCTTGCTCGGTCACGACCAGATCCTGCGTCACATCGACCAGACGACGGGTCAGGTAACCCGAGTTGGCGGTCTTCAACGCCGTATCCGCGAGACCCTTACGAGCACCGTGGGTGGAGATGAAGT
>JAZKHK010000189.1:0-8870 GCA_040385425.1 Pseudomonadota bacterium | reverse complement strand
GGCTGGATGCTGGCCACGCCCAGCTCGGTGGCTTTTTCCACCAGCCAGTCCATGCGGTCGTTGGCAGGCATGCCCACGACCAGATGCACGGCGCGGGCGGCTTCGCGTTCGACGGGGTGATGGAGGCCGACCTGCACCTGGACATCGCTGCGGCCCATGCGGGTGACGGTCGCGTCAAACTCGCCTCCAACGCCGGCCATGGCCGGCCCGCCATTGAACAAGGTAATGCTGTCGCCGGGCTGCAGGCGCAGCACCTGCACATGACGGGCGGCGCCGGCGGGCAGCTCCAGCAACTCACCGGGGATCAAGGGCGTAGGGCAGTAAAAGCGGGGCATGAAAATAAACGCTATTAAATTAGTAGCAGCCTGCGCAGATTACACGGGGGCTAGAGCCTTATTTGGCTTAAATTTTGCCAAAAGAATAGCCACTGGCGACTTCGATGCCTTCGGCGCGCTCAATCAGGCGCAGCAGCGGTTTGAGCTGGATGTAGCGCTCGCAGGTGGCGCGCAGGTAGTGGATGAAGCGCGGCGTGTCCGCCAGATACTGGGGCTTGCCGTCGCGCAAGGTCAGGCGGGCAAAAATGCCGGCGACCTTCAGGTGGCGCTGCAGGCCCATCCATTCCACGCCTTTGTAAAACTCGCCAAAGTCGTCGCCCACCGGCAGCCCGGCCTTGCGCGCTTTGTCCCAGTAGCGGATGGTGATGTCGAGGCAAAAGTCTTCGTCCCAGCTCAGGAAGGCATCGCGCATCAAGCTGGCAATGTCGTAGGTGATGGGGCCATAGACGGCGTCCTGAAAATCCAGCACGCCCAGACGGGGTGACGCTTCATCGCCTGACATCATCAGGTTTCGCGGCATGAAGTCGCGGTGGACGTACACGCTGGGCCAAGCCAGGTTGCGCTCGATGATGAGCTTGAACGCCTCGTCCAGCGTGCGGCGCACCTCGCCCTCGACCGCCACGCCCCGGTGTTTGGCCAGATACCACTCCGGGAACAGTTCCAGCTCACGGCGCAACAGCGCCTCGTCATACGGCGGCAACACGCCGGGGGTGGAGGCGAGTTGCCAGGCAATCAACGCATCGACGGCCTGCATGTACAAGCTGCGATTCGCTTGCGGGTCGTCCCGATTGATGACCTGCATCATGGTTTGTGCGCCGAGATCGGTCAGCAGCATGAAGCCATGGGCCTCGTCCCACGCCAACACTTGCGGGGCATATACATGGGCGGCGCTCATCAACTGGGCGACTTTGGCAAAGGGACGGCAGTCTTCCTTGTCAGGTGGCGCATCCATGATGATCAGGCTGCCGCCTGCCGCATCGACACGGAAATAACGCCTGAAACTGGCGTCGGCCGAGGCGCTGCGCACCGAGTGAAGGTGCAAGCCGTGGCTGGGCGCAACAGCGGACAACCAGGCGTTGAAATCGGATTCACGCTGCGCGTCAGACCAGACGGGTGCGGTGAATGAAATGGGTTCGGGGGTAAGGGCTTGGCTCATGGATAATCCATTCTACAAACCCGAACGCACCGTGTTCGTTTTCAACCTGCCCGAATGATAGCTACCGCCCCTGCCCGATGCGCTTTTTGATGCACGCCCCGAAACCCAGGCCGACCTTCGTTCGCTTTATTCGAAGCCCAATCGCCCTGGTGGCTTGGTCTTTGCTGCAGGGACCGCTGTACGCCCAAGTGGCGCCAACAGGGCCGATGTCGCCTGTGGCGCAGGCCGATCCGCCCCTTTTGCTTCGAAGCAGCCCGCTGCTGGATGAGCAGATTGACCCAGCCACGCGCAGTGCACTGCCGACCTTTGTCTATGGCGATCGCATGTGGGGACGCCCCGATCTGGAAACCATTCTGGAAGGCGAGGCCATGCTGCGCCGGGGCGACATGGTGATCAAGGCCGACCGGCTGGAGTATGACCAGCCCACGGATTTGGCGAAGGCCATGGGCAATGTGCGCATCAACCGGGCCGGCAATGTGTACGAAGGTCCACTGCTGGAGCTGAAGATTGACGCCTTCGAGGGTTTTTTCAGCTCGCCACACTACTACTTTCTTAAAAATGACTCACACGGCGACGCCGACCGGGTCGATTTCATTGATGAGCAACGGGCGGTCATCCACAACGCCACCATGACGACGTGCCGCCGCCTGCCGGGTCCGAACTGGATGCCGGACTGGATCCTGCGTGCCACCACCATCAGCATGGACACCGAGGATGATGTGGGCACCGCAGAAGGCGCTGTATTGAGCTTCAAAGGGGTGCCCATTCTGCCGCTCCCCACCCTCAGCTTTCCGCTGAGCGACAAGCGCAAATCAGGCTTCATGCCGCCGACCATCGGGGTTGACAGTGTCAACGGGCTGAATGTGACGCTGCCCTACTACTGGAATATCGCGCCCAACCGGGACGCCACGATCACCCCCACCCTCATGAGCAAGCGGGGCGTCAATCTGGGCACCGAGTTCCGCTACCTTGAGCCCACTTATTCAGGCCAGTTGCATCTCGATTTGATGCCTGGCGACAAGCTGCGCGACAGCAATCGCTGGAGCCTGGGCTATCTGCATCAGGCCACACTCAACAACTCGCTGACCAAGCGTTTGGCGGATGGCGGCATGACGTTGAACGTCAACCTGAACCGTGTGAGCGATGACAACTACTGGCGCGATTTTTCCTCCAGTACATCCTCGTCAACCTCTTTAACCCAGCGCCTGCTGGTCAATGACATTGCACTGGCTTGGAACAATGGCAATTTCGCCAACAGCATTCGCACGCTCAAATGGCAAACCCTGCAGGATGTAACCGCACCCATCGCCCAGCCCTATGACATCCTGCCCCAGGTGACGACGCGCTATGCCCGCAACGACGTCAAGGGGTTTGATTACTCGGTGATCGCCGATTTTTCGCGCTTTCAGGCGGACCCGCTGCTCTCGGCGCAACCCAATGCCAATGGCCAGCGTGCGTACTCGCTGCTGCAAGTCAGCCGCCCCTGGCTGTCATCCATCGGTTTCATCACGCCCAAAATTCAGCTGCATGCAACCAATTACCAGCTGGATGTGCCGCTGGCCAATGGGGCGACCTCGGTCAGCCGCGTGGTGCCGACCTTCAGCCTGGACAGCGGTTTGGTGTTTGAGCGCGATGCCAGCTTTTTCGGCACCGGTTTTCGCCAGACACTGGAGCCCCGTGCTTTTTATGTCAACACCCCGTACCGCGACCAGAGCCTGCTGCCTAACTACGATTCGGGCGCGAACGACTTTAATTTTGCGACCATCTACACGGAAAACGCTTTCGTCGGCAACGACCGTATTTCTGACAACAACCTGCTGACCCTGGGCGTGACCTCACGACTCCTCAACCCCGATACCGGGGCCGAGGCCGCGCGTTTCGGCATTGCGCAGCGGTTGCGCTTCCAGGACCAGAACGTCACCGTGCCCGGCGGCACGCCGGCGCGTGAAGGCCTCAGCGATGTGTTGCTGGGCGGGTCGGTGAACTGGGATCCCAAATGGACCGCTGACACGACCGTGCAGTACAACCCCACCACCAAACAATCGGTGCGCTCCACCATCGGTGCGCGCTACATCCCCGGCAATTACCGGGTGGTCTCGGCCGCTTACCGCTATCAGCGTGATATCAGCGAGCAGATTGACCTGGGCTGGCAATGGCCCTTGAATGACCTGTGGGGCGACAAGGGCCAGAATCTGGGCCCCGGACGGGGCCAGGGCGAAGGGCGCTGGTACAGCGTGGGGCGCCTCAATTACAGTATGAACGAGCACAAACTGGTCGCCGGCATTCTCGGCTTTGAGTACGATGCCGGTTGCTGGCTGGGCCGTGTCGTGCTGGAACAGTTGCAGACCAGCACCTCGTCCGTCAATCAACGCATCATGTTCCAACTGGAGTTTGTCGGATTTACCCGCTTGGGCGTCAGCCCCTTGAAAACCTTGAAAGACAATATTCCAAGTTATCAATTCCTGCGAGATGCCACCAGCGCTCCCAGCCGTTTCAGCAATTACGAATAATCCAATATGACCCATCGCCTCATGGCCCTGACCGTGGCCAGTCTTGCCATCCTTGCCACCGTGACTTCACAAGCCCAGAGCTTGCGGCCGTCTGCCGGCACGGGGGTTGCTGCCCCGCTCACCCGTCCGCAAGCCGCTGGTCCGCGTCCGGCTGACTTCATTGTGACCATCGTCAACTCCGAGCCCATCACCAACAACGAAGTGCGCACGGAGGTGCAACGCGTTCTTCAGCAACTCGCCCAGCAGGGCCGGCCCCAACCCGACGCGAATGCGATCAACACCTTGGCCCGCCAGGTGCTGGAGCGCCTGATCAACGACAAAGCCCAGTTGCAGATCGCCCGGGAATCCGGTATTCGCGTTGACGAGGCCGCCATTGACCAGGCCGAGCAAAACATCGCACGGCAAAACCAGATGGATATGGCCGAATTGCACCGCCGCATGACCGCGGATGGCATTGTGCTCAGCCAGTTCCGCGCTCAATTGCGTGACCAGATCATGCTGTCGCGCCTGCGTGAACGGGAAGTGGAAGCGCGCGTTCGGGTGTCTGACCTGGAGGTGGATCAATACCTGCGCGAGCAGCAAAACAACACCGATCTGGCGTCCCAGGAAATCAACCTGGCCAATCTTCTCGTGGCCGTGCCTGACAGCGCCACGCCCACGCAGATTGCCACCTTGCAGGCCAAGGCGCAACAGGCACTGGAGCGAGCCCGAGCTGGCGAAGATTTTGCAACCCTGGTGAACGAATACTCGGATGCCGCCGACAAAGCCAAAGGCGGCCTGATGGGATTGCGCACCGTGGACCGTTACCCGCCCCTGTTTCTGGAAGCGACCCAAAACCTGAGCGTGGGTGGTGTTTCTGCGCTGGTGCGTTCGGGTGCGGGGTTTCACATCCTCAAAGTGCTTGAAAAGAAAAATGCCGGATTGCCTGCTATGACGGTGACACAAAGCCGGGCGCGTCATATCCTGCTGCGGCTCAGCCCGCAATTGAACGAGGCCGCCGCCCGCGCCAAACTGGGCGAGTTCAAAAAACGCCTCGTGGCCGGGAAGGCTGATTTTGCAGCCCTGGCCCGCGATAACTCGCAGGACGCCAGTGCCGCCCAGGGTGGCGATTTGGGCTGGGTCAATCCCGGCATGTTTGTGCCTGAATTTGAAGAAGTCATGAACAAACTGGCCCCCGGTCAGATCAGCGACCCGCTGGTGTCCCGCTTTGGCGTCCATTTAATCCAGTTAACCGACCGCCGCAACACAACCCTGGGACCGCGCGAACAACGCGAAGCGGTGCGCGCCATGCTGCGCGAAAAGAAATTGGATGAAGCCTATGCGATCTGGGCACAAGACGTGCGTGGCCGCGCCTATGTGGAAATGCGCGAGCCGCCACTCTAAATTCAATCACGTGAAACACGGTAAACACATTCCCCGCAAACGCTTCGGCCAGCATTTCCTGGCCGATGGCGGCATTATTGAAGCCATTGTTGACGCGATAGCGCCCAAGCCCGGGCAGGTCATGATCGAAATCGGGCCCGGTCTGGCCGCGTTGACACAGCCCTTGGTGGAGCGCCTGGGTCGCCTGATCGTGATTGAACTGGACCGCGACCTGGCGAAACGCCTGCGCGATCACGATCAACTCTCCGTCATCGAATCCGACGTGCTCAAAGTCGACTTCGCCCAGGTGGCGCAAGCGCAGGCAGCTATCAAAATGAGAGTGGTTGGCAACCTGCCTTACAACATCTCCACGCCCATCCTGTTTCATTTGCTGGATTTTGTGGATGTGATTGAAGACCAACACTTCATGCTGCAAAAAGAAGTGATCGACCGCATGGTGGCGCGTCCCTGCACTTCAGATTACGGCCGCCTGAGCGTCATGCTGCAATGGCGTTACGCCATGGAAAACGTGCTGTTTGTGCCGCCCGAGAGTTTCGACCCGCCCCCCCGGGTGGACAGCGCAGTGGTGCGCATGGTGCCGCGCGACCAGCCGGCGGCGGTCAATATCAAACTGTTGAGCGAACTGGTGCAGGTGGCCTTCAGTCAGCGCCGCAAGCTGATGCGCCACACCTTGGGCAAATGGCTGCAGGAAAAGGAATTTTCCGGCCAGTTCGATGTGCAGCGCCGGGCGGAAGAAGTGCCGGTTGACGAGTACCTGGCTTTGGCACTAGCCTTGGCCGGACAGACCCCGAGCGCCCAACCTTAAACGCCGCACCAGCCAGGCACGGCCAAAACCGTGCTGGCATGGGAACAGACAAGAAAAAAGGCCCATCGAAAGATTGGGCCTTTTTTACGTCTCAGCCCATGAAGGCTGAAGCTTGATGCTTAGGCGGCTGTCATCCAGTAGCCGGCATTGAAAGGGCTGCTCATGCGCAGCGCCAGGGGCGATACATCCAACAATTTGTCGGTCGGCATTTTTTCACCGGATTCCGTGGTGAGCTCAATGCCCGACACAGCAGCGTTGTCTGCCTCTGTGCTTTTTGCCTCGTTCGCCCGTTCTGCTTGGCTGGTGTGTGCAGAACGGGCTACAGAAAAGAATAGAAGCACCGGAAGGGTATTTTTCGATCCCCCCAGTAGTCAGCGGCATCGCGGAAGATATCGAGCAACTGCTCACGCGCTTCCTTGTCGAACTTGGTATTGGCGGGAATATGCTCCAGCACGGCAATAAAACCAGGCTGCGGGCCGGACTTGTGCAAGGGGTCGGTCATGCTGTCATACAAAGCGTCAAAATTCTTGCCCACATGCGCCGACAGCTTGAACTGCTGGCCAATCAGGTCCAACACGTCCTGCTTGGTCTGGGCATTGGCCAGATTGGCATACAGAAAATGCTGGCCCAGCGATTCGGCAGCGCCCTGCAACTCCGGTACTCGAAAGGCCCGGATGGACTGGACAATGTTAGGCCGAATGCCACGCAAAGGCACGTCCGTTGAGGCACGCTGTGGTGCTGAAGTTTCTTGAGTAAGTGACATATTTTTCCCCGCTTCACTTTCGAAAATTACAAACCAAAATTACGGCACGATCTTGCGGAAGCTCGCATAGTGATCGGCGGTGTAATAACAAATATCTGGCGATCTGGGTTGCCCTCCGCACACAATGCGCCGGATGCCCCGATTCCGCGAACCTGGTGTTGTGACGGTGTATTCGTGGTAATACCCACGCCTTTGGATCGGCAGCAAACGCTCGCGATTTCCAAAAACTACACCGTCTTTTTCATGTTTAAAAGGACCGCCCTGACGAATCAGGTCATAGACTTGGCCACCTTGCCTGGGCAACTCGGCGACCGTGATCGTGACCTGGGGGCCTGCTACGGCAGGACCTTTGGCCTGCACCAAACCGGAGGCAAAAACCGCTGCGAGCAAAAAGCCAGTGAGAACTGGCTTTAGGCTGGGAAAACGCGACATGAAAAACTACTTCCTGCAACACTCCGGGTTTACCCGGAAATTTCAAGGTTCGTAGTGTCGCGTATTTGCTGAGAAAATGCAAGTGGCTGCCCAAAAAATAGGCAGCCACCAGGAGGGATAAAGCTTGCCAAGTTAGTGAAAACTTTGGCTTTATCGCTTACCGGGTCGCGTTTGCATCGGCCACGGTCAGCGCCGTCATATTCACAATTCGACGTACCGTGGAGCTCGGCGTCAGAATGTGCACCGGTTTGGCCGCACCCAGCAACACTGGCCCAATGGCAATATTGCCGCCCGCTGCCATTTTCAGCAGGTTGTAAGCAATATTAGCGGCATCAAGGTTGGGCAACACCAACAAATTGGCATCGCCAGCCAACGTGCTGTTGGGCATGAGGGCTGCGCGGGACTTGCCGTCGAGCGCGACATCGCCGTGCATTTCGCCATCCACCTCCAGCCAGGGCGCTTGAGCCTGCAGCAAGTCCAGGGTCTGGCGCATCTTGATGGCACTGGGCTGGCTGCTGCTGCCGAAGTTGGAATGGCTCAGCAAAGCGACTTTGGGCTTGATACCGAAGCGCATCATTTCCTCGGCGGCCATGAGGGTGATTTCAGCCAACTGTTCGGCGGTGGGGTCGTAGTTGATGTGGGTGTCCACCAAAAACACCTGGCGTTCGGGCAGCAACAGGCCATTCATGCAGCCATAGGTGTTGACTCCGGGGCGCCGGCCAATCACCTGATCCAGGTACTGCAAGTGCAGCGACAAACTGCCCCAGGTGCCGCAAATCAAACCATCCACGTCGCCTTTGTGCAGCAGCATGGCGCCAATCAGACTCAGGCGGCGGCGCATTTCAATTTTGGCTACCTGGGCTGTGATGCCCTTGCGCTCGGTCATGCGGTGGTAGGTTTGCCAGAAATCGCGGTAGCGGTGATCGTTCTCCACATTCACCACGCTGTAATCCACGCCTTCGCTCAGGCGCAGGCCAAATTTTTCGATGCGTTCGGCAATCACCAGCGGGCGGCCGATCAGGGTCGGCAACGCCAAGCCTTCGTCCACCACGATTTGGCAGGCCCGCAGCACGCGCTCGTCTTCGCCTTCGGAATAGGCCACGCGCTTTTTCAAGCCTTTTTTGGCCGCGGTGAAAATCGGCTTCATCACCGTGCCCGAAGCGTAGACAAAGCTTTGCAGCCGGTCGCGGTAGGCATCCATGTCCTGAATCGGGCGCAAAGCCACACCACTGTCGGCAGCAGCTTGTGCCACGGCGGGTGCGATTTTCATCATCAGGCGCGGATCAAACGGCTTGGGGATCAGGTATTCCGGACCGAAAGCGAGTTTTTCACCGGCATAGGCCGCGGCCACCACTTCGCTTTGCTCGGCCTGCGCCAGTTCAGCAATCGCATGCACTGCGGCAATTTCCATCTCGATGGTGATGGTGGAGGCGCCCGCATCCAGCGCACCGCGGAAGATGTAGGGGAAGCACAGCACGTTGTTGAC
>JAZKHK010000188.1:3325-6232 GCA_040385425.1 Pseudomonadota bacterium | reverse complement strand
GTCCAGCACCAGCAGGCGCGAGCACAGGCGCTCGGCCTCGTCCATGAAGTGGGTCGTCAGCAGGATCGACTTGCCTTCTTGCAACAGCAATTGCAGGCGCTCCCACATCAGGTGCCGTGCCTGCGGGTCCAGGCCGGTGGTGGGCTCGTCCAGCAGCAGCAGCCGGGGGTTGTTGACCAGGGCGCGGGCCAGGCTCAAGCGGCGCTTCATGCCGCCCGAGAGTTCGCCGGGTTTGGCGTTGGCCTTGTGCGTGAGGCTGGCGAACTCCAGCAAGGCCGGAATGCGTGCGCGGATGGCCTTGTCGGTCATGCCGAAGTAGCGGCCATAGACCAGCAGGTTCTCAGCGCATGAAAAGTCGGGGTCCAGCGTGTCCATCTGGCTCACCACGCCGAGCTGGGCCTTGATCGCCAGCGCGTCCACCGGCATCTGCAGACCGAAGGCGGTGATGCTGCCGGCGTCCGGCACGGTCAGGCCCAGGCACATGCGGATGGTGGTGGTCTTGCCGGCACCGTTGGGGCCGATCACGCCCAGGCATTCGCCCGGCGCGATGTCAAACGACACATCGTCCACCACCGTGCTGTCGCCGTAGTGCTTGCGCAAATTCTGCACAGATAAAATTGATTTTTCCATGGATTGATTGTGACCCAGCTCCCCGGCGGAGATTGCAATCTCCGCTGTATTCCCTCATTTTTCCGGACGCGGCAACGCGCTTAAGCATGACAACACTCGGCACCCCACTTTCCCCCCACGCGACCAAAGTCATGCTGCTGGGCTCCGGCGAACTGGGCAAGGAGGTGCTCATCGCCCTGCAGCGCCTGGGCGTGGAAACCATCGCCGTGGACCGCTATGACCACGCGCCCGGCCAGCAGGTGGCGCACCACGCGCGAACCATCACCATGAGCGACCCGGCCCAGCTCAAGGCGCTGATCGAGGCCGAGCGCCCGCACCTGGTGGTGCCCGAAATCGAGGCGATTGCCACGCCGATGCTGGAAGAACTGGAAGCCGCCGGGATCGTGCGCGTGATTCCCACCGCCCGCGCCGCCCGCCTGACGATGGACCGCGAAGGCATCCGCCGTCTGGCGGCAGAAACCTTGGGCCTGCCAACCAGCCCTTATCAATTCTGTGACTCGCTGGCCGAACTGCAGGCCGCGATTGACGGCGTGGCCGGCCAGGGCATTGGCTACCCCTGCGTCATCAAGCCGGTGATGAGTTCCTCGGGCAAGGGCCAAAGCAAGATCGACGGACCGGCCGACGTGCAAAAAGCCTGGGATTACGCCATGGCGGGCGGTCGCGTCGGGGCCGGGCGCGTCATCGTCGAAGGCTTTATCGACTTTGACTATGAAATTACCCAGCTGACCGTGCGAGCCTTGGGCGCTGACGGCACGGTGGAAACCCATTTTTGCGAACCGATCGGCCACATCCAGGTCAGCGGCGACTATGTGGAAAGCTGGCAACCGCACCCCATGCCGTCCGTCGCGCTGGACAAGTCGCGCCAGATCGCCAAAACCGTGACCGACAACCTCGGCGTGGGCTTGGACGGCAAGCCCTCCGGGCTGGGCCTGTATGGCGTGGAGCTGTTCGTCAAGGGCGATCAGGTCTGGTTCAGTGAAGTGTCGCCGCGCCCGCACGACACCGGTCTGGTGACGCTCACCACGCAGGTGCAGAGCGAGTTTGAACTGCACGCCCGCGCCATCCTGGGCTTGCCGGTCAACACCGCCCTGCGCAGCCCCGGCGCCAGCGCCGTGATCTACGGCGGCGTCGAGGCGACGGGCATCGTGTTCGACGGCGTGGCCGAGGCGCTGCGCGTGCCCAACACCGACCTGCGCCTGTTCGGCAAGCCCGAGAGCTTTGTCAAACGCCGCATGGGCGTGGCGCTGGCCTTTGATGCCGATGTGCAGGTGGCGCGCACGAATGCCAAGCTGGCGGCGTCCAAAGTCAAGCCGCGCGTGGCTTGACGTATTTGCTATTGAATAGATAGCTATCTGCACTTATGGGACAAGGGCTAGAGGCACTTTTTACATATATTTCACTGTTGATTTCTGGTTTTTTCTGAAAATCCAGCCAAACTCAAGGTGCGCCCCGGATCTCTCCGGGAACGCTGCTGAGGCGAGAAAAGAGTGGCATCGTGATGCGCCGGGTCCGCCTCTCGCATGAATTAACCGGGCTCATTGCTGGCCTGCATTGAAAGGGGTTCAGGAATGAAAATTCTGTTATTCGGCGCCACCGGCATGGTCGGCCAAGGCGTGTTGCGCGAGTGCCTGCAAGATGCGAGTGTGACGCTGGTGCAAACCGTGGGCCGCACAGCGACGGGCCAGCAGCACCCCAAACTGCGCGAACTGGTGCTGGCCGACCTGCGGGACTACCGGGCCGTCACCGGCGAGCTAACCGGGTTTGACGCCTGCTTTTTCTGTCTCGGTGTCTCGTCTGCCGGGCTGACCGAAGCCCAGTACACGCAGGTGAGCTATGACCTGACCCTGGCTGCCGCCGAAGTGCTGGCGCACAACAATCCGCAGATGGTGTTTGTGTACGTGTCCGGCGCGGGCACCGACAGCACCGAACAGGGGCGCAGCATGTGGGCACGGGTCAAAGGCCGTACCGAAAACGCCTTGCAGCGCTTGCCGTTCAAGGCGGTTTACCTGTTTCGCCCCGGCGTGATCCAGCCCTTGTTCGGCGTGCAGTCCAAGACCGGTTCTTACCGACTTTTCTACACGCTTGCCAAGCCGCTGCTGCCCGTGCTGCGGGCGCTGTTGCCGAACCACATTTTGACCACCCGCCAAATGGGGCTGGCCATGCTGCGCTGTGCCAAAACGGGCGCGCCCCAAGCCGTGCTGGAGAGCCCCGATATCCGCAAGCTGGCTTCCTGAATGCTGTTCTGTCCTAACGGTAAAACAGGGTGGGCAGCCACAT
>JAZKHK010000188.1:0-3315 GCA_040385425.1 Pseudomonadota bacterium | reverse complement strand
ATCACCAGCGGCATCACAGCGCGTGACACTTTCCCCAGCGATACCCCGGCAATGCCGCAACTCACGAACAGGCAAATGCCGACCGGCGGCGTCAGCATGCCGATGGCCAGGTTGGTCACGACCAGCACGCCAAACTGAACCGGATCGACCTGCATCTGCGGCGTCAGCAGCGCCAGCACCGGCACCAGCAGCAGCAAGGCCGCCGTGGTTTCCATGACGCAGCCGACCACCAGCAGCAGGCCCATGATCAGCAGCAACAAACCGGTGGGCGGCAGGGACAGTGAATTGACGAACACGTCGAGCAAGCGGGCGCCCTGCTGCATGGCCAGCAACCAGCCAAAGATCTTGGCCATGGCGATGATGAACAAAATGCCACCAGCGGCCACCTGCGAGCGCACGATGAGGCCGGGCAAGTCTTTCCAGGCCAGTTCACGGTTGATCACCGTTCCCACCAGCAGCGCATAGAACACTGCCAGCGCGGCGGCTTCGGTCACGGTCACGATGCCCGTCAGAATGCCGCCGAGCACCACCACCGGTGCGCCCATCGACCAGATCGCCGCCTTGCCGGTGATGGCCACTTTTTGCCAGGAAAACGGCTGACGGATGCCGTAGCCTTTGCGCCAGGAGACCCAGACCGCAATCAGCAGAAAGGAAAAGCCCAGCAACAGGCCGACCATCATGCCGCCGGCAAACAGTTGCGAGGTCGAGATGTTGGTCATGAAGCCAAAGATCACCATCGGGATCGAAGGCGGAATGATGATGCCGATCGAACCGCCGGCCGCCACCACGGCGGCGGCAAAGGCCGGCGGGTAACCCTGACGGATCATGGCCGGAATCACCACGCCGCCGATCGCGGCGGTATCGGCCGCGGCCGAGCCGGAAATGCCGGCGATGATCATCGAGGCCACGATGGCCGCCGCGGCCAGCCCACCGGGCGCCCAGCCGACCAGGCTGTCGCAAAAGTCGATCAGGCGCCTGGAGATGCCGCCGACCTCCATGATCGCCCCGGCGATCATGAACAGCGGCACGGCCAGCAGATCAAAGGAATCCACCCCGGAAAACAGTTGCTGGACCACGGTCTGCCCGAGCGCAGCCAGGGTGATGGTGTCCGGGAATACGCCCGGCGTGACGATCAGGCCGATGGCCGGCAAGCCGATCGCCAGCGCGATGGGCAAGCCCAGCGTCATCAGCAGGAACATCAGTGCAAACAACAGGACGATGATCATGCGGTGACCTGCTTCTTCTTGGTCATGTCGGCCAGGATGTGCAATAAAAAGATGGCGCCCGACAGGGGCACCACGGCAATCGGCAGCGACATCGGCATTTGCACGGCGGTCGAGGTTTGCTCCCAGGAATTCACGGTGTAGATCGCGCCGTACCAGGTGATCAGTCCGAAGCAGCCCAGGTTGAGCAACTGCAGCCCGCGCATGATGATTTGCTCAACCAGCAGCCCGAAGCGCGCGCCAAAACCAGCCAGACCGATGAAATGGGCCCGCTTGTACGCCACCGTGGCGCCAAGAAACGTGATGGCCACCAGGAGGTAGCGGCCCACTTCTTCCGACCAGCTCAAGGATTCGCCGAGATAGCGCGCCAGCACCTGGGCAAAGAGGATCAAGGAAATGGCGATACCCGCCACCAGCAACGATTTCTCGACCTGGCTATTGACCCAATCGCTGCATGACAACAGCCGATGGTTAAGACTCATGAATTCTCCAAACAAAAAAACGGCGTGACGACAAACGTCACGCCGGACCGGATTGGCAAGACCTTACTTGGCGGTCTTGCGAATCTCTTCGACGATTTTCTTGGTATCGCCGTTCAAGCTGGCGTAAACGGGCTCGGTCTTGGCCCGGAAGGCGGCGAGGTCCGGGTTTTCGACCACCTGCATGCCGGCGACCTTCAGGGCGGCGAGCTGGCTGGCCTCGTTGTCACGAACGTAACGGCGCCCCGCCATCGCGGCAACACGGGCGGCATCCATGAACGCTTTGCGGTCGGCGGCCGGCAGTTTGTCCATGAACGGTTTGCTGCCCACAAACACCAGGGCGGAATAGACGTGCCGGGTGAGGGAGAGGTATTTCTGCCCGGATTCATTGAGCTTGCCGGCTGAAATGACCGAGATTGGGTTTTCCTGGCCATCCAGCACACCTTGCTGCAGTTGGGTGGTGATCGGCCAGGCCATGGGCGTCGGGTTGGCGCCAATGGCGCGCCAGATCGCCAGATGGGTGGGCGATTCCATGGTGCGGATCTTCATGCCCTTGAGATCGTCGGGGCCGTTGACCGCGCGCTTGGAGTTGGTGACGTTGCGAAAGCCGTTATCCAGGAAATGCATGCCGACCAGCCCGGCCTTGTCGAAGCGCTTGAGCAAACTCTGGCCAATCGGGCCGTCCAGGACCTTGTCCGAAGCCTCGTAAGAACTGAACAGGAAAGGCATCTCCAGAGCCTTGATCTCGGGCACAAAGGCCTCGATGGGGCCGGTCGTGCAGACGCTCATCTGAACGGTGCCCAGTTGGAGCTGTTGCAGCACCTGCGTCTCGCTGCCCAACGCGGCGGAGTGATGAACCACCACGTCGTACTTGCCGGGCAAAGCCTTGTCGATTTCTTCCTTGAACTTCTGGGCCGCAATGGTATGCACAAAGGTCGGACCGGTCACAACACCAATGTTCACTTTTTCGGCGGCGACAGCCGACCAGCTCAAGCCCAAACTGATAGCACAGGCTATCCCGGTCAAGGTACGGGAAATGAATTTCATGCTTGCTCCTTTTATTGATTGCGGGGTGAGATCTCAGACAATGACGTCGAATGACGCATCGGAAAACGCCGGGTCATCATACATTCCATCCCAGGACGCCAGCCCTGGGGCAGACCCAGGTCACGGAGGTGACAGGGCCGAAAAGCGGCAGCCCCCCGGACCAGCCATTTGTCAGCCCAGAACCTGTTTGGCGTTCAACGCAAAGGAATGCCCCGCCTAAAGTCTTGCTACCAAATAAGTAGCTACTCACGCACACAGGACGGGGGCTAGAGCCTGATTTGGCTTGAATT
Organism: Pseudomonadota bacterium; assembly: GCA_040385425.1. Classification (GTDB taxonomy): domain Bacteria; phylum Pseudomonadota; class Gammaproteobacteria; order Burkholderiales; family Burkholderiaceae_C; genus Rhodoferax. Next base: position 276 of record JAZKHK010000188.1, on the reverse strand, counting down.
TTTATTGAAAAGCCACTTCCGCAAAGCTGCGCAGCTTGCGGCTGTGCAACTGATCGACGCCTTGCTGGCGCAGCAGCTCAATCGCGCGCATGCCGATGCGCAAATGCTGATCGACCCGCTCGCGGTAAAAGTGATTCGCCATGCCGGGCAGCTTGATCTCGCCGTGCAGCGGTTTGTCGCTCACGCACAGGAGCGTGCCGTAGGGCACCCGGAAGCGAAATCCGTTGGCGGCGATGGTGGCGCTTTCCATGTCCAGCGCCACGGCGCGGCTCTGGC
>JAZKHK010000187.1:22346-31310 GCA_040385425.1 Pseudomonadota bacterium | reverse complement strand
GACTGCGACTGCAACCACTGCGCAAGAATCAAGAGCATTGAGCACTCCTGTGACTAAAACTAAACGACATGATTCATTCCCTTGTCTTGCTGTACCGGAGCAGTCATGGCCTCAACCACCCGCTCCATCTTCATGAAACGCGAGCCTTTGACCAGCACGCTACCCACCTCGGGCAGTTGCGCCAGCACGGCCGCTTGAATAGAGGGGCTATCGGCAAAATGCCGGCCGGCGCCGAAGCTCTCACTGGCGGCGACCGACAGCTCCCCCAGGGTGAACAAGGCCTCAATGCCGAGCGCGCGGGCGAGTTGCCCGGCTTCGGCGTGAAACTGCGGGCCTTGGTCACCGACCTCGCCCATGTCGCCCAGCACCAGCAGACGCGGGCCTGGCAAGGCGGCCAGCACGTGAATGGCGGCCTGCACCGAATCGGGGTTGGCGTTGTAGGTGTCATCCACCACCGTGATGGTGCGTGCGCCGTGTTGCACCACCAGCGCACGGGAACGCCCTTTGACGGGAACGAAGGCGGCCAGGCCGCGGGCAATGGCGTCCAGCGGCACGCCGGCAGCCTGCGTGCAGGCGATGGCAGCGAGTGAATTTTTGACGTTGTGCAGACCGGCGATGTGCAGGGCGTAAGTCAGCGTTCCGGCCGGGGTGGCCGCCGTGACGTGCCAGGCGTCGCCCGACCAGAGGGCTTGCGTGCAGCGCACTTGCGCCGGGCTGGCCACGTCGTCGGACACGCAGAACTGCTGCGCGGCCCGCGACCCGGCTTTGGCGGCCCACAGCGTGCTGTACAGGTCGTCGGACGGAAACACCGCCACGCCGTGCGCCGGCAGCGCATCGATCACGGAGCCGTTTTCCTGCGCCACGGCTTGCACCGTTTCCATGAACTCCAGGTGCTCGCGCTGGGCGTTGTTGACCAGGGCCACGGTGGGCTGGGCGATGGCGGCCAGGGTGGCAATTTCGCCGGGGTGGTTCATGCCGAGCTCGACCACGGCGATGTCATGGTGGCGGCGCAAACGCAGCACAGTCAACGGCACGCCGATGTCGTTGTTGAGGTTGCCTTGCGTGGCCAGAAAAGCCTGGGGTTTGAAAGCGAGCAGGATGGCGGCAATCATCTGCGTCACCGTGGTCTTGCCGTTGCTGCCGGTCACGGCGATCAGGGGTAACTGGAACTGGGCGCGCCAGCCGGTGGCCAGCGCAGCCAGCGCCAGCTTGGCATCCGCCACCACCAGACCGGGCAAGCCGGCGGCCTGCAGGCGGGTAGCCGCATCATCGCCCTGGCAGATCGCGGCAACGGCGCCTTTGGCTTTGGCTTCAACCAGGAAATCATTGGCGTCAAAACGCTCACCGCGCAAGGCCACAAACAAGTCGCCGGGTTCAATCGTGCGGGTATCGGTGTGCACGCGCTGGAAGCCGACTGCGCCCTCGCCTACCAGCCGCGCGTTGTCCAGCCAGGGCAGGGCCTGTTGCAAACTCATCATGTCATTCATATGCGGCTCCTTGCCCGGCGGCACCCCAGCGGGCCAAAGCGCGCTGCACATGGTCCAGATCGGAGAACGGCGAGCGCTGGCCCGCCTCTTCCTGGTAATCCTCATGGCCCTTGCCGGCAATCAGCAGCACATCGTTGGGGCCGGCCTGGGCCAGCGCATCGGCAATGGCCAAGGCCCGGTCGGGCTGGACCGTGAGTGCGGCGTCGCCCGTCAGGCCCAGCAAAATCTGGCTGATGATGACTTCAGGTTTTTCGCTGCGCGGGTTGTCACTGGTCACCACCACCTGGTCGGCATAACGGGCCGCCATGGCGCCCATCAAAGGCCGCTTGGTCGTATCACGATCGCCACCACAGCCAAATACGCACCAGAGACGCCCGCCGCGCTGCGCCGTCAGAGGGCGCAAGGCTTCCAGCGCCTTGCCCAGGGCATCGGGCGTGTGGGCGTAATCCACCGCAGCCAGCGGCTGGCCCGGCTGGCCCACGCACTCCATGCGACCGGGCACGGGGGTCAGATCGACACAGGCGTCGATGACGGCGGCCAGGGGCACGCCGATGGAACGCATGGCGGCCATGACGCCCAACAGGTTGGACACGTTGTAGGCGCCGATCAATTGCGTTTGCAGCGCATGGCGCTCGTCACCTTCGGCCACTGTGAAGCGCAAACCCTGCGCTTCATGGCTGATCTCAAGGGCTTGCAGACGGGCGGGTTGCGCGCATGAAATCGTCCAGATATCGGACAAACGGTCTTTCAGTTCGGCCACCAGCGCGACGCCCTGGAGATCGTCAATATTGATCACGGCCGATTGCAGGCCCGGCCACTGAAACAACTGCACCTTGACTTGCCAATAAGCCTCCATCGTGCCGTGGTAGTCCAGATGGTCTTGTGTGAAATTGGTGAACACGGCGGTGCGGATGCGGGTGCCGTCCAGGCGGTGCTCTTCAATGCCGATGGAGGAGGCCTCAATGGCGCAGGCCTGAACGCCGCCCTCGACAAAACGCAGGAAAGCTTGCTGCAACAGCACCGGATCAGGCGTGGTCAAACCGGTCGGCACGATGTCGGGCAGCACTCCAATGCCCAAAGTACCCACCAGCCCGCATGGGACGGGCGTAACCTGCTTCAAATTCGATAGCGCCTGCGCCAGCCACCAGGCCGTCGAGGTTTTGCCGTTGGTGCCGGTCACGGCCAGCACGGTCAACTGGTCTGAGGGTTGCTGAAAGTACGCACTGGCAATGGGGCCGCTGGCCGCCTTGAGTTGAGCGTAGGCGGCTACGCTGTCGCTCTTGAATTCATAGTTTTCCACGCCCGCCAGTTCGACCAGGCAGGCCGTTGCGCCTTTCGCCAAGGCACTGGCCACATGCTGACGCGCATCGGTCGCCGCACCCGGCCAGGCAATGAAGCCGTCGCCCGCCTGGATCTGGCGGCTGTCGGTGCGAATCGTGCCGGTCACGCGGCTGCGCAACCAGTTGGCGGCGTCAAGAGGCGTCTGGAGTTCAAGCATCACAAGCTCTCCTCTTCTGCTTTGGCCACGATCTGGGGCTTGACCGCCATGTCGGGCTGAACGCCCATCATGCGCAGGGTCTGCTGCGCCACTTCGCTGAACACCGGCGCGGCCACGGCTCCGCCATAGTACTGGCCGGCACTGGGTTCATCGATCATCACGCCGATGATGATGCGGGGTTTTTCAATCGGCGCCATGCCCACAAACCAGCCGCGGTATTTGCGATTGCCAGTCGAGCCATAACCTTTGCCGACCTGTTTGTAGGCGGTGCCGGATTTACCGCCCACCGAGTAACCGATGGTCTGCGCTTTCTGTCCGGTGCCGCCCGGCCCCGCGGCCAGTTGCAGCATTTTGCGGATCTGGCCGGCGGTACGAGCCGACAAAACCTGCACGCCGACCGCGGGCGCGCTGCTCTTGAGCATGGTGGCCGGAATGATCTTGCCGTCGTTGGAAAACACGGTGTAGGAGCGAACCATCTGGAACAGGGACGCAGACAAGCCGTAGCCATACGACATGGTGGCCTGCTCAATGGGACGCCAGGTCTTGTAAGGGCGCAACTTGCCCGATACCGCGCCAGGGAAACTGATTTGAGGTTTCTGGCCAAAGCCGGCGCTGGAAAACAGCTCCCACATCTCGCGCGCCGGCATCTGCATGGCGATCTTGGTGGTGCCAATGTTGCTTGATTTTTGAATCACACCCTCGACCGTCAGCACACCATTGGGGTGCGAATCGGAAATGGTGGCGCCGGTCAGGGTGTACTTGCCCGGTCCGGTGTCAATCAAAGTCTGCGGCGTGACGCGGCCCGTCTCCAGGGCCAGACCGACGGTGAAGGGCTTCATCACAGAGCCGGGCTCGAAGGTGTCGGTCAGCGCCCGGTTGCGCAGTTGGGCGCCACTCAGGTTCTGCCGCTTTGAAGGGGAGTAACTGGGGTAGTTGGCCAGCGCCAGCACTTCACCGGTCACGGCGTCCAGCACCACCACGCTACCGGCCTTGGCTTTGTTGACCAGCACGGCATCGCGCAGCTTCTGGTAGGCAAAGAACTGCACCTTGCTGTCCACACTGAGCTGCAATTCCGGGCCATCCACGGGGGCAATCTGCTCGCCAATATCTTCGACCACCTGCCCCAGCCGGTTCTTGATGACGCGGCGTGATCCGTTGTGCCCGATGAGGTCCTTGTTGAAGGCGAGCTCAATGCCTTCCTGGCCCTTGTCTTCCACGTTGGTGAAGCCCACCACATGAGCCGCCGCTTCGCCTTCGGGGTACTGGCGCTTGTATTCCTTGCGCTGGTAAATGCCTTTGAGCCCCATGGCCATGATCTCTTGCGCCACGGACTGATCGACTTGCCGCTTGAGCCAGACAAAGGTTTTATCCTCATCTTCAAGCTTCTTGGTGAGTTCGGCCAGCGGCATTTCAAGCAACTTGGCCAGTTGCTTCAACTGGCTCTGATCGTGCTCGACATCTTCCGGAATGGCCCAGATGCTCGGCGCGGGCACGCTGGAAGCCAGGATCAGGCCATTGCGATCCAGGATACGACCGCGATTGGAAGGCAGCTCCAGTGTGCGGGCAAAACGTACTTCACCCTGCTTCTGGAAAAAATCATTCGCAATCACCTGGATGTAAGCGGCACGCGTCGCCAGGCCAACAAACCCCAGGGCGATGGCCGCCACAATGAATTTGCTGCGCCAGACCGGGGTCCGGCTGGCCAACAAGGGGCTGGAGGTGTAGGCGATGCTGCGGCTCATTTGGCGCGCTCCGCATTGACAGAAGCGACCGCCGCAGGGGTCTCGGCGGTGTAGGCGACATAGTGGGTGATGGCCGGTGTTGCGGTGCGCATCTGCAATTGCGCCTTGGCCAGTGTTTCTACGCGCAAGGGCGTGGATTGCGCCCGTTTTTCCACTTGCAGGCGCTCGTTGTCAGACTCAAGCCGACGCGCCACCGAGTGGGCTTTATCGATATCGGTGAACAACCGGCGTGACTCGTACTGCACATTGACCAGGTACAAGGAACTGGCCAGCACGGCCAGCAGCAACACCAGACTCAAGCGCATCATAGACAGACCCCCACGCTTGTCACTGCGTGTACTACGCTGCCCCCCGAGGGGGCCGTGCCTTGCTTGGGGCGGCCCGGCGCCGCGGCAGCCATCATGTCGTTCGCGCTTGCGCTCATGTTGCAGTCCTCTGCGCCACACGCATGATGGCGCTGCGCGAGCGGGGGTTGCCTGCGACCTCGGCGGCACTGGGCTTGATGCGGTCCAAGGCCTTGAGTTGCATGATTTTGGGCGCGGCAAAAGGCGCGCGACGGTCATACTCATCGCGTGAATGTTTGGCGATGAACTGCTTGACGATGCGGTCTTCCAGCGAGTGAAAGCTGATCACTACCAGGCGCCCGCCGGGCTGCAGCACCGCAAGACTGGCCTCTAGCGCTTGCTGCAGCTCTTCAAGCTCTGCATTGATAAAAATCCGAAGAGCCTGAAAGGTCCGCGTGGCGGGGTTTTGGCCCTTTTCACGGGTCTTGACCGTGTCAGCCACGAGTTCGGCAAGCTCGGTAGTGGTTGAGAGGGGGCCGCGCTCTTCTCGGCGAGCAACAATCGCCTTTGCAATTGGGCCAGCAAACCGTTCTTCACCGTAATCACGTATCACCTCCGCTATTTTGTCAACTTCAGCATCCGCCAGCCACTGGGCCACACTGATTCCGCGCGTGGTGTCCATGCGCATGTCCAGCGGGCCTTCGAACCTGAAGCTAAACCCCCGCACCGGGTTGTCGATTTGAGGCGAGCTGATACCCAGATCAAGCAGGACGCCAGCCACACTGGCCTTGGGCAGCTCACCCAGATGGCGAAAGCCCTGGTGCCGAATGGAAAAACGGGGATCATCAATGGTGGCGGCCTCGGCCAGCGCATCCAGATCTTTGTCAAACGCGATCAGCCGCCCTTGGGGCGCCAGCTTGGAGAGGATCAGGCGAGAGTGACCGCCCCGGCCAAATGTAGCGTCCACATAGGTATGCGTTCCCGCTTCGAATTCAGCAGGATTGGCGTCCGGATTGTTAAACAAGGCCTCGACGGCCTCGTTCAACAAAACGGTGGTGTGATTCCAGATGGTGTCCAAAAGGCGCCTTCAGAAAGAAAAATCCTTGAAGACGTCAGGCATGTCGCCCTGCATGGCCTTCGCCTCTTGGGCATCGTAGGTTGCCTTGTCCCACAACTCAAAATGATTGCCCATGCCCAGCAGCAAGGTGTCTTTGGTGATGCCGGCAGCCTCGCGCAACTCGGGCGACACCAGCACGCGCCCCGTGCCATCCATCTCAACATCCATGGCGTTGCCCAGAAAAATGCGTTTCCACCACTGGGCTGACATCGGCAAGGCGGCAATGCGCTCACGAAACTCTTCCCACTGGGGGCGAGGAAAAACCATCAAACAGCCGTGTGGGTGCTTGGTGATGGTGAGCTGACCCGAAGCGTTCGCACTCAAAACGTCACGATGCCGGGTCGGCACAGACAGCCGACCTTTGGTATCCAGACTTAATGAAGACGCCCCTTGAAACACGACAGCACACCCTATTTTGATAGATCGGCAAAGAAATGAAAGCGCAGAGACACTTTTCACCACTTAATTGCACTTTTTTGCACTGTATCAGCAAAAACGACCTAAGCCACTAGGGTGGCAACAAATTTTTCCAATGAAATCAAGGACTTAGAAGAGACTTCGAATGCGCAAGAACATTAAAACCTGTTCTAAATTAAGCACTTAGCGCATGCAATGAAAGTGATGCGTGAAGATAAGCAGGTACTCGCTCCGAAAATATTACAAAATGTAACGTGACAAATCTTCGTCCCGGCTCAGTTCCCCCAGTCGCGCATCGACGTAGGCGGCATCAACCTGAATGGTCTGGCCGCCGAGGTTGGCGGCATCAAAGCTCACTTCATCCAGCAAGCGCTCCATGACAGTCGACAAGCGGCGGGCGCCGATATTTTCGGTCCGCTCGTTCACGTCAAACGCAATGTTGGCAAGTCGCTCAATCCCGGCTTCCAGAAACTCGATAGTGACATTTTCTGTGGCCAGCAAAGCCTGGTATTGCTTGACCAGCGACGCATGCGTTTGGGTGAGGATGGCGACAAAATCCTGCACCGACAAAGATTGCAACTCCACCCGAATGGGAAACCGTCCTTGCAACTCGGGAATCAAATCGCTGGGTTTGCTCAAATGAAAAGCACCCGAAGCAATGAACAAGATGTGGTCGGTCTTGACCATGCCGTATTTGGTGGACACCGTCGTGCCCTCAACCAAGGGGAGCAAGTCACGCTGGACGCCCTGGCGCGATACCTCGGCACCACTGCCTTCAGAACGCGAGGTGACCTTGTCAATCTCGTCGATGAACACAATGCCGTTCTGCTCCAGCATGTGCAGCGCCTGCGTTTTGATTTCTTCCTCGTTGACGAGTTTGGCTGCTTCTTCCTCAATCAGCAGTTTCAAGGCTTCGGCAATCTTGAGCTTGCGGGTCTGGCGCTTTTGCTGCCCCAACTGGCCAAACATGCCGCGCAACTGCTCGGTCATTTCTTCCATGCCCGCCGGCCCCATGATTTCCAGTTGAGGCGAGGATTGAGCCACATCAATTTCAATTTCCCGGTCTGCCAATTGGCCTTCCCGCAGTTTTTTTCGGAAAGTCTGGCGTGCCGTGCTCTCGGTATCCGAGTTGGGCAAACCGCCCACGTCGCCGCGCGGTGGGGGGATGAGGATATCGAGCACCCGGTCTTCCGCAGCATCTTCGGCGCGGGTCCGCACTTTTTTCATCTCGGCCACGCGGGTTTGCTTGACCGCAATATCCGCCAGATCGCGGATGATGGCATCCACGTCCTTGCCGACGTAGCCAACCTCGGTAAATTTGGTGGCTTCCACCTTGATGAAAGGCGCATCCGCGAGCCGGGCGAGTCGCCGAGCGATTTCGGTCTTGCCGACTCCGGTTGGCCCGATCATCAAAATATTTTTGGGGGTGATTTCTGCACGCAGGCCAGGCTCGACCTGCTGGCGACGCCAGCGGTTGCGCAGCGCAATGGCAACGGCACGTTTGGCCTGATGCTGACCAACGATGTGCTTGTCAAGTTCACGAACTATTTCTTGAGGGGTCATGAGAGCGTTTCAATCGTGTGATTCATGTTGGTATAAATGCACAGTTCGCCGGCAATCTCCAGGGATTTTTTGACGATCTCCTGCGCCGACAAGTCCGTGTTGTTGAGCATGGCAACAGCCGCCGCTTGCGCATAAGCGCCCCCCGAGCCAATCGTGACAATCCCGTTCTCGGGCTCCAGCACATCACCGTTGCCGGTGATGATGAGAGAGGCCTCGCTGTCTGCCACGGCCAGCATGGCCTCCAGGCGGCGCAAAACGCGATCCGTGCGCCAGTCTTTGGTGAGTTCGATGGCGGCTCGTACCAGATGCCCCTGATGCTTTTCCAGTTTGGCTTCAAAGCGTTCAAACAAAGTAAAGGCATCAGCCGTCGCCCCGGCAAACCCCGCCAGCACCTTGCCGTGATAGAGCTTGCGCACTTTGCGTGCAGTGCCCTTGACAACGATGTTGCCCAAGGTCACCTGTCCGTCACCACCAATGGCCACTTGGACCCCTTCGGGCGTCTTGCGCCGCACACTGATGATGGTTGTTCCGTGAAATTGTTCCATGTACTTTTTAAATCAGATCATCCAGCTCAAAATCAAGTCTGGAGGGGGAGAAAAACATTGGTTTTTTTCCAGCATTCAACGAATGAGGAGAGGGCTTGGGCACGTTCTATTGTCGTGGGCATCCCCACACGTTTCAAAACGTCTGATCAACTGGTTCGCACGACAATTTGTGCATGTTCATTGATGCCAATGACGTTAAAAAAGGCGGCCACCAGACGCGGCACATCGCGAAACTGGACATGGCGACCTTCAGACTCGCGCACGGCAACCCAGTTGAGAATGCTTCCTGCAGCCGAAAAATCGACGCGAAT
>JAZKHK010000187.1:16375-22336 GCA_040385425.1 Pseudomonadota bacterium | reverse complement strand
GAATCAACCTGGCACAGGAAATAACGAGGCGACTGGAACCTTTCAGTCCGGCCTGAAGCTGGTCCAGGGCATCTGCAGCATCACCCAGTACTTCGCCACTCAACTCCACTTCCACTGCAGCCACCGTGTCACCGGCTCTGACCAAGGCCGCGGACGGGCTCAAATCGCCGGGCACGGTCGCGGCAAGAAAACCCAGGGAGGATTCATGCGATGAAGCCGAATTCCCGCGCTCGAGAACATACTCGCACCGTGCATCTTGCCAAGGGGGCGGAGAAACTTCATAGGTGACACAAAAGTCCAGGGCCGCCAACTCGAATTCATCCTGCAGGCGCAGGATGCGCAAAGCATCCAGGCGAAGCTGCCACCAGAACAATTCGACTCCTTTGTCACCGGATGGCGTGAAGGCCTTCAGCGTGCTTTCAAGAACGTCTGCCCCTTCAAAATGCAATTTAACGGGTGTCACGCACCATTGAGCAAACAACTCGCTCAAGACTTTCGCCGCTTCAGAGGAAATGGCGTTCAACTGACTCCAGTTGACATGACAAGCCAAGGGTGATCGCGACAAAGCGGCCTGCAGGGTTTCCAGGGCCGGCAAATCAAGTTCGGCAGGGCACACCCAAGTGGCTTGATGACTGGTTGTGCCCCGCACCGCCGGTTCAACTGCGGCTTTGCGCCCCAGTAAATCCGGCGTTGAGAACCAGGCGGGCGCAGAACTTCCAAACCGCAGGGCATAGTCGATTGCCACGCGGTCAAAGCTGGCCTGCTGTCCGGTCGCGCGATAAAGATCAAACAGGGCCGAGGCCCACCTGTCAGCCGCCTCTGGCGTCACAGTGACGGCCTGCAGTGCAGTGAGAAGGCCGGCTTCAGCCCCCACATCATCCCCATTGGCGAAACGAATGGCAGCCTCCTCCAGTTCTGGGTCAGCCAGACCGGCACTCAAATCAATAGAAAACAATTTGGAAGTCGAGAATTCGCTGACACCCGCATCCACAGGGCGACTCCCTCTGTTGCTGGAGACCAGTGCTTGCCCGTCATCGCCTGGCAACCCCAAGTCACCTGGCATGAACAAACCTTTTTGAGTGGATTCGTACTCAGCGATCTGCTCAGAGTCAACTTCCAGGTTCAATTCAGATGCCACCGTCGGCACATCCACACCCTGAGGCAGCGTGGTTGCCCTGGCAAAGCTATCGTCCCCTGAGGCTGCCACATCGTCCTGTTTGCCCCGCCACCATTGCTTGGACATTTGCGCTTCAATTTCATCAATCTTCTTGAGCGTCGTAGCCCGCTCATTGAGGTTGGAGGCAATGCTGCTCTGGAAGAAAGAGGGGTGACCGGCGACCTCGGGGCTGATCGAGGGTCCATTGCGGCGCAATTTGCGCAGATGATCAAATTCACGCCGACGCACAAAATCATTTTGCCGCTTGCGCTCAATCATCTCCTTGAGCACTTGCTTGCTGTAGCCACTTTCCTGCTCTGGCTCAGGGCGATCCAGTTCTGCCCAGTCTTTCGTCGGGTTACGGACGAACCTGGCCATCTTGGACAGTAAACCGGTGCTAGGGTCTTTGGTTGCCATTGATGTGGAGAGCAGGTTGGAAAGTCACCGGCTGCGCCTATTAATCTCCAAACATTTTCTGCCTGAGTTCGCGCCGCTGCTGTGCTTCAAGTGACAGATTGGCCGTGGGGCGCGCCAACAGACGCCCAACCCCGATGGGCTCACCAGTTTCGTCGCAATAGCCGTATTCACCTGCGTCAATGCGTTGAATCGATTGTTCAATTTTCTTCAGCAGCTTGCGTTCGCGGTCGCGTGTACGCAACTCAAGCGCGTGCTCCTCTTCGATGGTGGCGCGATCGGTCGGGTCGGGCACCACCACGGTTTCCTCGCGCAGATGCTCGGTTGTTTCGCCGGCATTGCTCAAAATTTCCTGCTTTAGCACGGTGAGCTTCTGACGGAAAAAAGCCATCTGCGTGTCGTTCATGTACTCATCGTCAGGCATGGCGATCACATCGGCGTCGGTCAACTGATCCAGAGGCTTCAGCTTCCAGTTGTTGGCTAGCTTGGGGTCTTTCTTGATGGCCGAAGCAAGCGGCGGCGAAATGATGGGCGCGGCCGTGGTTTGCATGAAACTGGCTTTGGCCGCTGTCGAGGCGACCGACTGGGCCATCGAAGGCACCGTCAACTGCGCCAGCCGCGAGGAAGGACGGCCAGCCCGGGGAGGCACCGCACCCGCGGCGACCGCTGCCGGCTCTGCCGCAGCAGGCTTCAATGGCACCGCAGCGACCGCTGCCGCAATCGTGCCAGGCTTGACAGAATGGGTGACCTTGGGTTTTGTTGCCACCGCTTCGGGTTTACTAGCTTTCGCAGTCGTCGTTTTCACAGAATCCTTTACTTGAACTTGAACTTTTGCCGCTGGCTTCACGGCTTTGACAGAAGTGGGCTTGACCACAACAGCGGGCGCCACGGGCGCTTTGACCGCGACCGCTTTCTTGACGGGTGCCTTGGCATCGGGCTTCACAGCAGGCTTGACCTTGCCGACGCCATTGGCCTTGGGGGATACCGTCTCGGCTTTTCCGGGTTGAGCTTTCACTTCTTGCCTCCTCGCAGAATTGACATGTGCCTGTACATCGCTGACTGTCGTGTGCTTTATTTTTTTGGCGGCACCCGACACTTTGATCGCGCTATCCGCAACACCAGCATTTAAAGGCTGGCTTTGCACATCTTCTTTGGCGCGCGAGTGTACAGGGTTACCCAGCGGAAATCCCATAAATTGGAAAAGTGAGGCAAACATTTGGATACCCGCTTAAAAATACATGCTCAATCAGACCAGACTTTGTTCCATGCCCTGCAAGAAAATGTCCTTGGGCAGATCAATCCCGATAAACACCATTTTGCTGGAACGCTGCTCACCTTCGGCCCAGGCGGGTCCCAAGTCGCTGCCCATCAACTGATGCACGCCCTGGAAAATCACCTTGCGCTCCGTGCCTTTCATATAAAGCACACCTTTGTAGCGCAGCATACGCGGGCCGTAGATATTAACAATAGCGCCCAGAAAGTCTTCCAACTTGGCCGGATCAAAGGCCCGGTCTGATTTGAAGACAAAACTCTTCACATCATCGTCATGGTGGTGATGGTGTCCTGCGCCTTCGCCGTGCGAGGGATGATTGCATTGCTCGCCATGCACATGGTCATGGTGGGCGTGGTCGTCCTGCGTCTCCTCCTTGAGGAAGTCCGGGTCGATGTCCAGTTTTGAATTGAGATTGAAACCGCGCAGGTCAAATACCTCGCTCAGTGCCACGTCACCAAAATGAACTGCCTTGAGCGGCGCCCGCGGGTTCATGTGCTTCAGACGGTGCGTCAAGGCATCCACGTCCGCCTTGGACACCAGATCGGTCTTGCTGATGAATATCTGGTCGGCAAAACCGACTTGGCGACGTGCTTCCTGGCGCTCATTGAGCTGTGTTTCGGCATGCTTGGCATCCACCAGCGTCAGGATCGAATCCAGCAGGTAGCTCTCGGCAATTTCATCGTCCATAAAAAAGGTTTGCGCCACCGGTCCGGGGTCGGCCACGCCCGTGGTTTCGATCACCACGCGGTCAAAGTCCAGCTCGCCTTTGCGTTTTTTCTCGGCCAGATCGCGCAACGTAGCCCGCAAATCCTCACGGATGGTGCAGCAAATACAGCCGTTGCTCATCTGGATGATCTGCTCGGTGGTGTCCGACACCAGAATGTCGCTGTCGATGTTTTCTTCGCCAAACTCATTCTCGATCACCGCGATTTTCTGGCCGTGGGCTTCTTGAAGCACGCGCTTGAGCAGCGTGGTCTTGCCCGAGCCGAGAAAACCCGTCAGGATGGTTGCAGGAATAAGGCTCATCGTTTTTCTCAAGGAAATGGGGCTAAAGGGGGGGAGTGTAGCGGTCAATGGCGCGGGCTTATTTGCGAATTACGACCAAACCCTTCAGGTACTCGCCCTCCGGGAAATTGATCGTCATCGGGTGATCCGGCGCCCCGCCCATGCGTTCGCTGATGTAGCCGTCCACCCCGGCGTCGATGCCGGCGGAAGCCACGATTTTGTGAAACAGGTCCGCGCTGATGCCGCCCGAGCAGGAGTACGTGAACAACACGCCCCCCGGTGCCAGCAGCTTGATGGCCAACCGGTTGATGTCCTTGGAGGCCCGCGCGGCGCGCTCGGCATGCGGCCCCGTAGGGGCAAACTTCGGCGGATCAAGCACGATGGCGTCAAAGGTCTTGCCCTCGGCTGCAAACTGGCGCAGCGAGGCATTCACGTCCGCATCCATGAAGGTGGTGCGGCTGGCTTCAAAACCATTCAGGGCGACGTTGGCGGCGGCTTTCTCAATGGCCGGGCCGGAGGAATCAATGCTGGTGACATGGGCCGCGCCGCCGGTCAGGGCCGCGACCGTGAAGCCGCCGGTGTAGCAATAGCAGTTGAGCACCCGCTCAAATTTCAGGCGCCGCGTGTAATCAGCAAACCTCTGGCGGCTGTCGCGCTGGTCCAGATAAAAGCCGGTTTTGTGGCCGGTGGCGATGTTGACGGCCAGTTGCCAGTCGTGCTCGCGCAACACCAAGTCCGTCGGACCGTCACCACGCAGCCAGCCAGACACCTCGGGCAAGCCCTCCAGGGCGCGGCCACTGGCGTCGGAGCGTTCATATAACTTGGTCAGGCCGGTGGCGGCCAGCAGCGCATCGGCCAGCACCTCTTTCCAGCGCTCGGCGCCGGCCGAGAGAAACTGGGCCACCAGCGTGTCGCCATAGCGGTCCACAATCAGCCCCGGCAAACCGTCAGATTCGCCATGCACCAGCCGTACACCGTCACTTTTTATATCAAATCGGCCTCTAGCCCTTATGGAGCGTGCGCAGGCAGCTATCAAAAATGAAGCGTCTATGCGCTGCTCTTCATCAAAACTCCAGACACGGGCCCGGATTTTGGAGGCCGGACTGAATGCCGCCCAGCCTAAGAATGCGCCCTCATGGGACTCCACGCGCACGGTCTCGCCGGCGTCGGCGGCCCCTTTGGCAATGGCGGACTCAAAAATCCAGGGGTGACGGCGTTGCAGCGAGCGCTCTTTACCAGCTCTTAATTGAATCATTTTCATGGAAGGATTGTGACGCACGCGCCCCAACCAGCCATTTACATTTGGACACAAAAACCCTGCCCACACGAAAAGTTGATTTATCAGGCAGACTAAGCGTCAGATATTCAGGGTGAATTAACGCTGATCAAAACAATAAATATAAAAAGCCAGCATGACCGGCAAAAAACCGATCCCGATCGCGCTCATTACCCAGGATATTCAGCATGAAACTTTCTGATTTCAAAATTGGCACCAAACTCGGTGCCGCCTTCTTCTTCGTGGTTTTGATGACCGCTGCAGCAGGTGGATTTGCCGTTGTCCAACTCGCCAAGATCAACGCCAACACCGAAGACATCGCCACCAACTGGTTGCCCAGTGTTGAAGTTCTGAGCAATATCCGCATCACCACCAACCGGTTTCGCCGTGCCGAGGGAGACCATGCCTTATCCACCGATCTCAAGGAGATGGACGTCATTGAGAAACAGTTCGTCGAACTGAAGAAAACGCTTGGCGAGCAGCAGGCCATCTACGAACCGATGATCAACTCCGACGAAGAAAAGGCAAATTACGCGCAGTACAAGCAGCATCGCGATGCCTATTTTTCGAGCAACGAGAAGCTGGTTTCGCTGTCACGCAATGGCGAGTCGATGCACGAACAAACCCGAACCTATTTCCGCGGCGAATCACGCAACGCATTCAACACCATGGTCGAGGATCTGGGTCATCTCGTCAGCATCAACGGCAAGGGCGCCAGCCTGTCTTTCAAGACGTCACAAACCACGTACGCGCAAGCCCGAGGCTGGCTGATCAGCCTGGTGCTCGGGTCCATCGTGATCGCCACACTGCTGGCGGTGTGGATCACCCGGCTGATCA
>JAZKHK010000187.1:0-16365 GCA_040385425.1 Pseudomonadota bacterium | reverse complement strand
GCGCAGTCGGTTGATGCCGTCGAACGCATTGCCGCAGGGGATCTGTGCGTGACGCTGAAGGCCGAAGGCCAGGACGAAACCGCTCAGTTGCTGCGCGCCCTCGCCAGCATGGCAGATAAGCTGTCGCACATTGTGGGCGGCGTGCGCCAAAACGCCGAAGGCGTGGCCACGGCCAGCGCCGAGATCGCACAAGGCAACCATGACTTGAGCGCCCGCACCGAGAGCCAGGCCAGCGCACTCGAACAAACCGCCGCCTCCATGGAAGAACTGAGCGCCACCGTCAAACAAAACGCCGACAGCGCTCGCCAGGCCAATCAACTGGCATTGAACGCATCAAGCGTGGCGGTCAAAGGAGGCGACGTGGTGGCCCAGGTGGTGGACACCATGAAGCACATCAACGATTCATCCAGGAAAATATTTGACATCATCAGCGTGATTGACGGCATCGCGTTTCAGACCAACATCCTGGCCTTGAACGCGGCGGTCGAAGCGGCCCGCGCTGGCGAGCAGGGGCGTGGCTTTGCGGTGGTGGCCAGTGAAGTGCGCTCCCTGGCCGGGCGCTCGGCTGAAGCCGCCAAAGAGATCAAGACATTGATTGGCGCCAGCGTCGAGCGCGTCGAGCAGGGCACGGCGCTGGTCGACCAGGCCGGTGTGACGATGACCGAAGTGGTGAGTTCGATCAAACGCGTGACCGACCTGATGGGCGAGATCAGCGCGGCGAGCACAGAACAGAGCCAGGGCGTGGCGCAGGTGGGCGAAGCCGTGATGCAAATGGACCAGGTGACGCAGCAGAACGCGGCCTTGGTCGAAGAAATGGCTGCCGCTGCGAGCAGCCTGAAATCGCAAGCGCAAGAATTGGTGA
This sequence comes from Pseudomonadota bacterium, assembly GCA_040385425.1. Taxonomy (GTDB): domain Bacteria; phylum Pseudomonadota; class Gammaproteobacteria; order Burkholderiales; family Burkholderiaceae_C; genus Rhodoferax. The sequence goes on along the minus strand of JAZKHK010000187.1, from coordinate 15,503 downwards.
GCACCGTCGCGGTATTCAAACTGTCACAGGCGCAAGGGCACGTCCAGGGCCCCAGAATCGCCAACCCGGTCCCTCGGGCCAGTCTGGTTTCAAGCCCGTCCTCCCCGCGAAAACTGGGCCATGCTACCGCGCCGAAACTCGCCAGCAGAGCCAAACAGCCAACGGCCACGCCTCCACGCGCTTTGCCAGCCACGGCCACGGCCAATGCTGGCGCAGATGACTGGGAAACCTTTTAAGTCAGGGTTTCCCCTGCAAAGTCCATTGTAAAAAAAGGGACACGATTAGCAGGGTACCTGCAATCGTCGATAAGGCTTCATGCTGTCCATAGGTTTGAAAAAAATGTCTTTGGAATTGAATTCTTATAAATAGGCGAACCATACATGCGAAATAACCAACCCGTCACGCAACGCGATTACCCGTTTGCGGACAGTGTGACGCTGATGTCCACGACCGATAGCCAAAGCAACATCACTTATGCCAACGAGGCATTCATTGAAGTCAGCGGTTTCAGCCGTGACGAAATCATGGGGCAGCCGCACAACCTGGTCCGCCACCCCGACATGCCGGCCCAGGCGTTTGCCGACATGTGGGCCACCTTGAAGACGGGGGAATCCTGGACTGCACTGGTCAAGAACCGGCGCAAAAACGGGGATCACTACTGGGTTCGCGCCAACGCCACCCCGATTCAGCGCGGGGGGCAAGTCACGGGGTACATGTCCGTGCGCACCAAGCCGGAAAGCCAGGAGGTGTCGGCGGCCGAAGCCTTGTACCGGCAATTCCGCGAGGGCCAAGCGACGGGTCTGGCCTTTCATAAAGGTATCGTGGTCCGCACCGGACTGATGGGCTGGACCTCCGCGTTTCAGGTGATGCCGGTGCGCTGGCGGATTCGGCTGGCGGCCGCGCTGATGGCAACGGTGCCCTGGGTCGCCGCCTTGATGATCGGGGTAACCGGCTTATCGCTGGCCGTGGTGGGCGTGGGCCTGCTGGTGGGGGCCTTGCTCGGCATCCTGATGCTGGAGATGCAGGTAGCCACCCCGCTGGCAGCAATTCTGGCGCAAGCCCAGACCGTGGCCAGCGGCCAGCCGGGGCGCAATATCAGCCTCAACCGCGTTGACGAAATCGGCATGCTGTTGCGCGCCATCAACCAGGCCGGGCTGAACCTGCGCGCGCTGGTGGATGACGTGAGCGAACGGGCCACCAGCGTTAACCAGAGCAGCGCCGAAATTGCGCAGGGCAACAGCGACCTGTCCGGCCGCACCGAGCAGCAAGCCAGCGCGCTGGAGCAAACGGCGGCCTCCATGGAAGAACTCAGTTCCACCGTCCGGCAAAACGCCGACAACGCCAAACAGGGCAATCAGTTGGCCCAGAGCGCCAGCAGCGTGGCCATCCGGGGCGGCGAGGTGGTGGCCCAGGTAGTGGACACCATGAAGGACATCAACGACAGCTCCAGGAAGATTTCAGACATCATTCAGGTCATTGATGGCATTGCATTTCAGACCAACATCCTGGCCCTCAACGCTGCCGTGGAAGCGGCCCGAGCGGGCGATCAGGGCCGCGGCTTTGCCGTCGTGGCGTCTGAAGTGCGCAGCCTGGCCGGGCGCTCGGCGGAAGCGGCGAAGGAAATCAAATCATTGATCCATGCCAGCGTGGAACGGGTCGAACAGGGCACGGCGCTGGTCGATCAGGCAGGCGTCACGATGAACGAGGTGGTGGGCGCTATCCAGCGCGTGACCGACCTCATGGGCGAGATCAGCGCCGCCAGCCACGAGCAGGCCTTGGGCGTTTCCCAGGTGGGCGAAGCGGTCACCCTGCTGGACCAGACGACGCAGCAAAATGCAGCCCTGGTGGAACAAAGCAGCGCCGCCGCCGACAGCCTGAAAACCCAAGCCAGAGAACTGGTCCACGCCGTCGAGGTGTTCAAGCTGTCGCAAACGACCAAAAGTGTCAAAACGCGCGCCACCCCGGCAACGACGTTTTCGCCACCCCCGAGGAAACTTGGCAGTTCCAAAGCAAAACCAGCCACCCAAGGCCTGGCACCGATCAGGACGGCAGCGCCACGTGCGCTGCCAGCAGCCACCGCCAGCGCGGGCGACTGGGAAAGCTTTTAGGTTTCGTTAATACGTGACGGCCATCGCGGGGACATCCACCCGGATGATGGGTTTGACCAGCGCCGCATGCACGGCCCCGACATAGTCGGCGGCCCATTTTTTATCAGCGAACAGGGCGGCGCCCGCCGCTTCCGTGATGCGCAGCACTTTGTCAGCCGTCAGGACTTTGCCGCTGGCACGCAGGGGTTCGCAGTCCAGTTCAGTGAATTGGGCGTCGAGCCAGGTGCGGGCCACATCGTTGGCCATGGCGGGCGCATCTTCCACGTTGAAAATGAATTCAGCCCCGTTGTCCAGTATCACAAATATCTGACTGCGCATGAAGTACCTTTCTGTTGATAGCGCCGAGTGTCGCTGAATTGGCCGTTCAACAACATGCGGGCTTTCCCGAAAGGCTTACGTCGGGTCGGTCGGCTTGATTTTGGCCCGGGGGTGCGCCGCGTCGTAGGCCTTGGCCAGGTGCTGAAAGTCCAGCCGGGTATAGACCTGCGTGGTGGTGATGCTGGCGTGGCCCAGCAGCTCCTGCACGGCGCGCAAGTCACTGCTGGATTGCAGCAGGTGACTGGCGAATGAATGGCGCAGCATGTGCGGGTGCACCGGTGTGGTCAGCCCCGCTTGCTGGCTGCGCTGGCGCAGGCGCAGCCAGATCGACTGGGCCGTGAGACGGGTGCCGTTGCGACCGATGAACAGGGCGGCTTGTTCCGAGACCCCCAGCACCTGATCCCGCAGTGCCAGCCAGCGTGTCAGCGCCTCGACGGACTTCGCCCCGACCGGCACGGTGCGCCGCTTGCCGCCTTTGCCCAGCACATGGGCTTCTGCCGCCTGCAAATCCACCCAGCCGCGCGCCGTGGGGCTGGCCACCGCATCCAGCCCGGTCAGCTCGCCCACGCGCAAGCCGCCGCCATAAAGCAACTCAACAATGGCGGCGTCACGCGCCTCCAGCCAGGGGTCGTTATGGTCACTGCTGAAACTGGCGAGCTGAACCGAGTCATCCACGCTCAGGGCTTTGGGCAAGGGTTTGCCGGCTTTGGGCGCACGCACGTCCTGCACCGGGTTGCTGCTGACCAGGCCCTCGCGCCCCAGCCAGACGTAAAAACCGCGCCAGCCCGACAGAATCAAGGCAATACCCCGACCGCTGCGGCCACCGGCATGCATCTGCGCGACCCAGCGGCGGATATGGCTGTTTTGCACCTGAAGGAGTTCGACTTTGGCCTGTGCAGCATGGTCGGCGAGCTTGTGCAGGTCCAGTGCATACAACTCGACCGTGCGCTGCGCCAGACGTTTTTCAAAACGCACATGCTCCAGATAGCGCTCGATCAGCCGTTCATCGCCCTCCTGCACCGCATTCCCCAAAAACTAGCGCAGGCGCGACAGCGCGGCACTGGCCAATTCGGCAATGCGCTCCAGAAAATCGGTGCCCATGCCGCTGCTGAAGCGCTGCGCGTCCGGCGACGCCAGCACCAGCATGCCAAACGCCGGGGTTTTGCTGCCCAGCGGCCCGGTGCGCAAAGGCAAGATGGCCAACGATGCGGCGGCCTGCGGATCAGGCAGCCAGCTAATGGCTTCAAAACCTGTGTTCACGCCGCAAAAAGGCTCCATCAGCGACGAGGCAAACAGTTTGGCGTCCTCGCTCACACCGGTGGCAAAGTCGGCGTGGGCAAACGCGGGCATCACGTCCCACACCTTGATGCCGACCTGGGGAACCGAGAACTGTTCGGCAATTTCGCCCGCCATCTGGGTCGGCAACGTCCACGGATCGTTCACCATGAACAGGGTGCGCGCCCAGCGCAGCAGCTTGTCGGCCAGCAAAACGTTTTCGTTGCCGTTGCGGATCATGTCCATGGTGCGGGTTTCCAGCACCTTGATCTTCTCGCGCAACTGCGTGGCCTGGCGCTCCTGCAGGCTCACGGCCCGGTTGCCGTGCGGGCTGGTGAGCTGCACGGCGGAGAGCAACTCGGCATGACGTTCAAAAAAATCAGGCGTATTGGCCAGGTAATTGGCAATGTCGTCTTCGGTGATTGGATTGATGGGGTTGGGGAAAGAGGTTGTCATAGGGAGTCAGGTAGTTCGATTTCGCCGTGAAAAACAGTGGTCGCCGGGCCGGTCATCATCACAGGAGAGGCCAGGCCGGCCCAGGAAATAGTCAGCGTGCCGCCGTGGGTTTGCACGTCCACCGTGTCGTCGAGCAGCCCGAGCCGGATGCCCGCCACCACGGCTGCACAGGCGCCGGAGCCGCAGGCCAGCGTCTCGCCCGCGCCGCGCTCATAGACCCGCAGTCGGATATGGCCACGGTCCACCACCTGCATGAAGCCTGCGTTCACGCGCCGGGGGAAGCTGGCGTGGTTTTCAATCAGCGGGCCTTGCAGCAGCACTGGCGCAGTGTCCACATCGTCCACCACTTGCACCGCGTGCGGGTTGCCCATCGACACAACCGCTACCAAAACAGGAGCTGCCTGCGCACTATCCACGCGGGCTAGAGGCCACTTTTGCCATAAACCAGAGGCTTGCGGCTGGCCGCCGGCGGCATCAAACGGAATGTCAGCCAAGTCAAACACCGGCGCGCCCATGTTGACCGTGACCCGGCCATCGGCGGTGAGGCGGGGCTCGATCACACCCGACTTGGTCTGCACCCGGATCGCGTCCTTCGTCGTCAGGTCCTGATCCCGCACAAAGCGGGCAAAGCAGCGCGCGCCGTTGCCGCACTGCTCGACCTCGGAGCCGTCGGCGTTGTGGATCAGGTATTCAAAGTCGATGCCGGGCGCGGGAGACGGGCGCACCGTCAAAATCTGGTCGGCCCCGACGCCGAAGTGGCGGTCGCCCAGAAAACGGTAGTGCGCGGCGCTCAGGCCGAGCCGCTTTCGGGTTTCGTCGAGCACCACAAAGTCGTTGCCGGCGCCCTGCATTTTGGTGAATGGAATTCGCATGGGGGGAATTATCCCTGTATCCCCAGCGCGCTGGCGGCCGGTGCAATTCGTTGCAAAATCAAACCATGGTACGACCCACCCAACTCCTGCACCCCGCCCGCACACCTGCGCCCACCCGCCCCGCCGCCACCGTCTTGCTGCTGCGCGACACGGCCCACGGCATTGAAGTGCTGATGACGCGCCGCTCACAAACCGCCAGCTTCGCCCCCAACGCCTATGTGTTCCCCGGCGGCGGCGTGGACGCGGCCGATGCGCAAAGCCACGGCCAGGCCAAACGGCGCGCCACGCAAAGCGAGCTGCACCTGACGCAGGCCATCGCCGCCATCCGCGAGAGTTTTGAAGAACTGGGCGTGCTGCTGGCGCGCCGCGCCGACGGCAGCGCCGCCGACAACCGCGACATCGCCGCGCTGGACCGCAGCGCCCCCTTCATCGCGCAATGCCAGACGCTGGGCTTGACGCTGGCCGCTGATGAGGTGTTTGTGCTGGCCCACTGGATCGCCGACCGCGACCTGTCGCGCCGCTTTGACGTGCCGTTTCTGGTTACCCGCATGCCCGAGGGCCAGACGCCGGTGGCCGACGAGGCCGAGCAGTTCGAGCCGGTGTGGGTGCGCCCAATCGACGCGCTGACGCGGCACAAGGCCGGTAATTTTTTCATCATCTACCCCACCATCAAGACGCTGGAGCGGCTGGTGGACTATGCGGATGTGGCCGCCGTGCTGCAGGCCTGCGCCGCCACCGAGCAGCCGCTGTGGACCTGCTGCCCGCGCTCGGCCCTGCTGGCAGGCCGCGAGGTGCGCTACATGGAGCACGAACCGCCGTTTGGCGAACTGGCGCTGGTTTGCCCCGACGGACAAATCGTGCACCACCTGGACTGGCAGTCCGAGCAACCCGTGGCGCTGCTGAAAAACGTGCTGCGCCTGACCGCGCCCAACCCCGGCGCCATGACCGGCCCCGGCACCAACAGCTACCTGGTGGGCGACCCGGCCACCGGCTATATCGCCATCGACCCCGGCCCGGCCGACCCCGATCACCTGGACAAGCTGTGGCGCGCAGCCGGTGGCGACATCCGCATGATTGTCTGCACCCACTCGCACCCCGACCATTCGCCCGGCGCCTGGCCCTTGCAGGCCTTGTGCGCGGTCAAGCCGCCGATTCTGGGTCTGCCGTCCGCCCCCACGGCCCGAGCCCACAGCGCCTTCACGCCCGACCGGTCACTATCAAATAATGAGCTGCTAACGCTTATTCCACGCGGGCTAGAGGCTGATTTTGCTTATAAAAGTCACACAATTCAGGTGCTCCACACCCCCGGCCACGCGGCGAACCACGTGTGCCTGGTGCTGCTGGAAGACGGCCTGCTGTTCAGCGGCGACCACATCCTGAACGGCAGCACCACGGTGATCGACCCGCCCGATGGCGACATGACCGACTACCTCGACTCGCTCGACAAGCTGAGCGCCGCCTGCACCGAGCACCGGATCGGCTTCATCCTGCCCGCGCACGGCTACGTCCTGGGCGGCCTGGAAGACGAAGCGACCGAAGTCATCGCACACCTGAAAGCCCACCGCTTCAAACGCGAAGCCAAGATTCTGCGGGTGATGCAAACGCTGCCGCAAGGCACACTCGACGACTGGGTCGCCGCCGCCTACGACGACGTGCCGCCCCGCATGTGGCCCGTCGCCAAACGCTCGCTGATGGCGCATGTGGCGCGGCTGGAAGCCACGCTGCGCTGATTGAAACCCACTGTGGATTAAATTCACTCGCCGCAAAATGTCATCGATCCGAATCGCAAGTGCCCAGTCCATCTCAATACCCGGCGATATCGCTGCGAATGTGCTAACGCACACCCAGTTCATTGCCGCAGCGCATCGAGCGGAGGTCGACCTCTTGGTATTTCCCGAGCTGTCCCTGAGTGGCTACGAATTGCCACTTCTCCAGGAATGCCTCGTGCACCCGAACGACAGCCGCCTGGCCGCTATCCGGGATATGGTGTCCGAAACCAAAATGACCGTCGTCGTGGGTGCGCCTGTTGCCTTCGGCACTGGCGTGACGCCAGCCATTGGCGCGATGACGTTCTTTCCCGATGGAAGACATTCCGTCTATTTCAAGCAGTACCTGCACTCTGGAGAAGAAAAATTCGCCGAAAAGGGGGATGTGGCAAGCCACACGGATGAACTGTTGGGCGAGTCGTTTTCACTTGCCATTTGCGCCGACACCACCCATGAAACACACGCTGCGAGCGCCGCCATGGCGGGTGCCTCGCTTTACTTGGCTGGCGTTCTGGTGTCCGAGGCGGGTTACGCTACGGATACAGCCAAGATGCAGCACTATGCATCGAGCCTCAATCTCGGCGTTCTCATGTCGAACCATGGCGGGCCATCTGGCGGCTACAGATCAGCGGGCAAAAGTGCTTTTTGGGCTCCGGGTGGCAAACTGGTTGTGCAAGCGCCAGGAACCGGGAATGTCCTTGTCGTTACTGCCAACCATTCAGGCAAGTGGGACGGTGAAGTTATTGCCATCAGCAACTGAATCGCCCAGGTGGGTGATGCAAACGCTGACGCAAGTCAGAGGCCGTTCGTGGCGTGCAGCAACCGCACCCTCATACGGCCAATTTTGTAATCGCATCCCGGCTGCCAGCCAGTTCGCGCAGCCGGAATTTCTGAATTTTCCCGGTGGCCGTCTTGGGCAATTCCAGAAACACCACGCGGCGGGGGCATTTAAAGTGCGCCAATCGTTCACGACAGAACGCGATCACATCAGCTTCGGTGATGTTTGGCGCATTCGGCTTAAGTTCAATGAAGGCACATGGCACCTCACCCCATTTGTCATCAGGTTGCGCAACGACAGCTGCATTCAGCACACTGGAAAGACGGTACAACACATCCTCCACCTCGACCGACGATATGTTTTCCCCGCCAGAAATGATGATGTCCTTGGTGCGATCCGTGATCTGCATATAGCCATCCGGATGGACGACGGCGACATCGCCCGTGTGGAACCAGTCCCCCTCAAAAGCTCTTCTGGTGGCGCTTGGGTTCTTCAGATAGCCCATCATCACGGTGTTGCCACGGATCAGGATTTCGCCACTCGCGACACCGTCTCGTGCGACCGGTTTGAGTGAATCAGAGTCTGCAACCCGGAGCTTCTCCAAAGCGGCGGCACGCACGCCTTGACGGGCCTTCAGACGCCCTTGCTGGTCAGCAGGCAATTCGTCCCATTCGCTCTGCCAGGCGCAACTGACCGGCGTGCCGGAGATTTCCGTAATACCGAAGACGTGATCAACATCAAAACCCATGTCCTTGACCGCCTCAAGCACCGTTGCGGGCGGAGGCGAACCGGCAGTCAATACCCGCACGCGGCGTGGTAGCGGCTGACGTTCCGCCTCTGGTGTGCTGGCAATGCCCGCCATAACGATCGGCGCGGCACAAAAGTGATCAACGCCATGCTCCGCAATGGCAGCAAACACATTGGCTGGCGTGACCTTGCGCAAGCACACATGCGTGCCTGCTGCGGCAGTAATCGCCCAGGTAAAGCACCAGCCATTGGCATGAAACATCGGCAGCGTCCACAAATAGACGGGCGCTCGCGGCAGTGCCCAGTCGGTCATCTGCAAGAGACTCATGAGGTAAGTACCCCGGTGGCTTGGTACAACACCCTTCGGGTCTCCGGTCGTGCCTGACGTGTAGTTCAACGCGATAGGGCTCCACTCGTCTGCCGGCCAACGGCCAGGGAACGCCGGATCTCCACTTGCCAAAAGCGACTCGTAATCAGTTTGGCCTAGGGCCGGACCGACAGGTGCTTCGATATCGTTGATATCAATCACACGGGGTGGGTTGGGTACACCTAGCAGCGCTTTAGCTACCAGCGGGGCAAATTCACGGTCCACCAGCAGCAGTTTGCATTCGCCGTGCCGCAGGATGAAAGCGATTCCATCGGCATCAAGGCGACAGTTGATGGCATTGAGCACGGCACCCGACAAAGGTACACCGAAGTGAGCTTCGAGCATGGCTGGCGTATTGGGCGCGATGATCGACACCGTGTCGCCTGTTTCTATTCCGAACTGAACGAGCGCGGACGCGAGTCGATAGCAACGATCGCGTGTCTCAGCCCAGGTTTGGCGGAAGGTGCCATGGACGATGGCGGTTCGATTTGGAAAAACGTCAGCCGTACGGTCAAGAAAATTGAGCGGCGACAGAGGAACATGGTTTGCCGCACATTTCACCAGGCCCTCCGAGTAAGCTTTTGCACTCATTGCGCGGTCTCCTGATGGGTGGTTTCATGAAAAGTAGCGAAATTACTGACCGCCTCACGTTCTGTAGCGAGTGAGTTTTCAATGCGGCTGGGATCTGCATAACCCAGGCTCATGCCGCAGACAAACATTTGCTGCTCAGGAATAGCGAGTTCTTCGGCAATGACGCGGTGAAAGGTGGTGAACGCCGCCTGCGGGCAGGTGTCAAGACCGCGGGCTCGCGCAGCCACCATGATGCTTTGCAGGAACATGCCGTAGTCAATCAAGCTGCCCCGGCCCATGCTCCGGTCAACGGTGAACATGAGTCCTACGGGAGCACCAAAGAAACGATAGTTGCCCCCATGTTGAGCATGCATGCGATCCTTGTCACCCTTCGGGATGTCAAGCAGACCATACAAATCCCAACCGACTTTGCGCCGCCGCTCGATGTAGGGTGAGCTCCACTCCTGCGGGTAGTAGTCGTAGGGTTCATCGAGTGCCGCCATCTGGGCCGGGTCGTCATAGATGCGCATGATGGCATCGCTCAACCGTTCCTTAGCAACCCCCATGACGATGTGAACATGCCAGGGCTGCGTATTCACCCCAGAAGCACAATACCGGGCCACATCCAGGATGGCTTCCACCTCCGTTCTTGGAACTGGCGTAGGAAGGAACGCGCGCGTGGAACGCCGTGTAACGAGTGCCCAATCGACAGCGCTTCGCAGCATGTCGTTCGGAATACTTGGGGGTGAAGAAAGTCGGATACTCATATGTGAACCTCTGCAAAAAATCTAATCAACACGGTCATGTGTGTGGTCACGCAACTTGGGTCGAAACCCCACTTGGGTTGTCTCAAGCAAAAATTGTCGAAGAAGTCTGCAGAAATGAATGTTCTCTGGATGACATTCTTGGCGGTAACGCCATTGCTGGTTAGTATTGCCACGGTTGCAGTCCTTCCGACCGCCCAGCGTCGAACACTGTGTTAGTGCCCTTCGGGCTGAATCGGGATAACGAAATGAATGTTCGCCAGACGGCACAACGCGACAAATTACCGGAATTTCTCGCATCATCTCCATGGCGCGCGGGACTTACCGAAGAACAGTTTGATCGTGTCTGCCATGCTGCCGTGGCCCGTACTTTCACGGCTGGGGCGACGATATGCCTTCGCGAATCACCCTCTGAGCACTGGCTGGCCGTCGTTGATGGCTTGGTCAAGGTGGACACGGTTTCTGCCGATGGCCGGGCGACGACGTTTGCAGGCGTTCCTGGCGGCGCATGGTTTGGCGAAGGCGCCGTACTCAAAGGTGAACCGCGCCCGTATGCCGTCGTTGCGATTCGAGACAGCACGGTCGCCTTCGTGCCTCGGGCCACCTTTCTCTGGCTGATGGACAACAGCCATTCATTCAGCCGCTGGCTTATCGACCAACTGAACGCCCGTTTAGGCTACTACGTCGCGCTGGTCGAAGGCCTGCGCCTGGGTGATGTGAATACCCGTGTGGCGTACTGCCTGGCCGAACTCTTCAACCCCCAGCTCTATCCGAATACGCAACTCCGCATAGAAATTTCCCAGGAGGAGATCGGTCGACTGACGGGCATGGCAAGGCAGACGGCTTATCGTGCTTTGCACGAATTGGAAAAAGACGGCCTGATACGGGTGGAATACGGATCGGTCGAGGTACTGGATCTCGACGGTTTGAAAAAATATGCGTTTGGAGCGTCAACCTAAATGACCCATCAGACTGCAGCGTGGGTCGTTGTCGGCGAGAAATTCTCGAAACGTCACGCATTCAATGAGAACGAGGTTCGTGCGTTCGCAACTGAAGCTGGCGACACCAACCCTCTTCATCATGACTCAGCTGTTGCGGCACGCAGCCGATATGGAGGTCTGATCGTCAGTGGCACGCACACCTCGGCGCTGATCCTGGGTCTTGTCGCAGCCCACTTCTCCAAAAAATTTTCAGTTGTGGGGATTTCGTTTTCGGTTGATTTCCTACAGGCGGTCTTGGCAGACGCCGCAGTACAAATTGAATGGGAAGTGGTTGCAACATCCATGAAGGGCGACACAGCGCAGAAAGTGGAACTGCGTGGTGGCTTGTATGACGAGAGTGGCCAACTGTGCGTCAAGACCACCGGCATCGTGAAAGTGAGCATCGCAACTTGAGTTTTGCCTTCGGTTCAAAAACTGACGGTCATGCCTTGCCCCCAGAAACACGTGTTCAAGCGATCAGTTATTCCCGGCGTGCTTGCTCAAACCCTGCGAAGGATTGAAAGGCCGCGCTTCATACCCAACTGCAGGCCTGTTTAACTTCTTTTGAAGGCCCCCTTTGCCCGCCATCATTCTTGCCGTCTTGGGCCTGCTTTTAATTCTCTGGTTGCTGGGTGAGCCCTACCTGCTTGAGCGCAAACGCCAAAAAATCCGCGCCCAACCTTTCCCGGCGGCCTGGCGCGACATCCTGAAGCGGCGCGTGCCGTATGTTCGCGCCATGCCGGCCGACTTGCAACTGCAACTCAAACGGCATATCCAAGTGTTTCTGGCCGAGAAAGCTTTCATCGGCTGCGATGGTCTGGAGATCACCGACGAGATCCGAGTCACGATTGCGGCGCAGGCCTGCCTGTTGCTGCTCAACCGGCCGCGCGGGTATTACCCCAAGCTGCGCCAGATTCTGGTGTACCCCGGCGGTTTCAGGGTGCAGCGGGCGCACACCGATGAGGCAGGCATCGCCCATCAGGGCCACCAGGCGCTGTCTGGCGAATCCTGGTCGCAGGGGCAAGTGATCCTGTCGTGGCAGGACACGGTGGCAGGTGCCGCGGAGCCGCACGATGGCCAAAACGTGGTGATCCATGAGTTCGCCCACCAGCTCGATCAGGAAACCGGCGTGGCCAATGGCGCGCCGGTGCTGGCGCGGCGCGAACAGTACGCGCGCTGGTCGCAGGTGCTCGGGGCCGAGTTCAATGCCTTGCAGGCCCGCGCAGCGCACCGCCACAACTCGCTGTTCAGCGACTATGGCGCGACCGACCCGGCGGAATTTTTTGCGGTGATCTCGGAAGTCTTCTTTGAGCAGCCGCAACGCATGGCTACCGAACACCCGGAGCTCTACCGCGAACTCAGCCAGCTTTACCGGCTCGATCCGCTGAGCTGGTAACGTCTATGCGCGGTAACATCCAGCCAATGATTCCCAATAAAAAACCTGCCCCCAAATCAACGCCCCGCACCGACGAGCGTCTGGCCAAACGCGTCGCTGAAATCGTGCCTTGCTCGCGTCGCGAAGCCGAGCAATATATTGAAGGCGGCTGGGTCAGCGTCAACGGCAAGGTGGTCGAAGAGCCGATGTTTCGCGTGTCCGACCACAAAGTCGAGATCGACCGTGACGCCAGCCTGATGGAGTTGGTGGACGTGACCCTGCTGCTGCACAAACCACCGGGTTATGACACCCTGGCTGAGCCGGGCGAGGCCAATAAAAAGGTCAAACCGGCGCAGCAACTGCTCAGCGCCGCTACCCACGCCAAGGATGACGTAGGCGGCTCCCGCCTGCTCAAACGCCACTTTGCCAACCTAACGGCGGCCGTGGAGCTGGAAACCGGCGCCAGCGGCCTGGTGGTGTTCACGCAAGACTGGCGCGTGTTGCGCAAGCTGGAAGAAGACGCGGGCGTGATTGAGCAGGAAATCATTGTGGAGGTGGCGGGCGAAGTCGAGCAAAGCATCCTGAACCGGCTCAACCACGGTCTGGCGTCCGACGGCCATCCGCTGCCGCCAGTCAAGGTCAGCCTCAACAGCACCAGTGATGCCTCTTCCAAACTACGTTTTGCCATCAAGGGTTCGCACCCCGGCCTGATCGCCTACCTGTGCGAACGCGTCGGCATGGAGATTTTGAGCATGAAGCGCATCCGCGTCGGCCGGGTGTCCCTGTCGCAACTGCCGTTGGGGCAGTGGCGCTACCTGCACGCGCACGAGCGGTTTTAAATCGGGGCTTGGCCGTCAGGCAGCAAAAAACTGCTTGCGCGCCGCATCGGTGATGGCCACCACGCAGGGATGCGTGATGCGACGCTCCACCGACACGGCAAAAAACTCTTCAATGAGTTCATCAGTGCGTCCGATCACCTCGACCCCAAACTGCGCCACCGTTTCGTCCTCCAGCACGGTGGGCGCCATGAACACACCGCGGCCTTCCCGTCCAAACGCTTTCATCAGGGCGCCGTCATCAAATTCCCCAATCACCCGGGGCACCAGATGGTGGCGCGTCAGCCAGCGCTCCAGCTCGGGGCGGATGGAAGCCGCCGCGCCCTGAATCAGCATGGGCATGTCGTTCAGGCATCCCGGAAACTCGCCTTGCAGCAACGACCGGAGCCCTGGCGTGCAGAAAAAACTCATCGCGGTACTCCCCAGCGGGTGGTTGAACGCCTTGACACTGATGCGGCTGGGCATGGGTTCGTCCGCCAGTACCAAATCCAGACGGTGCAGGGCCAACTGCGCCAGCAGATCGGGGAATTTGCCTTCGCTGCAAATCAGCCGCACCGGTTCGGCCAAAGCCAATGCCGGCTCCAGCAAACGGTAAACCACCGACTTGGCCACCGAATCGGCCACGCCGACCCGAAAATCCAGCACCCGTTGGCCGCCATGCAACTGGCGAACGGCAGTTTCAAGTTCAGTGCCCAAGGTAAATATCTGCTCGGCATACCCTAGCGCCAACCGCCCTTCTTCGGTCAGCTCCAGCTGGCGGCCACTTTTGCGAAACAGCTTACGGCCCAGCCAGTCTTCGAGCAGCTTGATCTGGCCGGACAGGGTTTGCGGCGTGGTGTGCAGCTGCTCGCCCGCCCGCATGATGCCGCCGGCTTTGGCAGTGACCCAAAAGTAATGCAAGTGTTTGAAATTCATGAGGTTCGCTTGGAGTACAGGGCTATATTATTCGCAATTTTCGAAGTAAATCAGTTAATAAAACGAATTTACGCGAAGTGATTTGAGCCGTATAGTCCGGGCTTACTCACATACCGTGACCCAGACAGGAGGAATTCAAATGAGATTAAGCACCAAAGGCCGATTTGCCGTTACCGCGATGATTGATGTGGCCCTGCGCGAGAGTTTTGGCCCGGTTCCACTGTCTGACATTGCCGCGCGGCACCAGATTTCGCTGTCGTACCTGGAGCAGATGTTCAGCAAACTGCGCCAGCACGGCCTGGTGGAAAGCACGCGCGGCCCCGGCGGCGGCTACACCATGGGCCATCGGGCTGACAGCATCACCGTGGCCGACATCATTGGCGCGGTGGAAGGCGACGAAGAGCAGCGCAGCCAGGGGCTGGCCCATCAAAGCCCGGTGAAGGCCCAGGACACGACCCAGGATTTGACGCAGGATCTGTGGGACAACCTGAACTCCAAAATGGCGGACTACATGCAGTCCATCAGCCTGCGCAGCCTGGTGATGGAGCAACGCGCCAAAGGATTCAGGATGGAGTCGAAACAAGTCGCCAACCGGGGCGTGTTCAAGAAACCCAAGCCCGACGCCGTGCGCGCCAATGTGCCGAACTCCGTGTTTGCGCTCGGCCTGTCAATAAAAGTGTGAAGCCCACCGATAAGCCGGATTCTGTGCAACGGCAGGCCCTTGCGGGCTTGCCGAAGTGACTGTCATTAATCTGGGCTGTTGGTCACCCAACAGCTCGGTGCTACCTACCCGCCAACTCCGGGGGCCCCGTCAACGTTGGCCTACTTGGTATTGCTGCGCGTAGAGATTGCCCGTTTCACCCGAACTTAATCGGCTCGTCTCTGTTGCTCTAATCCTCACCTTATACCTCCCGCTTGCGCGAGGGGCTTTCAGTGGACAGCCGTTAGCTGCTACGCTGCCCTATGCAGTCCGGACGTTCCTCCAGTGCCTGGTTTCCCAGATTGCACCAGCGACAGTCTGGCGGGCTTCACACCCGTGATTATCGCGGCTATCGTTGACCATTATTCGATACTGGTCGCTGAAGTCGTTGAAAATAGTCACTTCGTCACCGTCCAACAAAACCCCAAGGAGCCGCATATGAAAGCCGACAACATTCTGCAAACCATTGGCAACACACCGCACGTCCGCATGAACCGCCTGTTTGGCAGCACGCACCAGGTGTGGATCAAGTCCGAACGCAGCAACCCCGGTGGCTCGATCAAGGACCGCATTGCGCTGGCGATGGTCGAGGCGGCCGAAGTCTCCGGCGCGCTCCAACTCGGTGGCACCATCATCGAGCCGACCTCGGGCAACACCGGCATCGGCCTGGCGATGG
>JAZKHK010000186.1:0-13266 GCA_040385425.1 Pseudomonadota bacterium | reverse complement strand
GGAACAAGAGTGTATGCCGCTGGCGCAAATATGTCTTTGCCTTCCAGACCTCGTTTACCCGCACATGACAAGCATTTGGCGACTCCAACGAGAGGTGCGTCATCAAGCTTTCACATTCCGGCACGAAAGTCGGCACGTTGCCACGCGCAGTGCACGTCGCAACCCAACCCCCGTCTTATCCATGGAGCGCCAAACCAATGACATCGACCGCTGAAACCTCCCGTCGCCGCCTGCTGCAAATGCTGGCGGGCATGCCCATGTTGCCGCTGGCAACGTCACTGACGAGCACCAGCCTGTTGCTGACGGCCTGTGGCGGTGGCAGCGAGGCCGCTGCGGCAGTCGCGGTGCCGAAGACCTTGAGCACCGTGAGCTTCAGTTCCATGGCCGCGCCTGATCTTTCAACCCCGGCCTCCACCGCGGCCATGGCGACCACCACCGTGGACTCGGTCATGTCGGTCCACTTTACTGACGCCAGCAAGGTCGACTTCAAGCTGGCCTACCAGCCGTTCTTCATCACCGGCGATCTGGTGCCCGATGGCCAGGGCGGCACGGTTCTCTCGGGCGGGTACTACGATATTTACAACCAGCCCATCCTGGACACCAGCGTGATCGGCAAGGTTCGCCAGTTTTTCTCGGATTCTCCGGACGGCACCTCTTTGCTGACTGTGCCAAACGCCAAAGTGGCTGGCGTTACGGGCAACACAGTGTTTGCCGTGGTGCAGTTTGAATACACCACCTGGGCGCAGGATGGCACGACCGGCATGTATGGCAAGCTGCCCTCGCCCATCGCCGTGCTGACTCTGGATCAAAATCCGTCCACCGGCAAGCTGACACTGGTCAAGTACCACAATGTCGATACCTCCTCAGTCAACGGTCTATGGATCACCTGCGGCGCCAGCCTTTCCCCTTGGGGCACCCACCTGTCAAGCGAAGAGTACGAGCCCAACGCCTTCGGCGTGGCAGCGGGAACCGATGCCCAGTTCAAAGCATTCAGCCTGAATCTTTTTGGCAGTGAAACCAAAGCCAACCCCTACGATTACGGTCACATGCCGGAAGTCACGGTCAATGCGGACGGCACGGCCTCCATCAAAAAACACTATTGCATGGGTCGGATTTCCCATGAGCTGGTGCAAGTCATGCCCGACAACCGCACCGTCTTCATGGGCGACGACGCCACCAACAGCGGCTACTTTGTGTTCGTGGCAGACACGGCCAAGGACTTGTCTGCCGGCACGCTGTATGTGGCCAAAGTGGGAGCGGGCTTCAGCCTCGACCCAGCAGCAGCGGCCGCACCCCTCACCTGGATCAATTTAGGTCACGCCACCAGCGCTGAAATTCACAAACTGGCCAACACCGTCGCGCCATCGGCCATCATGTCGGTACTCAGCGCCGATCCATCAGATGTCAGCTACACCAAGGTCAACGCCAACGGCAAGACCGAGTGGATCAAGCTCATGCCGGGCATGGAAAAAGCCGCCGCTTTTCTTGAAACCCATCGCTATGCAGCCCTGGTTGGCGCCTCCATGGGTTTTTCCAAGATGGAAGGCACCACCGTCAACATCAAGGACAAGATCGCTTATTCGGCTTTGCAGAACTGCATCGCGTCCATGGTCACGGGCAATGCCCTCAATACCGCCGGCAACGGAATTTCCATTCCGATCTTGAATGCCGGCGCCGTGATGGCGCTCAACCTCAAAGGCGGCCTGCTTGACACCAACAGCGTTGCCATCAACAGCGAATGGATGCCGGCGGATACCAAGGCGCTGATCACTGGCGAGGACTACGCCACAGCGGATGCATTGGGGAACAAGGCCAATCCCAACAAGATCGCCAACCCCGACAACCTCAAGTTCTCGGAAAAAATGCGCACGCTTTTCATCGGCGAAGACAGCAGCCAGCACGTCAACAATTTCCTGTGGGCCTACAACATCGATTCCAAGGTGCTGTCGCGCATCATGTCGATCCCGTCCGGGGGCGAATCGACCGGCCTGCACGCGGTGGATGAACTCAATGGCTGGACCTACATCATGAGCAACTTCCAGCACGCCGGCGACTGGGGCAGCATTCACAGCATCGTCAAAACCACGCTGGACCCGTTGCTCAAGGCCAACTACAAAGACAAATTCGGCGCCGCCGTGGGCTACCTCACCGGCGACGTGAGCCAAGTGAAACTGTCAAGGATGTAAAGCAATAACGTTTTCATAAGGAGGCCATAAGACGTTGATTCCGGCCCAGCCGGTTGGCCCGATCTTCGCAAGCGGATCGGGCATTTTTTCGTCCTGAATTGATGAAAAATCAGCCACGGCGCAAGGCAGATGCGGGGTGCCGGATTCATGCCAACCCAACTGAAAAAACATACCAATGCGTGTCAAATAGGGCTCTGGCGCAAGGACTGACTCAGAAAGTAACCATCATGAACCGGAAATTTGACTATATTTTTATGGCTTTTATGGCTCTAGCCCCCGTGTTACATGCTCAACCAGCTATCTATTCAGGAGCATCAACCGGCTATCAGGCATCCACCCTGCCTATGCGCAATCTGCAGATTGAAGTGCGGCAAGTGCTACGCGAAGAGGCCACACGCACCACCGTCCCATCTACCGGAACGGCACGGAACAAAACCAGGGCCAACGCGGCGACGGCGTACCAGCAGGTGCTGGTCCTCAACGGACAGCGCGCCCGCATTGCCCTGCGCAACTCGATGCCACTGCGTCTGGTGCAGACTTTTGTCCACAACGGCGCTCTGGTGGTGGTACCCGGCACGGTGTTGATGGAAGCCGGCACCGGCTTTGAAGTCACGCCCCGCTGGGACGGGCAGAACCAGGTCGAGCTGGAACTGGCCGCCGCTCAGGGCAAGGGCACCTACCATGGCCAAACAGCCAGCACGTCCACGTTACTGGTGCTGCCGCTGGAGGAGTGGGTGACGGTGGCCGAATCGGCGAATGAAACCGCGGGCACGCACGCCGGTCTGGCGGGTACGGCCAACTGGGACACCCAGACCGGCACCGAAGTGCAGATACGGGTGAGCGTGCATTAGCGCGTCAGCACTTTGTGAATCGTCGCCGCCAGTTCTTCCGCCACAAACTTGGCCACATAGCCATCGGCGCCCACTTTTTTCACGTGGTCTTCGTTGGTGGTGCCCGTGAGCGAGGAATGGATAACGACCGGTATCGCGTTGAAGCGTGAATCCTGCTTGATGTTGCGCGTCAGGGTAAAACCGTCCATCTCCGGCATTTCGAGGTCGGTCAACACCAGGGCAACTTTGTCGTTGACCGTTTTGCCTTCCGCCACGGCCTGGTTGGAGAGGGCCTGCAGCTTCTCCCAGGCTTCCTTGCCGGTTTTGGTCATGATGTAAGGCACGTTCATGGACTTGAGGCCCTGCTCAATCATCATGCGGGCCACCGCAGAATCGTCTGCCGCCAGAATGACCGTCCCCGGTGGCAGCTGGATCTTGGAGGTGACCTCAGCGTTCTGGGCCGCCTGATGCTCCTGCGGGAACACATCGCGCAGAATCTGCTCGACGTCCAGCACCTGCGCCAGCCGGGTGTTTTCCGCATTGCCATCCAGGCGCGCAATGCTGGTGACCAGACCGCCGCCAGTGCCTTCGGCAGAGAGCACCTGTTTCCATTCGAGGCGCACGATTTCATTGACCTCTTCCACCGCAAACGCCTGGGTGGTGCGGGCAAACTCGGTCACCAGCAGAATGCCCAGCCCTTTGGTCGGATTGCAGCCCACGATTTTCGGCAAGTTGACCACGGTGATCATCTGGCCGCGGATATTGGCCACGCCCATGACGGACGGTGGCGAATTGACCATGACGGTGATCTCGGGCATCACCAGAATCTCGCGCACCTTGAACACATTGATGCCGAACAATTCGCGCCGGTCGCTGCCCTGCGACTCGCCCAAACGAAACAGCAGCAATTCAAACATGCTGTTGCCGGCCAGGTTGGTCCGTTCGTCGATTTCGCGCATTGATGTTTTCATGGATTCGTCCGTTAATGGGAGGCAGATTGGTAATGGTTTTTCAACGTGGATGGTAACTTGCCCGCGGCTACCGGGGCCAAAGCACCCAAAGACGCAGTGGCTGCTTGAGGCGGCCCGCCAGTTCAGCGGCGACCGGACCCCAGCCGGCAAAATAATCGGCCCGCACGCCGCCCACAATCGCACTGCCGGTATCTTGCGCCAGCACGAGTTTTTGCAGGTTGATCTGGGGGCCGCTGGAAGCCAGCCACACGGGCGTGCCATAGGGGATGCTGCCGGGATCAATGGCGATGGAGCGGCCTGGCGTCAATGCCACGCCCTGGGCGCCTTTAGGGCCAAAAGCGGCGTCCAGGTCCGACAAGGCCTCTTCCCGGAAAAACACGGTGCGCGGATTGCTCCACAGCAGTTCATTGAGGCGCCCCGGATTCTGCGCCACCCAGGCCTTGATGGCCGGCCACGAGGCATCGCGCACCGCCCCCTGATCCAGCAGCCATCGCCCCACACTTTTGTAGGGTTGGTCGTTGTTACCCGCGTAAGCCAGCCGCACCAGGATTTGGGTGCCGTCCGGCTGGGTCAGACGGAGACGCCCGGACCCCTGAATCTGCAACACCAGCGCGTCAATGGGGTCTGCCAAAAACGCAATCTCACGGCCCTTGAGCGCCGCTTGCGCCTGGGGCGAGGTATCGATTTCCTGGCGCGTGTACCAGGGCTTGCGCTGCGCCAGACCCGGCGGCGGCTGGTACAAGGGCACGGAGAAGTCGGCAGAGGCTTTGCGCGAACCTTCCAGCACCGGCTCGAAATAGGCGGTCAGCAAGCCTTCAGAGGCGCCCGACAGGGCGTCCACGCGGTAAGGCTGCAGCCGGGCCACCAGCCAGGCTCGCTGCGCGTCGGCGTCGCCGATGCTCAAACGCCGCACCTCGCTGCACAAAGGGGCAAACACCGGACCGGGCCGCTCGCAGCTTTTGAGCCAGGCGTTCCAGGCTTCATGCAAGGCATCGTCCTCAAACCCCGGCAACTCCGACCAGCGCACGGCGGTCCAACGGCTTTTGGCCTGAAAAATGGGGCCGGGCAAGACGCCGCCGGTATCGACTGCCCGCCCACTTGGGGCTGCCGCCCCGGTTTCCTGAGCCGGACGGCTGACTGGCGCAGGCACGGACAGCGGGGCGCTGCCACAGGCGGCCAGCATTCCTACAATCAGGCCCATCCATAGGGGATACAGGAGACGGTTCATGAGTTTGCTCTTGCTTGAAGCCTTGGGGGCCTTGGTTCTGTTGGTATTGATTGTCTGGTGGACGATGTTTTCAGGGCGCCGCCAGGGAGAATTGCCGGCGCCCAGCACCGGCGAGGTCACGATAGCCGCCTCATCCGGGAGCCCGACGCAGCAGGTTGACCAGCTCGACCGCTGACTTGACTTCCATTTTTTCAAACACGCGCGCCCGGTGCACTTCGACGGTTCGCACGCTGATCTCGAGCCGGTCGGCAATCAGCTTGTTGGGCAGTCCCTCCACCACCAGCGCCATGACCTTGCGTTCCCGCTCGGTCAACTCGCCCTGGCGCTCCTGCAGCAAGCCGGTTTTGCGGTGCGTCTGCAAAAACACTTGCGATTGGGCCAGCGCCTGCTCGACGCGGTCCACCAGGGCGTTGTCGGAACAGGGTTTTTCACAAAAATCAAACGCGCCGCGCTTGACCGCATCGACCGCCGTGGGCACGTCGGCATGCCCGGTCAGAAAGATCACCGGCAGCGCCTGATGCAACTCGCGTTCAATCAACCAGTCGAACAGCGCCAGGCCGCTTAAGCCCGGCATGCGCACATCAAGCAGCAGGCAGCAAGGCTGAGCGGGTGGCGCGCTGCTTTCCATCTTGCGCTGGAACGCTTCGGCGCTCTCGAACACTTCGCTGGGCAGGCGCCGCGAACGCAGCAGCCACGCCAAGGCGTCGCGCACGCTGGCGTCATCGTCCACTACATAAACCAGGGCATCAATCAAGGGTCGCATGGGGCGATGTTATGCCACGTCACTGGCAGGCAAGGTGAATATAAATACCGTGCCCCGTGGCACGTTGGGCTCGAACACCAGCACGCCGCCGTGCTGTTCCACCACCGTGCGGCACAGACTCAAACCCAGGCCCATGCCCTCGGCCTTGGTGGTGAAAAAAGGATTGAACAGCTGCTGTTGCACATCCGCGGTCATGCCTTCGCCCATGTCCGCCACGGAGAACTGAAGCCACTTCTTGCGTCCCTCGCCTTTCACCTGGCGAACGGTGATGTTCAACACCCGCTCCAGGATGTGCGGCTGGTCCATCGCCTGCATGCCATTGCGGGCCAGATTGAGCAAGAGCTGCTCCACCATGGTCCGGTCGCACAGCACGTCCGGAGCACCCGCCTCCACCGCCGTCTGCACCCGCGCCGACAATTTGCGCGCCTGCAGGTTGACCAGGGGCAGGATGGCATCGAGCAAGACCTGCGGCGTCACCGCTTCACGCACCTGGTCGCGCCGGCGCACAAAGTCATGCACGCTCTTGATGACTTTGCCGGCGCGCTCGGCCTGCTCGGCAATGCGGTGCATGGCCAACTGCAAATCAGCCCCATATTCGTTGACGGCATCCGGCCCCTCGGCCAGCAGATTGAGGGAGCCTGAGGCATAGCTGGAGATCGCCGCCAGCGGCTGGTTCAGCTCGTGACTCAGGAGCGACGCCATCTCGCCCACGGTGGCCAGCCGGGCCGTGGCGGCCAGGCGCTCCTGGCTGGTGCGCGACAACTCTTCGACCCGGCGCAGCTCGCTGATGTCCAGGAAAGAACTCATCAAGCCGCTCTGTACGCCTTCGGCATTGATCAGCGGCGCCTCGATGATGAGCACCGGAAAGCGGGAACCGTCCTTGCGCATAAACACCGACTCAAAGCCTTCACGCGGCGGCACATTGCCGGCCAGGTAAATCATCTGGCGTTTCTGGTACTCGTCAAAGAACTCCGGCGGCCAGTAAGGTGCCGGCATGCTGTGCCCCAACAACTCCGCTTCGGCAAAGCCCACCATCTGGCAAAAAGCCGGGTTGACATAGGTGATGCGGCCCTGCAGGTCGCGCGCACGCATGCCGGTCAGCAGGGAATCTTCCATGGCTTTGCGAAAGGCCAGCGCATCGGCCAGATCGTGCTCCGCCTTGAGGCGCCGTCGCATGTCCTTGGCCAACAAGGCCAGCACCGAGACCAGGGCGATGGACATGGCCGCCACCAGCGCCGTGAGCACGTTGGGAAACAAGTCCGGCGCCCCGCGCCAACTGTCCATGCGCAGCACCAGGGAGGTGCCGGGCAAGTCCACCAACTGCTGGGCGGTAAAGACCCGGCTGCCGCTGCGGGGGCTCCGGCGCAAGGCCAGCCGGGTGCCATCGGCTTCAGTGAAGGCAATTTCGTGATGCCGCGCCGATGGATTGACGGGCAGCCCATCGAGCACTTCCTGCAAGGCATAGGTGGCGACCAGATAACCCACCAGTTTGCCACCACTTTGCAGCGGCAGGCACAGCTCCAGCACCTGCACCCCCAGGCCATTCGCAAACGGAACGAAATAGCTGCTGGTGTAGGCCGGGCCGCTGAAACGGCGCGCCGTGGTGCAGGCCAGCACCACGGCGGACTGCGCATTGGCCCGCCCCATGTGGTCAAACACCGGGGTGCGAAACGGCGTATCGACCTGGGACTGCTCCTGCATGGCGCTGTCACGCCATTCCAGGCGCACCAGTTCGCGGTGTTCCCGCAGCAAGGTGGCCGCGTCGATGCGCCAGGAATTGGGCGTCGGGTCGCTGTACTGAAGGGCTTGCAGGCTTTGCACATTGCGCGTGAAGGTGGTCTGGACCTCTCCCACGGCTTGTTCGACATCGCGCTCTATCCGGCTTTGAACCTGGGCCGCCTCATAGACCCCGGCCAGCCAGACCAGCATGACCAGCATGGCCAACAGCAAAAGCACCAGCGCGCTCCAGAGCGTGCGCCGGCGCAGGATGGCGGGAGGACTCTCCATCGTGCGCATCTGCGGGGTACTCACAAAGCAGCCGGACTACTCGCCGCGGACGACGTGGGCGGGGGGGCAACAACCGTTTTCTGACCGACTTTGGTGATCTGTGGATCTGCCCAACTGCCATCAATGTGAAACTGCTGGGTGGTGGCTTCCGCCAGGGGCTTGCGCAAAAAGAACTGCGCCAGAAAAGTACCCAAGCCCACTGCCGGGTTGATGACCGTGGCCAGCAGCGACGCGGTGCCGGCATTGATTTCAGGCACCACCACGACCTTGAGGTCCTGGGTTTCCTTGGCGATATCGGCCCGACCCTCCATCAGCACGGCGGCGTTCACGCCCTTCATCTGCAGGTTGTTGGTTTTGGCGATGCCCTGCTCGATCACGACATCACCGCGCACAAAGTCAAACGAAAAACCTTCGCTGAAGACATCCCGGAAATCCAGCGTCAAGCGGCGCGGCAAGGCCTGCAGACTCAGCACGCCAAGCAACTTGGCAATGCCGGGGTCGGCTTTGAGAAACTGGCCGGTTTCCACGTTGACGGTGAAAGCGCCCGTCATGGACGGATAGTCCAGCGTGAGCGGCGACCCCATCCAGGCCACTTGTCCTTCCATCTTGCCGCGCCCTTTGCGAAACACCTCCTTCATGCCCAGGCGCGACAGCAGTTCACCGCCATCGCCAATGTCCAGCTTGAAATTCAGCACCGTGCGCCGCCGTCCGGGTAAGCCACTCGGCGTATTGAGGCTGGCCCAGTTGCCCGTGGCCGTCAGCACCGCTTCCGGGCTGATCACATTGAACTTGTTCAAGCGCCATTCGCGGGTGCCACCCTCCCGCGCAGCCACACTGGCGCCCCGATTGACGGCCTCCATCTCCAGCCGGCCCAGATGTTTGCCGCGCAACTCGAAATCATCCACCACAATATCGAGCGCCGGAATGCTGGCCGGCTGTTCGTTGAGCAGGGCCTCCACGTCGGTGGCAGCGCCTGGCGCAATGCTCAAGCGGGCCAGACGGGCGTACACGCGGCCCGCGCCGGCATCCGAGGGCTGACGGTATTCCACGTGGCCACTGAGTTCCCTGGCATCCAGATTGGCCCGCCACAGCAGGCCCTCGCGCGAGCCCCCGACCACCACGTTATTGAGTTTTCTCCCGCCAAAGGTCAACTCCTTCGCCCGCACCGCCATGCCGGTCGGCAGGTAGCTCAAGGACGCTTTGGCAGACCCGGCAGCCGGCGTTCGCCCGCCGGCAACCGAGGCCGCAGCGACGGCCCTCAGCGACGTGCCTGCCGCCTGCGACAACACGGCATCCCAGGCGTCCAGATCCAGGATCCCCAGGTTGATGTTGGCCATCACCCCTTCTTTGGGCATGGGCGCGGACTCGGACGACGTCAAGCCGACACCGATACTGCCGCGCAGGACACGCGGCTCCGGCTCCGACAGGTCCCGGACATACACAATCGACGCCAGTCGCCCCACTTCCAGCGACAACTGGTCCTGCAGGTGCACCTGGCCGCCGGACCCGGGCTGCATCGACTCGCGCACCAGGGCGGTTTCCAGCCGGAAGGGCAAGGCCGCTTCCGCGCTCTTGCTCAAGGGTGCGGGCAAGCTCAAGGCAAGCCCCTGCAAATTGCTGGACACCAGCAATTCCGGCTGGCCCTGGCGAAAACCCAGAACCGCCGTGTAAGCCGAACTGCCGCTGGCATGCTGCGCCATGCGGGCGACAAAGCCCAGCTCTTTGGCCTGACGCAAGCCCTCGGCCGAAGCGGTGCCCCGGGCGCGGATCACGATCGGGGCCAGCGCGCGGTTGGCGCCAGGCGCAGCCACTGAACCGCCCTCCAGATGGACATCGCCCCCCAGCATGCGGGCCTGCGCGCCGGCGATGGAAAACCCGGTTTCAGAAAAATTGACGACACCCCGTGCACGCGTGAATTTAGGCGTTTCAGGGGAAAACTGGAAGTCGTTGCTGCCCAGCGTGACACTGCCCTGCACCTTTGATTTATCCAGGTTGGCGATGGGCAAGGACAGCTTCAGCTTGTAGTCGGCACTGCCGGCCGCCACGGTCTTGGCCAACACCTGCCCGATGATCGCACCCAGCGGGGAACCATTGACAATGCCCAGCCCCTCGCTCAGCGCTCCGCGCGCCTCGGCGTTGACCGTCACCGTGGCATGATTCAAATCGGCAATCAGGGCGTCGGCCTGGCTGATCTGCAAACCGGATGTCGCACCGATCTTGCCGCGCGCACCCTTGACCTGAAGCTGCATGCGGTCAATCACCAGTTCGCCACCGAGCTGCGTCAAGGCGGGCCAGGGCAAGTCCCCCGCGGCCTGGACACTGCGGGGCACGTAGGCCAAGGTGGCGTTCTGGACGTCGGCGGAGATTTTGAAATCGCCCTGCGCCGGATCGGTAAAAGGCATGCGGTCAATTTCGCCCTTGATCTTGAACCTGACCGCATTGGAGCTGCCGGCCAGCACCGCGTCGCGCACGTAATCGCGCACCTCCTGGTGAATGACCAGGGGCAGATAGCGGTGCACCCGCGTGCCGTCGGCCCGGCTCAGGGTGGCCTGCAAGTCCAGCTCGCCCGGAAACCGGGAGCGCGAGACGGACTTCAGCGGGTCGCTGGTTTCCCACTTGAGCTGGGCCTCGCCCTGGGCATCGGCATTGCTGAACTTCATGTTGGGCAATTGCACGGCCAGGTGCTCGCCGCTGACTTGCCATTTGACATCGCTGGAGAACTGCGTAACCGGGATCACGGGATCGGCAAAAAACGTCGGCAAGGCCACGGCCCCCGCCGCCAGGCTGACGCTGGCTTTGCCACCCGACTGGTTGAAATCAAAGTCGATGCGCACCCCCTCAAGGCCGGGAGCATCCCCCTGCGGCGCCAGTTCCAACTGGCTCACCAGACCCTTGACGTCGTACTTGTCCAAGGCCTCCATCGGCCCCTGCCAACTGGCCTGGATCTTCTCCACCAGCCCTTTGGGCGCACGCGCCAACAGCGCGGCGCGGGTGGCGGGATCAATCGGCAAGCGGTTGGCAATCTGGGACAAGGCGGCCAGATCGAGCTTGTCCGCCGTGAGTTCCCCGCGCGCAACCGCGCCGCCCAAAGGGCCCTGGTACATCACACGCACATTGCCGCCCGGCCAATGCAAGCCCTCCTGGGTGTCAAACTGCAGCGTCTGGGTGGAAAACTCGAAGCCAGAGGCAAACACCCGCCCGCCCAAGCGGCCCTGCACGGACTGCAGCTCCAGCGCCTGCAAGCCGCTGCCCAGCGTGACGCTGACCTCGGCCAGCGCGACATCGGCCAAGGCCCCCGTCACCTGTCCCTGGCTGACATCGACCCAGGCTCTGAGCGCGCCCCGGCCCTGGTGAAGGTCAATGCCGACATCGGCATAACGGCGCAGCTCGGAAAGATCGACCCGTGCAAAGTCGGCGTACAACTGGCCTTCCCAATCCTGCCAGCGCCCTTTGTGGTGCGACAGCAAAGGCTGCTGCAAACGCCCCCGCACACTGAAGCGCTCGCCCCACTGCGCCGGTGGCGTGGCGTCCAGCCGCAGGTCATGGTGGCGCCCCTGGTTGCGCACGACCAGCTCCACCTGCTGGAGCGCCAGGGGAGGCAGCGCGCGCAAGTCATCGGTCCACAGGAGCGTGCCGTCGTGGATGGCAAACTCGACCTGCGAAAAGAACCAATCGGCAGCGTCATGGGACGAACCTGTATTTTGGGAAAAATCGAGCCCCGCCACGGTGATCTTGCCGTCAGTCCCGCGCCGGATGCTGAGTTCCGGCCGGTCGATATAAAGCTGCTCGAACCCGAGCGACCAGAGGGAGCGCGGCGACAGGGCGGCCAGCACATGCGGCAGGCGTAGGGCTTCGCGGCCCTGGGCGTCGAATAACTGGATGTTGGTGAGCTCAAAAGAGGGGATCATGCCGCTCGAGTGCGCCGTGATGGCGCCGATGCGCACCGGTACACCCAGCACCTGGGTGGCCTTGGCTTCAAGCTGGGGACGAAACTCGCCGATTCGCGGCACAATCAACCAGTGCAGCGCTCCCCAGGTCGCCAAAAACACCAACCAAGCCGCCAACAGCAAGCCCAAGGCCCAGCGAGCCAGGGTTGAGCATGTTTTCAGCAGGGAGGAAGGGGCAGATGTCACGTCAATCATTGGGAACTTGTAGATATGACTGGAATTATGACCCGCCCCGCTTTGTCACCCCACTCGCGTTTTGGACAGCGTATTCGGCGTCGTTTTGAGAGTCAGCTGCATTTATTGCCCGCCGGTGTGCCGGACCAGGCCTCGATGGCCCAGACCTTTGCCGCGCTGCAATCCCTGGGCAGCGACACCGGCTGCGCCTTGCGCACCACGCGACAGCTGGTGCTGGAACGCCTGCTGTGCCTGGACTGCGACGAAGATGCCAGCTTGCGCCAGGTCACCCAGGCTATGACCGACCTGGCGGAATTCGCCCTGAAAACCGCCTGCGACGAAGTCCAGCTCGCCCTCGACCAGAGCCACGGCATTCCCCTGACGCCAGAAGGGACTCGCGCCCAGCTCTGGGTTGTCGGCATGGGCAAGCTCGGCGCGCGCGAACTCAATGTCTCCAGCGACATCGACCTGATCTACATCTACGACCAGGACGGCGACACCACGGGCGATGCCGACGGGCGCGGCCGCCTCTCGAACCAGGAGTACTTTGCCAAAGCCGTGAAGGCGATCTACGCCCTGGTGGGCGACACCACCGAGCACGGGTTTGTGTTTCGCGTCGATCTGGCCTTGCGGCCCAATGGCAACTCCGGTCCGCCCGCCGTGTCGCTGGGTGCGCTGGAAGAATACCTGCATGTGCAGGGCCGCGAATGGGAGCGCTTTGCCTGGCTCAAGAGCCGGGTTGTGGCCACCCTGGGCGGCGAGGCCAACGGCTCGGCCCAGGCGCTGCGCAGCATCGTGATGCCGTTCGTGTTCCGCCGTTACCTCGACTACAGCGTGTTTGACTCCCTGCGCATCCTGCACCGCCAGATCCGCGACCATGCGAGCAAACGCAGCACCGGGCGCCCGGAGCGGGCCAACGACGTCAAGCTCTCGCGCGGCGGCATCCGTGAAATCGAATTCATCGTGCAACTGCTGCAGGTGGTGCGCGGCGGGCAGTTTCCCGAGTTGCGCACGCGCCCGACGCTCAGTGCCCTGCCCCGTCTCGCCAAGGCCAATCTCATGCCGCCCGCCACCGCCGAGGCCCTGGCCCAGGCCTATGACTTTTTGCGCCGGGTCGAGCACCGCATCCAGTACCTGGACGACCAGCAAACCCATGTGCT
>JAZKHK010000185.1:16540-23204 GCA_040385425.1 Pseudomonadota bacterium | reverse complement strand
AAGAAAACGAAGTCAAGTTTGTTGACTTCCGTTTCACCGATACCCGTGGCAAAGAGCAGCACGTGACCGTGCCTGTTTCTCATTTCGATGAAGACAAATTCAGCTCGGGCCATGCGTTTGACGGCTCGTCCATTGCTGGCTGGAAGGGCATTGAAGCCTCCGACATGCAGTTGATGCCTGACCCAAATACGGCCAACATCGACCCGTTCTTTGAAGAATCGACGATGATTTTGACCTGCGATGTGGTTGATCCCATCGACGGCAAAGCCTACGAGCGCGATCCCCGTTCGCTGGCCAAACGCGCCGAAGCGTACATGAAGGCTTCCGGCTTTGGTGACACCGCCTACTTCGGTCCAGAACCAGAATTTTTCGTGTTCGACAGCATCCGTTGGGGCAACGACATGTCGGGCTGCTTCTCCAAGATCGACTCCGAAGAAGGCGCCTGGAATACCGGCCGCGAATACGAACACGGCAATACCGGTCACCGTCCAACCGTCAAGGGTGGCTACTTCCCCGTGCCTCCAGTGGACAGCTTCCAGGACATGCGCTCTGAAATGAGCCTGGTTCTCGAAGCCCTAGGCATCCCGGTTGAAGTGCACCACCACGAAGTCGCCAATGGCGGCCAAATGGAACTGGGCACCAAGTTCAGCACGCTGACTCAGCGCGCCGACTGGGTTCAACTGCAAAAATACGTGATCCAGAACGTGGCCCATGCCTACGGCAAGACCGCCACGTTCATGCCCAAGCCCATCGTTGGCGACAACGGTTCCGGCATGCACGTGCACCAGTCGATCTGGAAAGACGGCAAGAACCTGTTCGCCGGCGACGGCTATGCCGGCCTGTCGGACTTCGCGCTGTACTACATCGGCGGCATCATCAAGCACGCCCGTGCCCTGAACGCCATCACCAACCCTGGTACCAACAGCTACAAGCGCCTGGTTCCCGGCTACGAAGCCCCTGTGAAATTGGCCTACTCGGCCAAGAACCGCTCTGCTTCGATCCGTATTCCATTCGTGGCGAACCCCAAGGGCCGTCGCGTTGAAGCACGTTTCCCCGATCCATTGATGAACCCCTACCTGGGATTCTCGGCTCTGCTGATGGCGGGTCTGGACGGCGTGGAAAACAAGATCCACCCTGGCGAAGCCGCCAGCAAGGATTTGTACCATTTGCCTCCAGAAGAAGACAAGTTGATCCCAACTGTCTGCCACAGCCTGGATCAAGCGCTGGAATGCCTCGATGCAGACCGCGCTTTCCTGACCAAGGGCGGTGTGTTCACTGACTCGTACATCGATGCGTACATTGAACTCAAGATGACGGAAGTCACGCGCTTGCGCATGGCAACTCATCCGATTGAGTTCGACATGTACTACTCCCTGTAATTCGTTATAGCTTGTAGCAAAAAAGGACGGTTAAACCGTCCTTTTTTGTTATGAAGGGCTTGAATTTTTTTAACAAGCGTGTAATTAGCGCATACTGACAATTGATCCGTGCATTTTTTTTCAGGCATGGAAAACGTATGAACTATGCTTTATTGATTCCCTTGTTTGCGATCGTTTTGGCGACAGACAGTTTTTCGCAAGAACGTATTTACCGCTGCGGCAATGAGTACACCAATACGGTGCCCAGCGCTCAGACGCATGGCTGCAAACTTGTGAGCGGTGGTAATGTGACTGTGATACAGGGCACACGCCCCGCAGCTTCAGCGTCAGCCCGCTCTACGACAACGTCGACAGCGCCATCTTCAGGGCCACGGGTGGGTACTGCTGATCAAAAATCACGCGATTCGGATACCCGCCAGATTCTTGAGTCCGAGCTCAAGAAAGCCGAAGCACGCCAAACCGAGCTGCTCAAGGAATACAACAACGGTGAGCCGGAAAAGCAAGGCACTGAAACGCGAAATCACCAGAAGTACCTGGACCGTATCGCTGAACTCAAGGCCAGTTTGGCACGCAATGAAAGCGATATTGCCGGCATTCGCCGCGAACTCGGGCGTCTTCCTGCTGCCTCTGCGGCAAAATAGTTCGCTTGAAAAAACCTACTTCCCCTACTCCAATGCCATCGGCGCTTCCTGCTGATTTGGTGGCTACCCGTTATCAGTCGTTTGATCTGCTGGCCACCCTGGTGGCCGTGGTCCGCACTGACGGTGCCGTCTTGTTTGCCAATGCGGCCCTGGAAGATGCGCTGGGCATTTCGCGCCGATCCATCATCGGTTCTTGCCTGTCCCACAGCTTTACCGAGCCCACTCATCTGCAAAACGCATTGCAGGGTGCCGGTGGCAATGAATTCGCGGCCTTGCGTTATGACGCCTGGCTTAAACGGTTGAATTACGACTCTTTGCCGGTGCACGTGATCGTGACCCAGACCGAAAGAGTTGATGAAATGATTGTGGAACTGCTGCCGCTGGAGCAACAAGCCCGTCAGGACCGCGAAGAACGCCTGGCTGAGCAGGCCCAAACCAACAAGGAACTTATTCGCAACCTGGCGCATGAAATCAAAAACCCGCTGGGCGGGATTCGTGGCGCAGCTCAATTACTTGAAATGGAGATTGAGTCTCGCGAGCTCATCGAGTACACGCAGGTCATCATTCACGAGGCGGATCGCCTGCAAACGCTGGTGGATCGGCTGCTGGCCCCGCACCGGCGTCCGCATCTGGTGGGGGACGTCAATATTCACGAGGTGTGTGAACGGGTGCGTTCGCTGATACTGGCCGAATTTCCAAAAGGCCTCAAAGTGGTGCGCGACTTTGACACGTCGATCCCCGAGTTTCGCGGTGACCGCGAACAACTCATTCAAACGGTGCTCAATATCGCCCATAACGCCTGCCAGGCGCTGTCGGAACAGATCGCAGCGGGTGAGGCTTGCTTGACTTTCAGCACCAGAATTGCGCGGCAGGTCACTTTTGGCAAACAACGCTACCGGTTGGCATTGGAATTGCATGTCATTGACAACGGGCCTGGTGTACCAGACTCGATCAAAGACAGAATTTTCTATCCGCTGGTGTCCGGGCGGGAGGGTGGTTCGGGATTGGGGCTGACATTGGCGCAAACCTTTGTGCAACAGCACCACGGCTTGATCGAGTGCGACAGTATGCCGGGCCGCACGGATTTCAAGATATTGATCCCTCTTCCTTAAACAGTTGCGGGCCGTGCTTGCCTTTCAACCCTTCACCTGAGGTGACAAAATTCATGAAGCCGATTTGGATCGTAGATGATGACCAGTCCATCCGCTTCGTTCTGGAGAAAGCGCTGCTGCGTGAAAACCTGCCGACCCGCAGTTTCACCAATCCGCGCGATGTTCTAACTGCACTGAACGCCTCCAACGACGAAAGCGGCCCTCAGGTGCTGGTCAGCGACATCCGCATGCCAGGCGGCTCGGGTCTGGACTTGTTGGAGAAGGTCAAAGCCAAATTCCCAGGTTTGCCGGTCATCATCATGACCGCCTATTCCGATCTCGACAGCGCGGTGTCGGCCTTTCAGGGCGGCGCATTTGAATACTTGCCCAAGCCTTTTGACTTGCCCAAGGCAGTTGAGCTGATTCGCCGTGCCGTGGAAGAAAGCCAGCGCGAAGAAGTGGCCGAAGAACGCATGGCGGACACGCCCGAAATGCTGGGCCAGGCACCGGCCATGCAGGATGTGTTTCGCGCCATTGGCCGCTTGAGCCAGAGCAATGTCACGGTCATGATCACGGGCGAGTCCGGTTCGGGCAAAGAACTGGTGGCGCGCGCCCTGCACAAGCACTCGCCGCGTTTCAGCGGCCCGTTTGTGGCGATCAACACGGCGGCCATACCCAAAGACCTGCTGGAGTCTGAGTTGTTCGGGCACGAACGCGGCGCCTTTACTGGTGCCCAGACCATGCGTCGGGGACGCTTCGAGCAGGCCGATGGCGGCACGCTGTTTCTCGATGAGATCGGCGATATGCCGTTTGATCTGCAAACCCGCTTATTGCGCGTGCTGAGCGACGGCCATTTTTACCGCGTCGGCGGTCACAGTGCCGTGAAGACCAATGTGCGTGTGATTGCCGCCACGCACCAGAACCTGGAGCAGCGTGTCAAGGATGGCGCGTTCCGTGAGGATCTGTTTCACCGTCTCAATGTGATTCGTCTGCGCCTGCCGGCGCTGCGCGAACGCAAAGAAGACATTCCCATGCTGACGCGCCACTTTTTGCAACAAAGCGCCGGTCAGCTCGGCGTCGAGCCCAAACGAATTTCCGATGCCGCCCTGGTGTGGTTGGGCAACTTCTTCTTTCCTGGCAATGTGCGTCAACTCGAGAACATTTGCCACTGGCTCACGGTCATGGCCCCAGCGCAGGTGATCGAGCCCAAAGACTTGCCGCCCGAAGTGGGTGTGGTTGTTGGCGGGGTGGGCGAGGCTTCGCACGGACCGCTGACGAGTACTTTCCTTGATGAGTCCATGCCGGCGCAGGCCCCGATTGCGACGTCCACGGTGCTGGCCCTCGCGGGTGCCAGCGCTGGAGTTGCGTTGCCGTCCCTCAGTGGCAGCAACTGGGAGCAGGGTCTGGAAGCCGATGCCATCGCCTTGCTGGCGACGGGGCGGCACGATGTGTGGGACGAGTTGACGCGCCGGTTTGAATCCAAGCTGATTCTGGCCGCTTTGGCGGCCACCCGTGGTCGGCGCATCGAGGCGGCGCAAAAACTCGGCATTGGCCGCAACACCATCACGCGCAAGATTCAGGAGCTTGGTTTAGAGTAAATTGGCCTCTAGCCCCCGTTGTATCTACACAAGCAGCTATTAAATTAATAGCTGCTTGTGTCAGGGCTCCATCAGTTCCACGACCACTGGCGCATGGTCGCTGGGGCGTTCGTTCTTGCGCGGTACTTTGTCAATGACGCAACTCTTGACCAGGGGTTTGAGCGCATCGCTGACCAGAATATGGTCGATGCGCAGCCCGCGGTTGCGGCGAAAAGCGAAGTTGCGGTAGTCCCACCACGAGTAACATTTTTCAGCCTGCGGGAACAGGCGGTGCGCGTCGTGCAGACCCAGGGCAATCAGGGCGCGCAGGTGGTAGCGTTCTTCTTCGGTGCAGTGGATGGTGTCTTTCAGGCCCACCGGATCCCAAACGTCGGCGTCGTCAAAGGTGATGTTGTAGTCGCCCATGAGCACCAGTTTGGGATGCTTGACCAGTTCCGCCCGAATCTAGTCGCGCAGGCCTTTGAGCCAGCTCATCTTGTACTCAAACTTGTCGCTGCCGGGCTCCTGACCGTTGGGGAAATAGCCGCCAATGACGCGAATGCCGTTGACATTGGCACTGATGACGCGCGCCATGTCGTCGGTAAAACCGGGGATGTTTTTGACCACCTCGGTGGCCGGGGTGCGTGACAGCAACGCCACTCCGTTGTAGGTCTTCTGGCCGAAGCATTGGGCGTGATAGCCGGCCTGCGTGAACGCGTCAAACGGAAACTTGTCGTCCGTCATCTTGAGTTCCTGCAGCACCAGCACCTCCACCGGGTGCGCTTGCAGCCAGTCCAGCACCTGCGGCAGCCGCACGGTGAGCGAATTCACGTTCCAGGTCGCCAATTTCATGATGTGTCAGGATTTAAAAATTAAAAAATAAGCAAAATTCAAAGCTTGAATTCCATTATCCGTTCGCATGAAAGCTGTCGTGATGGAGCCGTGGTTAAAGTTATTGATTCAGGCGTTAATTTCGGGTGGTTTGGCAGACGCATAGGGGTAAACTTCCACATCTTGAGATGAGATGGTGCTCATCCAAAAAATTGAGTTGTCCAAGCGGAGATTTCGTTGGCACGGAATTGATGTTTTCAGCGTTTACCTGGTGCGCCCTTAAGGTTGGCGACAGGGACGTCCCCTATATTGCAAAGCCAAATTACTCAACCAGAAGCAAGAGGATTCAAATGACTGTCGGAAAATCAAAAATCATCTACACACTCACCGACGAGGCGCCGTTGCTGGCCACTTGTTCTTTTCTGCCGGTCATCAGAACGTTCGCAGCCCCAGCCGGCATCGATATCGTCGAGAGCGACATCTCGGTTGCAGCCCGTATCCTGGCCGAATTCCCCGACTATCTGACCGACGAGCAGAAGGTCCCGAATAACCTGGCAGAACTGGGCAAGATGACGCTGTTGCCCGACACCAACATCATCAAGCTGCCCAACATCAGCGCTTCGCTCCCGCAATTGACGACGGCGATCAAGGAACTGCAGGCACGTGGATTCAAGATTCCCAATTTCCCGGAAAACCCGAAGACCGACGAAGAAAAGGCCCTGAAGACCCGTTATTCCAAGTGCCTGGGCAGCTCGGTGAACCCCGTTCTGCGCGAGGGCAATTCCGACCGCCGCGCCCCGTTGGCCGTCAAACGCAATGTGCGCAAGAACCCGCACTCGATGGGCAAGTGGAGCATGGCGTCGCAAACCCACGTCGCGCACATGACGCACGGCGACTTCTACCACGGTGAAAAGTCGATGACGCTGGACAAGGCGCGCGATGTCAAGATGGAACTGATCACCAAGAGTGGCAAGGCCATCGTCCTCAAGCCCAAGTTGGCCCTGCTTGACGGTGAAATCATCGATTCGATGTTCATGAGCAAGAAAGCGCTGTGCGAGTTCTATGAAGCGCAACTGGAAGACGCGCGTCAAACCGGCGTGCTGTTCTCGCTGCACGTCAAGGCCACGATGATGAAGGTCTCGCAC
>JAZKHK010000185.1:2259-16530 GCA_040385425.1 Pseudomonadota bacterium | reverse complement strand
CCATCGTCTTCGGTCACTGCGTGCGCATCTTTTACAAGGATGCCTTCGAGAAGCACGCCAAGCTGTTCGAAGAACTGGGCGTCAATGTCAACAACGGCATGTCCAACCTGTACGACAAGATCGCCAAGTTGCCCGAATCCAAGCGCGAAGAGATCCAACGCGACCTGCACGCCTGCCACGAGCACCGTCCGGTGCTGGCGATGGTGGACTCGGCCAAGGGCATCACCAACTTCCACTCGCCCAGCGATGTGATTGTCGATGCCTCCATGCCCGCCATGATCCGCATCGGCGGCAAGATGTGGGGTCCGGATGGCAAGCCGAAGGACACCAAGGCGGTCATGCCTGAATCGACCTTCGCCCGCATCTACCAGGAGATGATCAACTTCTGCAAGACCAACGGCAATTTTGACCCGGTCACCATGGGCACCGTGCCCAACGTCGGCCTGATGGCCCAGCAGGCTGAAGAATACGGCTCGCACGATAAGACTTTCGAAATCCAGGAAGACGGCGTCGCCAACATCACCGATCTCGCCACTGGCGAAGTGCTGCTGTCGCAGAACGTCGAAGCCGGCGATATCTGGCGCATGTGCCAGTGCAAAGACGCACCGATTCGCGACTGGGTCAAGCTGGCCGTGAACCGTGCCCGCAATTCCGGCATGCCGGCGATTTTCTGGCTGGACCCGTACCGTCCGCACGAAAATGAACTGATCAAGAAGGTCGAGCTGTATCTGAAGGATCACGACACCACCGGTCTGGACATCCAGCACATGTCG
The DNA here is from genome assembly GCA_040385425.1 of Pseudomonadota bacterium. Lineage (GTDB taxonomy): Bacteria > Pseudomonadota > Gammaproteobacteria > Burkholderiales > Burkholderiaceae_C > Rhodoferax. The sequence goes on along the minus strand of JAZKHK010000185.1, from coordinate 15,757 downwards.
CAAGTGCGCGCCATGCGCTACACGCTGGAACGTGTGATCCGCGGCATGGACACGATCTCTGTGACCGGCAATATCCTGCGCGATTACCTGACCGACCTGTTCCCGATCATGGAACTGGGCACCAGCGCCAAGATGCTGTCGATCGTGCCTTTGATGGCCGGTGGCGGCATGTTTGAAACCGGTGCTGGCGGCTCGGCCCCCAAGCACGTCCAGCAGCTGGTGGAAGAAAACCACCTGCGCTGGGATTCGCTGGGCGAGTTCCTGGCCCTGGCTGTGTCGCTGGAAGACATCGGCCTCAAGACCGGCAACACCAAGGCCGCCATTCTGTCCAAGACGCTTGATACGGCAACCGGCAAACTGCTTGACAACGGCAAAGGCCCTTCAACCCGCACCGGCGAGCTAGACAACCGGGGTAGCCATTTCTACCTGGCCATGTACTGGGCGCAGGCGTTGGCTGAGCAGACCGAAGACAAAGCGCTGCAGGCGCATTTCGCCCCGCTGGCCAAAACGCTGCAGGACAACGAACAGCAGATTGCTGCCGAGTTCAAGGCGGTGCAGGGCAAGCCTGCAGATATTGGCGGCTACTTCCTGGCCGACCCGGTGAAGGTCAAAGCCGTCATGCGCCCGAGCGCGACCTTCAACGCGGCCTTGAGCGCAGCGCAACTCTGAGGTCACAGTGCGGCGGATCTGTCCATGCGGCAGATCCGCCTAGCGCGCAACCTGCTTTAAATCACAAGCAGGCTTAGGGCTCAGACCTGGAGCAACTTTTCCAGATGGGCACGCCCTGCCGGGCTGGCCATCAAAACCAGCGCCGCACCGGCTTTAACCAGATGGTCATCTGCCGGGTTGAACACCCATTTGCCGTGCTCATGCGTGGCCATCAGGATGTAGTCCCTTGACTTGGGAATCAACTCCACCAGCGGTGTGGCGGTAATGTGAGCCGGCACCAGCACTTCTTCTACCCGCAGCGCGTTATCGGTACGCAACATCTGGTCCATGAAATTCACGGCATGCGGGCGCAGCATGGCCGAGGCAATGCGCATGCCGCCGGTAAAGTCGGGTGAAACCACTTCATCGGCCCCGACGCGACGGGCTTTGTTGGTGTTGCGTACATCGTGCAAGCGGGCCACCACCCGGGTCTTGGGGTTAAGCAGCTTGACCGACAGCGACACCATGAGGTTGTGGCTGTCGTCGCCCGTCACGGCGAATACGCCAGCCGCCGACATGACGCCGGCCCGGCGCAGGGCTTCATCATCGGCTGCGTCGGCATGCAGGTGCGGCGTGTGCGGGTAATGCTCCAGCCAGCGGTCCAGCGCCAGGCGATCGCTTTCGATGACCACCAGTGGGCGCTGGGTTTTGACCAGCTCATCGGCTACGTTGGTGCCAACGCGTCCAATGCCGCACACGATGTAGTGGCCAGCGAGGCGGGCGATTTCTTTTTCCATGCGTTTTTTTCTCCGCGCAGCATTCAGGTCAGATTCCAGCAGCAGTGCCACCAGCGTGGAAAACAGGTAGCTCATCGTGCCAATGCCGATCACGGCAATGAACACGGTGAACAAGCGACCCAGCGGATGGTGGCTTAAATCGACCGTTTCACCATAGCCAATGGTGGCCACGGTGATAAAAGTCATGTAAAAACTGTCAATCCAGCTCGCGTTTGGACGACCAAGGTAATGGTAGCCGAGCGTGCCGATGACATGGATCAGCACCATCAGCGCGGCCCCGTAGAGCAGCCCCGTGAAGTGAGAGTTTCGAAATAGTTTATTCAAACCGCATTCAGTCTGGCGTTGGTAAGAGGGCGATATTTATAGCTAAATCAGGCTCTAGCCCTCGTCCTCTATACACGAGCAGCTATTAAATATGTAGCGCAGCCAGAGCGCCGACCACCAGGCCAATGCCGCCGGCACCAAACATGGCGTACTCCAGCCATTTCTTTTTTGTCAGCAGGGCAATGGCCGCCAGGGCAATGCAGACTTGCAACACTGTCGTGGACTGTGCCCAGCGGTGGTGCTGGTGCATTTGCTCGTCACTTTGATGGTCCCACTCGGATGCTTCGGCTTCCATCTTGTCGGCGATGATCTTGATTTCGCCTTTTTCCTTCTCATAGCGCTCGACCTTGGCTTGGTAAGTGGCCTTTTTATCCTCCGGTGCCAGGTCGCGCGCCAGTTCGGCCAGCGACTGTTTGGTGCTTTTGGACTGGAAGAAATTCCACTGGTTGGAGGCTTCGGTTTTCTTGATGGCGGCGTTGTTCTTGTACAAACCGGCATTGGCCTGCGTGGCGCCGCCCATGTAGCCAAAAATAGCGCCGATGGTGGCGATGATGGCGGTGAACATGGCAATCTGGTTGATCATGCTGCCGTTCTCGTTGCCGTGCCCACCGTGGCCGCCCTGTTGGGCATGCTCCAACTCGTGGTCATGCGGGCCGTGTACGTGAAAACCATGTCCTGACATTTTAAATTCCTGTGTTTTTGCAATAGGTGACAAAACTGAAACTCAAGCCGGTGGCTGAGATCTGCTGGATGCGCGCGGTTTCAATCCACTCGGGCCCGAATTGTGGCGCATAGGCATCGCCTTCATATGACGCTTCGATGTCAGTGACTACCGCCGTGCTGGCCAGCGGCAAGGCTTGTGCATAAATCTCGGCACCACCGATGACCCAGGCATCGCTGTCAGCAGGGCACAGGGCCATCGCTTCAGGCAGGGAGTGCGCGCACAAGGCACCTTCGGCTTGCCAGTCCGGCTGGCGCGTGACGACCACGTTGAGGCGCCCGGGCAGCGGTCGGAATTTGGGCGGCAGCGAATCCCAGGTCTTGCGCCCCATGATGACCGGGCAGCCCAGCGTGGTGCGCTTGAAATGCGCCATGTCTTCGGGCAGATGCCAGGGCAGGGTGTTGTTGCTGCCAATGACACCGTTGGCGGCGCGGGCAAAGATCAGGTGCAGCTTCATTTAAACCGCCACCGGCGCCTTGATGGCGGGATGGCACTCGTAGCCCAGCACCTCAAAGTCCTCGTATTCGTAGTCAAAGATCGATGCGGGCCGGCGTTTGATATGGAGCGTCGGGTAGGCAAAGGGTGTGCGGCTGAGTTGCAGTGCCACTTGTTCGTGGTGGTTGCTGTAAATATGGCAGTCGCCGCCGGTCCAGATGAAGTCGCCCACATCCAAGTCACACTGCTGAGCCACCATGTGGGTGAGCAAGGCGTAGCTGGCAATGTTGAACGGGACGCCCAGGAAGATGTCAGCGCTGCGCTGGTACAACTGGCAGCTCAATTTTGCTTTTTCACCGGGTGCGGCCGCCGGTGCCACGTAAAACTGGAAGAACGCGTGGCACGGCATCAGCGCCATCTTGTCGAGATCGGCCACGTTCCAGGCGCTGACGATGATGCGGCGCGAATCGGGGTTGGTCTTGAGCGTTTTGATGACGTCGGAAATCTGGTCGATGTGGCCGCCGTCAGGCGTTGGCCAACTACGCCACTGCACGCCATAGACCGGACCTAGATCGCCGTCCGGGCGCGCCCACTCGTCCCAGATGCTGACATTGCGTTCCTTGAGCCAGTTGTTGTCGGATGAACCGGTAAGAAACCACAGCAGCTCTTGAATGATGGAGCGCAGGTGCACCTTTTTGGTCGTTACCAGCGGAAAACCTTCGTTCAGGTCAAAGCGCATCTGGTAGCCGAACACGCTCTTGGTGCCGGTGCCGGTGCGGTCAGCCTTGAATACGCCGTGGGTGTCCACATGGCGCATGAAATCTTCGTATTGAGAGCGGATGGGGTGGTTTGCAGAGGCCGGCACGGTCAGAATCCTGGTGTCAATGTCAAATAAGTGAAGCGGTTGCCAAGCTGAGGCAGCCGCTAGTTTAAGCGGGTGCTACACCAAACCCACATCCATCAACTCCTGCTTCAGCCAGGCGTAATAAATCGGCGCGGCGACGATGCCCGGCAGGCCAAACGCTGCTTCCATGACCAACATGGCGAGCAGCAGCTCCCAGGCTTGGGCCGAGATGCGCGTGCCCACGATGCGGGCATTCAGGAAATATTCGAGTTTGTGAATCACCACCAGAAAGGCCAATGACAACATCGCGGTTTGGGGCGAATGGGACAGACTCACAATGACAATGATGCTGTTGGACAGCAGGTTGCCAATCACGGGTAGCAGACCGAGGAAAAAAGTCAGCACGATCATGGTCTTGATCAGGGGTAAGGGGATACCCAGCAAAGGCAGCACCACCAGCAAATAAACGGCTGTGAACAACGTGTTGAGTGCCGAGATACGGACCTGGGCAAACACGATGCGCCGGAACGCCTCGGCCAAGCGGCGCGCCCGCTCGGTCAGCGCCGCTACCAGGGGGCGTGACTCGGTCTGGTCACACATTTCCTCTCGCAGCGCCAGCATGCTGCCCACAATCAGGCCCACCAGCACATGGGCCAGCGCGACCCCGGCATCCTTGCCTAACAGTTGCACTTGGCCGACATGCTCGCGCAACCAGTGGGCTATGGCTATTTTGATGCCGTCAAGCGAGTCGGGGATGAGCGCCACGATCCAGGACGGCAGGGTGCGCCGGGAATCTTCCAGTATTTCAGCCATTTTTTGTGCCAGGGCGGCCAAATGCCCCGAATCACCCCGGAAAAATATCGCCGTCAGGGTGCCGCCCAATACCAGGCCGCCGACCACCAGGACGGCCAGCAAAATCACGGTCAACTGTCGGGCCCGGGTGTTGGATAAACGGCGCTCCATCAGGCGCCCGCCGATGTGAACCAGCTCATAAGCCAGCAGTCCTACCAGCAGTGCTGACAGTAAATGCAATTGAATCACCAGAATCATGGCGATCCCGGCGATGATCCAGGAGGCTTGTTGGATGCGTTGGGATGTCATCGGGCGCTTGTCGGGATTGACGCAGGACAGGCGAGCACCCGCCCTGGATTCATCAGGTTTTGGGGATCCAGTGCCTGCTTGATGGCGCGCATCATGCGTAAGGCCACGGGTGATTTGTAGCGTTCCAGTGTGCTCACTTTCAGACTGCCCACGCCATGTTCGGCCGAGATGGAACCATGGAAGCGAGCGACTGAATCAAACACCAGTGTGTTGACGCGTTCTTCGTTCTCGCGCAAAAATGCCGCCGCTTCCACGCCCTCGGGCGCCTGCACGTTGTAGTGCAAATTACCGTCCCCCAGATGGCCGAAGTTGACCACGCGTATGCCGGGCAGCGCTTGTTGCAGCAGTGCATCGGTGGTTCGAACAAAATCAGGAATAAAGGACCGGGGGATGGAAATGTCGTGTTTGATATTGAGACCTTCAAGCGCCTGCGCCATTGAAATACTCTCGCGAATATGCCAAAGCTGCTTGGTTTGCGACAGGCTCTCCGCCACCACGGCATCAAGCGCATAGTCCTGATCCAGCGCGATTTCAAGCAGATGTTCAAACTGGGCGCCGGCATGGGTTTCGGTTTCGTGGCCCGAGTTCTCCAGCAGCACGTAATAAGGCGACACCAGTGGCAAGGGCAGATGCAGATGAGGGAAATGCTTGCTGACCAGACTCAGCGCGAATTGGCTCATGACTTCAAAGCCCGTCAGCCCCGCCCCCAAGTGACGGTGTGCCAGCCCCAATAAATTGACCGCATGTTCCAGCGATGGCACGGCGGCCCAAGCCGTCTGCTCCGAGGCCGGTAAAGGGTAAAGTTTCATGGTGGCGGCCGTGATGACGCCCAGCGTGCCTTCCGACCCAATGAACAAATCGCGCAGGTCGTAACCGGTGTTGTCTTTGCGCAAACCATTCAAACCGTGCCAGACCTCGCCTTGCGCCGTGACCACTTCCAGCCCCAGGCACAGGTCGCGAGCATTGCCATAGCGCAGCACCTGGGTGCCGCCGGCGTTGGTAGCCAGGTTGCCGCCGAGGGTGCAGATGCCTTCCGAGGCCAGGCTCAGGGGAAACAGCAACTGTGATTCTTCGGCGCGTTCTTGCAGGTTTTGCAAAATACAGCCGGCGTCCACTGTTATCGTCAGGTTGGCTGCATCCACGCTGCGTATGGTGTTCATGCGTTGCAGGCTCAACACAATCTGGCGACCCGACTCATCGGGTGTGGCGCCTACAACCAGGCCGGTGTTGCCGCCTTGCGGTACAAGGCTGACGCCGCTCGCCGGATTCAATGCGCAAAATGCCGCGCAGGCCTTGACGACTTGCGCTACTTCATCGGTCGTCGCAGGCCGCACCACGGCCAGGGCTTTGCCCTGTGCGCGTTTACGCCAGTCTTGCTCCCAGGCTGTCAGATCGCCGTCGGTGAAGACGTGGCTCGCGCCCACAATATGACGAAGTTCTTCCAGCAGGGTTTGCATGGCATCAACCTTCCTTTTTAACCGCCTTCAGGCGCAGGCGAACGTGCAGGGCGCAGGCTACAAACAAGGTCAGGCACAGCGCAACTTCAAGCATGGCCAGGTAGTTTCCCGGGGCTTTGTCACTGTAGGCGCGCACCGCCCCTTCCGTGAAATAGATCCAGACCAGCAGGCTGACCCAGCGGTAGGTGTACATGCGGTTTTTAAGCAGCCCGGCCAGCGGGATGCACAGCGGCAGCACTTTGAGTGCAAGCCAGGAGCCGCCGGGACGAATGGGCGCCAAAAATAGCTCCCAGGCGAAACCCAGGACGATGAGGCCCAGCAAACTGCCTACGGCCAGCAGGCGCATGGTGGTGACGTGGGCAGGCGCGATATTTTGTTCTGTATTCATTGACGTATCCATTGGAGTGGCATCATAGCGGCCATGAGTCTGCCGTACCTCCCGCCTGTTGTTCCAACCCCGAACATGTCCCAGCGTTTTGAAGCGTTGCTGAAGAGTTTGTCCACCTTTCCATGGAGGAGTACCGCGCTTACCCTGCGCGAGCGCTTCTCGGAGGACCGCCTTGGCGTGACGGCCAGTAGCCTGACTTTTACCACCACCATGGCCCTGGTGCCTTTTATTACGGTGGCATTGGCTGTTTTTACGGCCTTCCCCATGTTTGCCAAGTTTCAGGGCGTGCTGCAGAAGTGGCTGCTTGAAAGCCTGATTCCCGACAACATCGCCCGTCAGGTGCTGGGCTACCTCACCCAGTTTGCCGGCCAGGCCAGCAAGCTGGGAGTCGCCGGCGTGGCCTTGTTGTTTACGACAGCGGTGGCCCTGATTTTGACCATCGATCACACGCTCAACAGTATCTGGCGGGTGCGCCAGCCCCGGCCTTTCGGGCAGCGGGTGCTGGTGTACTGGGCGGCGCTGACGCTGGGGCCCTTGTTGTTGGCCATCAGCCTGAGTATCACGTCCTATGCCATTTCGGCGTCAAAAGGCGTGGTGAACGTGATACCGGGCGGGGTGCAGCTGATATTGGATGCCCTGCAGTTTTTCCTGATGGCTGGCGGCATGGCTGCGCTGTACCACTATGTGCCCAATACCCAGGTCAAGTGGGCTCACGCCTGGACGGGCGGAGTGTTTGTGTCGGCGGGTTTTGAGCTGGCCAAGAAACTGTTGTCGCTGTATTTGAGCAAGGTACCCACGTATTCCGTGGTGTACGGCGCATTTGCGACGGTGCCGATTTTGCTGATCTGGATTTATGTCGCCTGGGTCATTGTGTTGCTGGGCGCTGTGATTGCCGCCTACCTGCCCAGCCTGCTGGCCGGGGTGGAGCGCCGGACCCGATCGCATGGCCTGCAGTTTCAGCTGGCGCTGGAAAGCTTGCAGCAGCTGGAGCGGGTTCGCGCCACGGTGGACAAGGGCTTGACGATTGGCCAATTGGCCTGGCTGCTGCGGGTGGACACGCTGCAACTGGAACCGGTGCTGGAAACCTTGTGCACGCTTGACTGGGTGGGCTTGCTGCAAGAGGAACTGGAGGACGAAACAGCGCGCTACGTGTTGCTGGCCAACCCGGATACCACCCCCCTTGCGCCGCTACTCCATGCGCTGTTGCTGCAGCACGATGAAATCACCAATAATTTATGGCTAAACAGCCTCTGGCCCTCGATGAAATTGCGCCATGTGCTATGAATAAGGTAGCAATCAAGCGTCTGTGAATGGCAGGCTTAGCCTGCCATTTTCTTGTCAGGGTTTCAGAAATTCGGTCAGCGCCGCCAGCATGGGTTCAGGCGTTTCGTTCATCTGCTGGTGCCCGCCGGGCAGGTACACCACCTGGGCATGACGCGCTTTTTGAATCAGGCCTTGCGCCGTTTTGGGGGGCGTCATCTGGTCCACGGTGCCGAGCACAAAGAGCACCGGGCATGGCACTTGTTCCATGGCTGCTTCGCCATTGGCGTAGCTGTCGCAGGCTTGAAAGCCGGTGTGAAACAGATTGACGCGGGTGTTGCTGGCCAGCACCCGGCGTCCCAGGGCCAGGGAAGCGCCATAGACCCAGGTGCCCGGCCCCATGCTGGAGGGCGGCGGCGCCAGGGTCGAGCGTGAAAAGATGTTGACCATCTCCAGCGCTTTCATCGGCTCGTTCAGGGATGACTCCAGCAGCACGGGTGACACTTTCATGGGGAAGCCTGCGCCGACCAGGACCAACTGCTTAATCCGCTGTGGTGCGCGGGCTGCCGCCTCCAGCACGATCAGCGAACCCAGGCTGTGGCCGATCAGTGTGGCTTTTTCAAGACCGGCTGCATCCATCAGGGCAATGACAAAGTCGGCCGCCTCTTCCACTGAGGCTGGCGGGTCGCCAGCGCTGCGGCAATGGCCGGGCAAATCCACGGCCAGCACGTTCCAGCCGTGGTGGGCCAGGTAACGGGTTTGCAGTATCCACACGCTGTGGTCGTTCAGCACGCCGTGGACGAAGATGATGGTCGGCTTGGCGGCATCAAATGCTTTGCCGCCGGTGTAGCAGTAGGTGCTATGGCCGTTGACGAGGAAGTTCATGCTGCTTTCTCCGCTGCTTTCAGGGCGCGTGTCAGGTCGTCAATCAGGTCATCCGGGTCTTCGAGGCCAATGGACAGGCGAATCGTGCCCTGCGTAATGCCGCCCGCCGCCAGGGCTTCGTCGCTCATGCGGAAATGCGTGGTGCTGGCCGGGTGAATTACCAGGCTGCGGCAGTCGCCTACATTGGCCAGGTGGCTGAAGACCTTGAGGCTTTCGACGAATTTCTTGCCTTGCTCGCGGCTGCCTTTCAGGTCAAAACTGAACACCGAGCCCGCGCCGCGCGGCAGCAGCTTCTGCGCCAGCGCATAACTGGGGTGGGTTTCCAGCAGGGGATGACCGACGCGCGACACGAAAGGCTGGCTGGCCAGGAATTCCACCACCTTCTTCGTGTTGCTCATGTGGCGCTCCATGCGCAGTGACAAGGTCTCGATCCCTTGCAGAATCAGCCAGGCTGAATGCGGGCTCATGCAGGCGCCAAAGTCGCGCAGTCCTTCGCGCCGGGCGCGCAGCAAGAAGGCGCCCACGGTCGATTCCTCAGTAAACACCATGTTGTGAAAGCCGGCGTAGGGCGTGGTCAGCTCGGGGAATTTGCCCGATTTTTCCCAGTCAAAACTGCCGCCATCCACCACAATGCCGCCAATCACGGTGCCGTGACCGCTCAAAAATTTGGTGGCCGAGTGGTACACCAGATCCGCGCCGTGGTCGAAGGGCTTGATCAGCCAGGGCGTGGTCAGCGTGGAGTCCACCAGCAGCGGCACTCCGGCTTCGTGGGCAATGCTGGATACGGTGGCGATGTCCAGCACGTCCAGCCCCGGGTTGCCCACGGTTTCACCAAAAAATAGCTTGGTATTCGGGCGCACGGCCGCACGCCAGCCGTCAATGTCGCCGGGTTTGACAAATGTCGTCTCGATACCAAAGCGCCGCATTGTGTAATGCAACAGGTTTTGTGAGCCCCCATACAAGGCCGTGGAGGCCACGATGTGCGAGCCCGCGCTCATCAGTGTGGCCACGCTCAGGTGCAGTGCGGCTTGGCCACTGGCCGTGGTGATGGCGCCAATGCCGCCTTCCAGGGCCGACACGCGCTGTTCCAGCACCGCGTTGGTCGGGTTGCTGATGCGCGAGTAAACGTGGCCGGCGCGTTCCAGATTGAACAGCGCCGCAGCATGGTCGCTGGACTCGAACACGAAGGACGTGGTGAGGTGAATTGGTACGGCACGGGCACCCGTGGTGGGGTCGGGGGCGGCACCGGCGTGCAGTGCCAAAGTGTCAAAACCGGGGTCTGAATAGCCGGGCATGGGGTTCCTTCGTTTTTTAGGAGAGGCTTTTGGGTTGTTCTTGACGGCCTGTGGGCCGTAATTCGCTTATTGTGGGCTATATTTCGTTCATATCAGGTCATGACAGATGATCTGGATGCACTAATAAATTACGTGGAGCTCTATGAAAGTCAGTGATATTTTGCGCGTCAAGGGCAATACCCTTTACACCGCGACACCGGATGAACCTTTGGCGCGGGCGGTGGCCGTGATGGCAGAAAAAGACCTGGGTTCGCTGGTCATCATGGAGTTCGGCGATTTGGTCGGCATGCTGACGTTTCGCGAGGTCATTCAGACCGTGGTGAAAAACGGTGGCGTTATTGGCACGACCGTGGTTCGAACCGCCATGGACGACGCTCCGATGACCTGCACCAACGAGACCGATATCGATGAAGTGCGCCGCATGATGCTGGGCAGCCACGCCCGCTATATGCCAGTCATGGACAACCGGATGCTGATGGGCGTCATCAGTTTCTACGACGTCGCCAAGATTGTGGTCGATACCCAGAATTTTGAGAACAAAATGCTCAAGGCCTACATTCATGACTGGCCTGAAGACGACGACAAAGCACGACCACCGGCATCAACTTTATAAATCGGTCCCAGCGTCGAGGACGCGCTGCTCTGGGATAATCAACGCCCATGAGCGGCAACACATTCGGACACTTATTCGCAGTCACCAATTTTGGTGAATCCCACGGCCCGGCCATTGGCTGCGTGATTGATGGCTGCCCCCCCGGTATGGTCTTGAGTGAGGCCGACATCCAGCCCGACCTGGATCGCCGTCGGCCCGGCACTTCCAAATTCGTTACCCAGCGGAATGAACCGGACGCCGTTGAAATCCTGTCCGGCGTTTATGAAGGCAAGACTACGGGCACGCCGATTTGTCTGCTGATCAAAAACACCGACCAGCGCAGCAAAGACTACGGCAACATTCTGGAGTCGTTTCGCCCCGGGCATGCTGATTACACCTATTTCCAGAAATACGGCATTCGCGACCCGCGTGGCGGTGGCCGTTCATCCGCTCGCCTGACGGCGCCCATGGTGGCCGCCGGTGCCGTGGCCAAAAAGTGGCTGGCAGAACAGTATGGAACGGTGTTTCGGGGTTGCATGACGCAAATTGGCGAGTTGCCGATTGGTTTCGAGTCGTGGGATTTTGTGCCCAACAACCCGTTTTTTGCCCCGGTAGCCGATGTGTCTGCGTTGGAAGCCTACATGGAGGCGCTACGCAAGGCGGGTGACTCCTGCGGTGCCCGCATCCGCGTTTCGGCCTCGAACGTGCCGGTCGGTTTGGGTGAACCTTTGTTTGACAAGATGGATGCTGACATTGCCTACGCCATGATGGGTATCAACGCCGTCAAAGGCGTGGAAATTGGCGCCGGTTTTGCCAGCGTGGCGCAACGCGGCACCACGCATGGCGATTCACTCTCGCCGCAAGGCTTCAGGTCGAACAATGCCGGTGGCGTGCTGGGTGGCATCAGCACCGGGCAAGACCTGGAGGTGTCGATTGCCATCAAACCTACCAGCTCCATCCTCTCGCCGCGCGAGTCGATTGATATCAAGGGTCAACCGGCAGAAGTCATTACCAAGGGCCGGCATGACCCCTGTGTGGGCATTCGCGCCACGCCCATTGCCGAGGCCATGCTGGCGTTGGTCGTCATGGACCATGCTTTACGCCGTCGGGCTCAGTGCGGCGATGTCAGGGTGGATTTGAAACCCATCAGCGGATCGGTTTAGCTTTTCGACAGTTGCTGCATGATCTCGCGCCAGATGGCGGTCAGGGGCACGGTTCTTTCAACGGCGCCCCGTTTGACGGCTTCCTTGGGCATGCCATAGACCACACAGCTTTCTTCATCTTGAGCCAGGGTGTGGGCACCGGCTTTGCGCATCTCCAGCAAGCCGGCCGCACCGTCGTCCCCCATGCCGGTCATGATCACCCCGAGTGCGTTGGCCCCGGCGCATTTCGATACGGAGCGAAACAGCACGTCAACCGAGGGCCGGTGCCGGTTCACCAGTGGTCCATCCATCACCTCAACAAAATACTGGGCGCCGGTGCGGCGCAGCAGCATGTGCTTGCCGCCTGGGGCGATTAAGGCGCAACCGGGCACGACGCGGTCATTGTTCTGAGCCTCTCTCACTTCGATCTGACAGATACTGTTGAGTCGGTTGGCAAACTCAGCTGTGAATTTTTCAGGCATGTGCTGCACGATGACAATGCCTGGACAAACGCGGGGCAAGCTCTTTAAAACCACCTCCAATGCCTGTGTTCCGCCCGTGGAGGTGCCCAGCGCCACCACGCGCTCGGTGGTTTGAAGCATGGCCGTCCGGTTGTCGGCTGCTGGCAGGATCGCATCGGCGTTGAGCTTTTCCATCACTGGCAGTTTTTTTACATTGGCTCTGGCCGCTGCCTTGACGGCAATGGTCAAATCATTCGTGGCATCGATCAGAAACTGTTTGAGGCCGATCTTGGGTTTTGTAATGATGGCGACCGCCCCGGCCGACAGGGCTGCCAGGGAGGTTTGCGCCCCTTGTTCGGTGAGCGTTGAGCAAATAACGACCGGCGTGGGCCGTTCGGACATGATCTTTTTCAAAAAAGTAATACCGTCCATGTGCGGCATTTCAATATCGAGAACGATGACATCAGGCCACTGAACCTTCATGCGGGCCATGGCCAACAGCGGGTTGGCCACAGCGCAAAGCACCTCAATCTCGGGGTCGGCGGCAAGCAGACCCGTGACAACCTGCCGCACCACTGCGGAATCGTCCACCACCATGACTTTGATTCGTGCCAAACCATGTGTCCTATAGTTAGACCGCTTGCACGCTTGGCTTGACCTGACACGACCAGACATCGCCCCGGCTTACGTCAAAAATAACTTGCCGATGGCCGATGCCAAACAGACACTCAGATACAACGGAAATGCCATTTTCGAGCAACAGGGCACGCGCCGCTTCACCGTTACGCTGCCCCACATTAAGGGCGCCTTCTCGTGATTGACCCGGAAACATATTGCCGCCGCCAAAAATTTTTCCCTGGCACTGTGCCGGTGACACGCCTGCTTGCCTGAGTTTGTTGAGCATCAGTTGCAGCGCCTCGTCACCATAGCGGCCGTCAAGGGGCTGGTCTTTTGCCGCCACACCCCGGGAAGGTAGTAAAAAATGCGACATGCCACCGACGCGTGTCTCGGGATGCCACAGGGTGATCGAGACACAGGAGCCCAATATGGTGCGAATCTGGTACTTGGCATCAGCCACAAACCAATCGCCCGGTTGCAAAAAAATACCAATCAGGTCTTTCATTGCGACTCTGTTACGCCGATTTTTG
>JAZKHK010000185.1:0-2236 GCA_040385425.1 Pseudomonadota bacterium | reverse complement strand
AAGGTGCAACGGGACTCACCGCCTGGGTGATGTTGTTGAGGCTTTCTGAATGGCCAACACAAAAATGACCATCAGGCTTGATTGTCGAGATCACCCGGGCCACCACCTCACGCTTGGTGTCGTCGCTGAAATAAATCATCACGTTGCGCAAAAAAACCAAATCAAATTGCCCTAAATTGGGCAGCGGAACATTGAGGTTGACTTGGCGAAAGAGTACGCGGTCGCGCAGACGGCGGTCAATCAGCAAGTGACCTTCGTGCTCCCCCCTGCCTTTGAGACAGAAACGGTGTAGGTAAGTAGGTGGAATATGGCGAGCGCGTTCCATGGTGTACAAAGCGCGCGTGGCACCGTGCAGCACATGGGTGCTGATGTCGGTACCCAGCACCTCCCACGGCGTGGAATCCAGGCAATCGGCCAGCACCATGGCAATGCTGTAAGCTTCTTCGCCGCTGGAGCTGGCGGCACTCCAGACGCGAAACGGATTGGCGCGGTTACGCGCCGCCAGAGCTTGCTGGCGCAGGAAATCGAAATGTTTTATTTCGCGGAAAAAATAAGTCTCATTGGTGGTCAGCAAGTCAACCGCCATTTGTACCTCGTCAGGGTGATTTCCTGACGAGAGCAAATTAAAGTACTGGCTGAAATTGTCCAACTGATGCAGCGCCACCCGCTTGCCCAGACGGCCCATCACCAACGCCTTTTTGGACGATGACATGGTAATACCCGCCTCGGCAAAAATAAAGCGCTGAAATTGGGCCAGTTCGGTGTCGGTAATGGGTCTTACGCCATGGTTATAAGAGGCTGCTTCTGGCATGGAGTCTCAGTTTGAATGCTTGCGTAGGAGATGATCTAAGTTAACGATTTTCGATCATCAGGTTGGCCGAATCGGCGCCCCGGCTCATCGCTCCGATCTCCTCATGGGAGAGCACGCGGTTGACGTCGAGCAGGATCACGAACTTGCCGTTGACCTTGCCGATCCCGGCGATGAAGTCGCTCCTGATCTTCGCGCCAAAGGCCGGCGCCGGCTCGATCTCGCTGGCCGGGATCTCCAGCACCGCCTGCACCGCGTCCACCACCACGCCCATGCTCTGGCTCTCGCCCCCGCTGGCGCCGGCGATCTCGATGATGATGATGCAGGTGCTCTTGGTCACCGCCGTGGCCGGCTTACCAAAGCGCGCCGACAGGTCCATCACCGGCACCACCGCGCCGCGCAGGTTGATCACGCCGCGAATGCACGCGGGCATCATCGGCACTTCGGTCAGGTTGGCGTACCAGATGATCTCGCGGATCGCCAGGATGCTGATCGAGAACATCTCGCCGCCCAGCAGGAACGTCAGGTACTGGGTCTGCTCGGGCGCGGCCTTGACCTCGCTCTTCGCCAGGGTGCTCATGACGAACTCCATCAGAACTTGGTGAACTGGGTTTCGTCGATGTCGGTGCGCGCGGCCTGCGCCAGGTTGCCCCCGGCTTTGAGGCCCAGGCGCTTGGCGGCCACCGGCTTGGCACTGGATGCGCTCTTGCGCGCGCTGTAGGCCGGCGCGCTGGCGGGGCCCGCGCTGTCGAGCTTGAAGAAGGACATGGTCTGCTGCAACTGCTCGGCCTGGCTGCTCATCTCTTCGGAGGTGGCGGCGAGTTCTTCGGAGCTGGAGGCATTTTGCTGGGTGGTCTGGTTCAACTGGCCCACGGCCGAGTTGATCTGGCCCACGCCGCTGGACTGCTCGCTGGAGGCGGCGGCAATTTCCTGCACCAGGTCGGCGGTCTTGCGGATGGAGGGCACCATCTGCTCGAGCAGCTTGCCGGCTTTCTCGGCCAGCTCGACGCTGTTGGTGGCGACTTCGCCGATTTCCTGGGCGGCGACCTGGCTGCGTTCGGCCAGTTTGCGCACTTCGGCGGCCACCACGGCAAAGCCTTTGCCGTGTTCGCCGGCCCGCGCCGCTTCAATCGCGGCGTTCAAAGCCAGCAGGTTGGTCTGCGCGGCGATGTCGTCGATGATGCCGATCTTCTTGGCGATCTGGGTCATGGCCGAGACGGTGGCGTCAACCGATTGGCCGCCGTCGGCGGCGTCCTGGGCGGCCTTGCTGGCCATGCTTTCGGTGACGCGCGCGTTTTCGGTGTTCTGCGCGATCGAGGCGGTTATCTGCTCGAGCGAGGCGCTGGTTTCCTCGACCCCGGCGGCCTGTTCGCTGGCGGCTTGCGACAGCGCCTGCGCGGTGGCGCTGACCTGTTCGGAGGCGCTCGC